>JBHIWE010000045.1:0-22541 GCA_041987645.1 Acidovorax sp. | reverse complement strand
ACCAGGCTAACCCGTTGCGTCGGCAAGCGAGCCAAAACGTCCTTGAGATACGCATAGGGATCATGCCCATTGAGTCGTGCTGACTGGATGAGCGTCATGACGGCTGCTGCCCTCTGACCAGCTCGTAGGCTGCCCGCAAAGAGCCAGTTGTTGCGGCCAATGGCAATCGGCCGAATCTGGTTCTCGATCCAGTTGTTGTCCACGGGCAGCTGTCCGTCATCGACGAACCGGGTCAAAGCCTCCCAGCGCCGCAAGCTGTAGTCCAGCGCTTTGGCGCTTGCCGAGCCTTCCGGCACCTTCTGGCGTTGCAGCACCATCCACTGGTGCAAGGCATCAAGCAGCGGCTTCGTTTGTTGTTGCCGGATGGTTTGGCGCTGATCGGTCGCAATCTCCTTGACCTCACGCTCGATCTCGTAGACCCGCGCGAACTGCTGCAGCGCGACCTCGGCGATCTGGCTTTGGTTCGCCGCGTGCAAATCGAAGAACTTGCGCCGCGCGTGTCCGCCAAGCAGCCAAGGTTGCTCGCCTATACCTTATCGTGAACCGGGTCATCCGCGACTGCTATCTGGAAAGCAGCGAAATCAATGAGCTGAGATCAGCGGTAGAGGCGAATGCAGCCATTCGCCTCGCATTGCTGCAGTCTACTGTTCAGAGACAGCTCAGTGACGACGACCTGTTTCGCGCAGTTTTTGGTTTTCTCCGGCCTTCCACCTTCACGTACGAAGACGTGGTTCAGGTGAGCAACGAGCAGCTAACCCGCGTTTACGCCGATTGGCAGGCTCAATGTGCGAAAGCCATTGCACAACTACCGACGCCTAAGCCAGTCAAGCCCGAGAGCGAGAAGCGCACCGTAAATGCCAAGGCGAAGCTGCAGCTTACCGAGCGTTTGAGCGCACTGGCGGAAGGAACAGATACCTTTTGAGCGCTATGGCGGCAACGTCTTTTGCAACGACTTTACGGACAAGGCGTGGCGTCCTCAATCCATGACCACTTGGTCTCAGACCGCACCAGACAATGGATACGAGCACCCGCAATTGCGGCAAAGCCAACCTCCGCACGCATAAGCAGCGCGACTAAGGTCAGCCCGTATTGGCCGACTGCCCCATTCAAGCCCACCGTTCGTAGGCGTCACAAAATCAGCAGCAGCGCGCAAAGCCATCCGACCATAGCGCCAGCGCTTCCCCTGAAGCGTTGGCGCTCATTTAAAACACAACCCAGCGGCCGCATTACTTCAACAACTGCAGCAACGCCTCAGCCGCCGGTTCCGACGACGCCGGGTTCTGCCCCGTCACCAGCTTCCCATCGGTCAGCACGAACGGCGCCCAATCGGCGCCCTTGGCGTATTCGCCGCCATTCGCCTTGAGCATGTCTTCGACCAGGAAGGGCACCACCTTCGTGAGCTGCACGCCCTCTTCCTCGGTGTTGGTGAAACCCGTGACCTTGCGGCCCTTGACGAGGGGCTCGCCGCCGGGCGCCTTGGTGTGGCGCAGCACGCCGGGGGCGTGGCAGACCAGGGCCAGGGGCTTCTGGGCGGCGAACGTCTTTTCGATCAGGGTGATGGAGCGGGCGTCTTCGGCCAGGTCCCACAGCGGGCCGTGGCCGCCGGGGTAGAACACGGCGTCGAATTCTTCGGGATCGACGCTGGCGAGCGGCACGGTGGAAGCCAGCTGCTTCTGCGCGTCGGCATCGGCCTTGAAGCGGCGGGTGGCGTCGGTCTGGGCGCTTTCGTCGTCGCTCTTGGGGTCCAGCGGCGGCTGGCCGCCTTGGGGGGATGCCAGGGTGATGGTGGCGCCCGCGTCCTTGAAGACGTAGTACGGGGCGGCGAATTCTTCGAGCCAGAATCCGGTCTTCTTGCCGGTGTCGCCCAGGCGGTCGTGCGAGGTGAGCACCATGAGGATGCGGGGTGCTGAAGAAGACGAAGAGGAGGTGTTGGGGTTGTTCATGCGTTGGCACTCCATGCAAAGGCGGGGACGAAAGCCCCCGAGCCCTGCAGTGTCGCCACCTGATGCCCGGCACCCGGTAGGACGCAGCCGCTAACGCCCTTCCCCTCCGGCGGCGGCCTGCGTCAGTCCAGCTTGATCCCGGCGGTCTGGATGATGGGGCCCCAGCGTTTCGCCTCGGCACGCGCCATGGCGCGGAACTGCTCGGGCGTGCCGGGCAGCGCCTCCATGCCGAAGCCTTGCAGGCGCTGGGCCACGGCGGGCGTGGCCAGGGCCTTGTTGATCTCGGCATTGAGCTGGCCGACGATAGCCGGCGGCAGACCCGCCGGGCCGAGCACGCCCTGGAAGGCATAGACCTCGGCATCGGCCACGCCCACCTCGGCCAGCGTGGGCACATCGGGCAGGCTGGCGGCGCGGCGGCTGGAGCCGATGGCGAGCACCCGCACCTTGCCCGACTGGATCACCGGCAGGCCGGCCGCCAGGTCCAGGAACATGCACGGCACCTGCCCGCCCATCACGTCCTGCAGCGCCGGGGCCGCGCCGCGGTAGGGGATGTGGGTGAGGAAGGTCTTGGTGCGGTTCTTGAACATCTCCATCGCCAGGTGGTGGGGCGAGCCGTTGCCGGGCGAGGCGTAGTTGAGCTTGCCCGGATTGGCGCGGGCGTAGGCCAAAAATTGCGCGAAGTTGCGCGCCTCGAAGGCCGGGTTGACCACCAATGCGAGCGGAAAGCGCGAGAGGCCGCCGACGTAGCTGAAGTCTTTCTCGGGGCTGAAAGGCAGCTTGCTGAAGAGGTGCTCGTTAAAGGCCAGGAGGGCGTTGTCGGCCGACATGAGCGTGTAGCCGTCGGGCCTGGCGGTGGCGACCAGCTGCGCGCCGATGTTGGTGGAGGCGCCCGGGCGGTTGTCCACCACGATCTGCTGGCCCAGCGGCACGCGCAGCGCCTCGGCCATGGTGCGGGCCAGCACGTCGGTGCCGCCGCCGGCCGGGTACGGCACGATCCAGCGGATGAGCTGCTGGCTGGGGTAGCCGGGCTGGGCGAAGGCGGCGGGCGTGGCCGCGGCGGCGCCCGCGAGGGCGATGGCGTTCTGGAGGAGCTGTCTGCGCTGCATGGTGTTTGTCTCCTGGGTTGCAGGCGGGAGGGAAGGCGCGCCGCGCTATTTCTTTGATAGCTGCTGGCGCTTTTCTTTAAAGGGCTACAAGCACTTTGGGCAAGAAATCAATCGGCCGGTGTGGCGGACGGGAATGGCACACGCTCCACATTGAAGCCCTGGTCGGCCAGCAGCGCCGGCAGCCCCTGCGGGCCGACCAGGTGCAGCGCACCCACGGCGGCGAACACGCTGTGGCCAGCGCGGTGCTGGGCCTCGATGGCACGGGCCATGCCCGGATTGCGGCCAGCCACCAACTGGTCGAAGGCCTTGCGTTCGGCGGGCGTCTTCATGCAGGCGCACCAGCCAGGGTAGGTCTCCAGCAGGGCGGCGCGGCCGTCGGACCAGGCCGTGGCCAGGGTGGCGAGGGCATCGCCCGCTGCGTGGCTTTCCAGCTGGGCCAGCCCGGCTGCGACGTCGGCCGCCGTTTCCTGTGGATCGTCGGAGGCCAGCAGGCGCATTTGCTGCTCGGGCGACTCCAGCGACAGCACGGGCTTGCGCAGGCCGTGGGCCAGGCCGTCCAGTACCAGGTCGATGCCGTAGGCCGGATCGAACCCGTCGCGCCGGGCCGAGAGGGCCAGCAGCGAGCTCACCTGCACTTCCGGCCTCAGCTGCGCCATCAAGGGATCGACACAGGCGGCTTCGCGCTGCGCGGCCAGGCGCCGGGCCAGATCGGGCGGCAGCGGCGGCGCATCGGCGGGGTTGCGCATGGCGGCCTGCAGCGCCTGCATCACCGCCGGGTCCATCAGGTCCAGCTCCAGCGCCACGCGGTCGCTGGCCCTGACGGCCGCGAGCACGGTGGGGCCGGGCAGCATCCAGTCGCGCCGGGCCGCATGGACGGTGCCGTAGAGCCAGCTGGTGTGGCCGCCCTGCTCCACGCGCCAGAGCAGGCCCCGGTCGTGGGCGCGGCGCAGCGCCTGGGGCACGGTGCGCGGATCGAGCGGCCGGGGCAGCGGCGGGCAGTCCGCGCTGCGTGGCGCGGGGGTCGGGGCAGTGGCCGCGGGCGGTTCGGCAGGGGAAGGCCCCGCCACCTGGGCCGGCACGAGCGCGGGCCATGCCAGGGCCAGCAGCCCGGCGACGAAGATCCGGCGCAGGGCGGCGGGCAACGGCGATGTCATGGGGGTCACTCCGTCAGGCTGGCGATGGTCTGGTCGATGGCGCCGAACAGGCTCTGGCCGGCGGCGTTCTTCATCTCGATGCGGATGGTGTCGCCGAACTTCATGAATTCGGTGGCGGGCTGGCCGTTCTGGATGGTCTCGATGCAGCGCTTTTCGGCGATGCAGCTGTAGCCCTTGGGCCATTCCATGCGGCCGTTCTTCTCCACGCCCTGGTTGCTGACGGTGCCGCTGCCCACGATGGAGCCGGCGCGCACGTTGCGCGTCTTGGCAATGTGGGCGATGAGCTGGCCAAAGTGGAAGGTCATCTCAGGCCCCGCGTCGCACATGCCGACCTTGCGGCCGTTCCAGGTGGATTCGAGCGTGAGATGCAGGCGCCCGCCCTGCCAGGCCGCGCCCAGCTCGTCGGGCGTGATGGCGACCGGCGCGAAGGCCGTGGCCGGCTTGGACTGGAAGAAGCCGAAGCCCTTGGCGAGCTCGGCCGGGATCAGGTTGCGCAGGGAGACGTCGTTGGCGATGGTCACCAGGCGGATGCCGTCCAGCGCCTGTTCGGGGCTCGTGCCCATCTTCACGTCGCCGGTGATGACGGCGATCTCGGCCTCGAAGTCGATGCCCATGGCCTCGCTGGGCACGACCACGTCGTCGCAGGGGCCCAGAAAGTCGTCGCTGCCGCCCTGGTACATGAGCGGGTCGGTGTAGAAGCTCTCGGGCACTTCGGAGTTGCGCGCCTTGCGCACCAGTTCGACGTGGTTGAGGTAGGCCGAGCCGTCGGCCCACTGGTAGGCGCGCGGCAGCGGTGCCATGCACTGGGCCGGGTCGAAAGGAAAGGCGTGGCGGGCGCGGCCGGCGTTGAGCTGGTCGTACAGGTCCTGCAGCTGCGGCGCGAGGAAGTTCCAATCGTCCAGCACCTGCTGCAGGCGGCTGGCGATGCCGGTCGCATAATGGGCCGAACCCAGATCGCGAGAGACGACCACCAACTGGCCGTCGCGGGAACCATCCTTGTAGGTGGCGAGTTTCATCGCTGCGTGCTCCTTGTCTCCGGTCTTCGTTCGGGCAGCCCGCCCTACGCGAATTACGAATGGGTGAATTGATTTACCTAAACAGAACTCACAAATTCTAGTGCAGATGGATAAGGAACGGGCCGGCATCCAGTCGGTGGAAGTGGGGTTCGCGCTGCTGGACGGGCTGACCCGTTCGCGCGGGCCGCTCATGCTCAAAGACCTGGCCGCCGCCGCCGGCATGAGCGCGGCCAAGGCGCACCGCTATCTGGTGAGCTTCCAGCGGCTGGGCCTGGTGGTGCAGGACGCGCGCACCGCCCGCTACGACCTGGGCCCCGCCGCGCTCAAGCTGGGCCTAGCCTCGCTGGCGCGGCTGGACGCCATGAAGCTGGCCCGCGAACGCATGCCCGCGCTGATGGAGACCGTGGGCCACACCCTGGCGCTGGCCGTGTGGGGCAACCGCGGGCCGACCATCGTGCACTGGGAGGAATCGCCCCAGGCCGTCACCGCCAACCTGCGGCTGGGCGACGTGATGCCGCTGCTGGCCTCCGCCACCGGCCGCTGCTTTGCGGCCTACCTGCCGCGCGAGGTCACTGCGACGCTGGTGCAGGAAGAGCTGCAGCACGCCGCCCGCCTGCGCCGCACCGACCTGCCCGCCGACGCTGCCGGCGTGGACGCCCTGCTGCGCGAAGTGCGCGAGCGCGGCTGCGCCCGGGTGGTGGACACGCTGCTGCCCGGCATCGTGGCCTTCTGCGCGCCGGTGTTCGATGCCGACGGCCATCTGGCGCTGGGCATCACCACGCTGGGCTCCGTCGCCACCTTCGATCCCGCCTGGGGCGGCGCCGTGGAAGCGCCGCTGCGCGAGGCCGCAGAGCGCCTCTCGCGCGACCTGGGCCAGGCCGACGCCGCCGCCGCCCGGGCCCCCGCAGCGGCGGCGCCGCGCTGAGCGGCCCGGCCAGGACCGCCTCCGATGCCGCGCCGCGTGCTGCTCGTCCTCGCCTGCGCCGTGCTGGCGCTGCACCTGCTGGTGATCAGGCAGCTGCCGCTGGGCGGCACCGCGGCGAGCGACAAGCCGCAGCATCAGCTGGCATTCCAGACGCGCTTGGTGGAGCCGCCCGCGCCTGAACCTGTCGCCGTGGCCGCGCCAGCGCCAGTCCCGGCGCCACCGCCGCCCCCCAAGCCCAAGCCACGCCACCGCCCGCCCCCCAAGCCGGCCCCCGCACCCCCGCCGGCCGAAGTACCCGCGCCGGAACCGGAGCCCGCGCCGGCTGAAGCCCCCACCGCACCCACCGCGCCCGCTGCGATGCCGGCACCTGAGCCGGCCGCCACGGCCGATGCAGCATCCCCTCCGCCCGCGCCGGACGATGCCGCCGCGCCAGCGGATTCGGCTGCGGCAGCAGCACCAGCCACCGCACCGCAGCAGGATGCCTCCGCCGCCGTAGCCCAGGCACCCGCTCCGGCAGACACCGCCAGCGCCCCCACTTCCGCCCCGCCCACGGCGGCATCCAGGGCCCCGGCTGCCAATGCCCCTGCGCCCACGGCTCCTGCCACCACCGACACCCAGGCCGGCGTCACCATCCAGTCCCCGGGCAGCGGCACGCCGCCGGTCGATGCTTCGGCAGCCCCGGTGCGGCTACCGCCTTCGGCCCGCCTGAGCTTCGATGTGACCGGCGAAGCCAAGCGCTTCCACTACAACGCCAGCGCCGAACTGCTCTGGCGCAACCTGGGCGCCACCTACGAGGCGAGGCAGGAGGTCAAGGCCTTCCTGCTGGGCTCGCGCTCGCAAACCAGCACTGGCCGCATCACCGCGCAAGGGCTGCAGCCGGTGCGCTTCGGCGACCGCGCCCGGGCCGAGCAGGCCGCGCATTTCGACTACGACCGCAACCTGGCCACCTTCAGCGCCAACACGCCTGACAGCCCCATCGGCCCCGGCGCGCAGGACCGGCTGAGCGTGTTCATCCAGCTGGGCGCGCTGCTGGCGGCCGCGCCCGAGCGCTATCCGCCCGGCACGCGCATCACGCTGACCACGGTCGGCGCGCGCTCGGCCGACCGCTGGAGCTTCACCGTCGAAGGCACCGAAACGCTGAACCTGCCCGCCGGCCCCACGCCCGCGCTGAAGCTGCAGCGCCTGCCCCGCGCCGACAAGGACCGCGACCAGCAGGCCGACCTGTGGCTGGGCACCGGACTGGGCTACCTGCCGGTACGCATCCGCATCACCCAGGCCAATGGCGACTTCGCCGACCTGGCGCTGAGCGGGCACGAGACGCCCTGAGAAGGTGAACACGTTCTGAGAACCCGCCAGCGCCAGCGCATCGAACAGCCCCTTTGTGCGTCTGCACTCACACAGCTGTGGGACACCGCGCCGATTCGTGCAAGGCCAATCCCCCGCGAGCCCGAAACCCGCGCCAATCCGTGAAATACTGTGTTCCAGCAGCACTCCCGGTGCAGGCGTCTTGAAGTCCGCACCGGGGCTGCCATCTGAGTGGTGCGAGAGCCGCCGTCCGAAGCCTTCGGTGCGAACGGCCCTCGTGAATGCAATGCACTGACAGGGGGAACGCCATGCACATGCTCTACGACTCTGAATCCTTCGTGGTGGTCCACATGCAACCGGACGCCGCCGACGCCCAGGCAGATACCCCCGCTGCCTCTGCCCTCGTGCCCCAGCTCGCCCGCCACGGTTTCGAGATCGTGGACAAGCGCTCGGGCAAGGAGGTCTATCTGGACGGCTCCTGGGCCGAGATGTTCCAGGAGCAGATCCTCGCGTGGCAGCGCGACACGCCCACCCAGGAAGAGGTGGACGACACGCTCGACGGCTACGTGGGCCTGGCGCAGAACCCGGTCGTCATCCACTGAACCGAAACCAATGCGCCGGCACGCAGGGGTGCCTCAGGCACCCTGCTTCGCCCCCGGCACGGCCAGCGTCGAAAGATAGGCCTCGGGCCCGGGGCGCTGACGCGCCGCCTTCGGGGCGGCGGCACCGCCCACACTCAGGAAACACAGCGGCTCCTCGCCATCGGCGAGCGCGAACAACTGCCGCACCGCGCCGGAATGCAGCGCCTTGCCGCTGGTGAGCGCCGAGCCGAAACCCAGCGACGTCGCCATCAGCAGCATGTTCTGCAGCGCGCAGCCGGCCGCCACGATGCGCTCGGCGGCGGGAATGGCCGCATCGCCACGCGCCAGATCCACCACAGCCAGAAGGAGTACGGGCGACCGGTAGGCCTTGTCGCGGGCCTGTTCGATCTGCTCGGGCAGCGCTTGGGCATCCCGCTCGATCAGCGCCTGGGCGAAGGCTTCGGCCAGCGCCGGGCGGGCGTCCCAGGGCACCAGCACCAGGCGCCAGGGCTGCAGGCGGCCATGGTCGGGCGACTGCCCGGCCGCGGCGACGATGGCCGCGAGCTGCGCGGCGTCGGGTCCGGGCGGGCCCAGGCGCTTGGGCAGCAGGGTCTGGCGCTTTTGCAGCAGGGCCATCAGGGCTGCGCCGTCGCCAGTCTCGGCCGTCAGCACCGCCGCTGGCGCCTCGCCCTTTTCCATCACCTTCCGATCCATCAGCCGCAGCTCCCCAGGTGGCCGCACTGCGTGCAGTAGTCGCAGCCGTCCTTGCGGATCACGGCATGGGCCCCGCATTCGCTGCATTTCTTGCCGGCCATGGCGGGCGGCATGCCGGTGGACAGGGGCGGCTCGTCCAGCGGCAGCACCTGCTGCTGCATGGGCTGGTCGGCGCGCCGCGCCAGGATATTCTGGATGGCATAGGCCATGGCGGCGACTTCCGATTCGTGCCAGAGCGGCACGGGCGTGCCGTCGTCCTTGCGGTGGGTGCCCAGGCGCACGGGGCCGCGGTCCCAGGCGACCTTGCGCATGTCGGACAACGCCCGCTCCAGGAAACCGCCGCGCGCGGCCAGCGACAGCAGGCGCATGCTGGATGTGATCCACTGCTGCGATTCGCCGCTCTGCCCCACGGGCATGAAGAACTCGATGGCCCGGTCCACCGTGCCGCCGCGCCCGTCGGGAACGGGGAGGAAGGAGACGACGAGGTAGAGCGTCTTGTGGCCTTCCTGCGTCCAGTATTCGAGCTTTTCGGCCACGGCGGAAAGACCGCCCTTGGGCCGGCTTTCGATCACGGCGCGCATCGGGTCCACGGGCGCCGCCATAGCTTCGGCAGGAGGCGGCGGCGCAGGCACAGCAGCGGGCGCTGTGGGCGCCGTGACCTCCAGCACCGATCCCAGGATGGTGTTGGGCCGGTAGGTGGCCAGCCCCTTCAGGCCCGCCTGCCAGGCCTGGCGGTAGAGGCTCTTGAAGTCTTCGTACGGGTAGTCCGCCGCCACGTTCACCGTCTTGGAGATGGCCGTGTCCACATAGGGCTGCACGGCCTGCATCATGGCGATGTGGTCGGCCGCCGGCATCTCCAGCGCCGAGACGAAGTAGTCCGGCAGCCGGTCCACGTCGCCGCCCAGCAGGCGGTAGAGCCGCCAGGCGTGGTCTTCCACCGCGTATTCGCTGGTGCTGCCATCGGCCTCTCGCTTGCGGCGGGTGTAGGTCCACGAGAACGGCGGCTCGATGCCGTTGGAGGCGTTGTCGGCGAAAGCCAGGCTCACCGTGCCGGTGGGCGCGATGGACAGCAGGTGGCTGTTGCGGATGCCGTGCTGGCGGATCAGCGCCTGGATGTCGGCCGGCAGCCGGCTGGCGAAGGTGCCTTCTTCCAGGTAGCCGTCGGCATCGAAGCGGGGGAAGGCACCCTTTTCCTGCGCCAGCGCCACCGACGCGCGGTAGGCCGCATCGCGCAGATGGCGGGCGATGCGCACGGCCATGGCGCGGCCCTCGGGCCGGTCGTAGCGCAGCCGCAGCATGGCCAGGGTGTTGCCCATGCCGGTGAAGCCCACGCCGATGCGCCGCTTGGCGCTGGATTCCTCGCGCTGCTGCGGCAGCGGCCAGAAGGTGAGGTCGAGCACGTTGTCCAGCGCCCGCACCTGCGTGGCGACGGCGGCCTCGAAGGCGCCGAAGTCGAAGGCCGGCTCGCCGCCCTGCAGGCCGAAGGGCTGGCGCACGAAGCGCGTGAGGATGATGGGGCCGAGGTCGCAGCAGCCGTAGGAAGGCAGGGGCTGTTCGCCACAAGGGTTGGTCGCCGCGATGTCTTCGCAATAGCGCAGGTTGTTGTCTTCGTTGATGTGGTCCAGGAACAAAATGCCCGGCTCGGCGAAGTCGTAGGCCGACTGCATGATGGTGTCCCACAGCTCGCGGGCGGACACGGTGCGGTACACCCAGAGGCCGTCGGCGCGGCGCCGGGCGCCCTGGGCCTGCAGCGCCGCGCCGGGTTCGGCGCGGTGGACGAGTTCCCAGTCGCCGCCCGCCTCCACGGCGGCCATGAACGCGCCGGGCACGCCGACCGAGACGTTGAAGTTGTTCCAGCGGCCCGGCGTGCGCTTGGCGGTGATGAAGTCCAGCACGTCGGGGTGGTCGATGCGCAGCACTCCCATCTGCGCGCCGCGCCGCGCGCCCGCGCTCTCGACCGTGGAACACGACTGGTCGAACACGTTGATGTAGCTGCACGGGCCCGAGGCCTGCGAGGCCGTGCCCTTGACGATGGCGCCGCGCGGGCGGATGCGCGAGAAGTCGTAGCCCACGCCGCCGCCGCGCCGCATGGTTTCGGCGGCCTCGCGCAGGGCTTCGTAGATGCCGGGGTAGCCGCCGTCGTCCACGCCCTGGATGCAGTCTCCCACGGGCTGCACGAAGCAGTTGATGAGCGTGGCCTGGATATCGGTGCCCGCGGCGCTCATGATGCGGCCCGCACCGATGGCGCCGGCGCGCAGGTTGGCGAGGAACAGCGCCTCGTGACGGGCGCGCTGCTCCGCCGGCTCCACGCTGGCCAGCGCCCGCGCCACGCGGGCGAAAAGCGCTTCGGCGTCGGGCTCGCCATTCTTCAGATATTTCTCGCGCAGCACGTCCAGGCTGATGGGCTGCGGCGTGTCGGTGGGCTGCGCCGGGATGTGAAGGTCGGGATGGAGGTCGCGTTGCATGTCGGGAGGCCCTATTGCGCAAGGCTGCCCGGCAGGGCAGCGGGCGCTCTTTTTACACCCGGGCCCGCACCACGGATAGCCCCGAAGTCCAAGCCCATCCATGCGGCAGGGACGGCGAAGCAGAGTCCTTGCGGCAGCGCAAGCGGGGCATTGGTTCTCCCCATGCAACGCAGTGTTGTTCCAGGCGCCACTGGCAAGACGACGTGGAGCCCCTACATTCTCAGGCCCTTACAAGATTCAGAAAGCTCTCTCCATGTCCGATACGCACACCACCGATGCCTCTTCGCTGATCGAGCGCCTGAACTGGCGCTATGCCACCAAGAAGATGGACCCGACCCGCAAGGTGCCGGCCGACAAGCTGGAGCGCATCATCGAGGCCGCCCGTCTGGCCCCCACTTCCAGCGGTCTGCAGCCCTTCGAGCTGCTGGTGGTGACCGACCCGGCCGTGCGCGCCCGCATTCAGCCCATCGCCTGGAACCAGGGCCAGATCGTGGACAGCTCGCACCTGCTGGTCTTCGCTGCCTGGGACAACTACACGGCCGAGCGCATCAACACCATGTTCGACTACACGAACGAAGTGCGTGGCTTCACCAACGAAGGCTGGGAGAACTACCGCCAGCAGCTGCTCAACGCCTACCCGCAGCGCGATGCGGAAGTGAACTTCGAGCACGCCGCACGCCAGGCCTACATCGCCTTGTCTGCAGCCCTGATGGCTGCGGCCTACGAAGGCGTGGACAGCACGCCGATGGAAGGGTTCGATCCGAACGCGCTGGACGAGATCCTGGGCCTGCGCGCGCGGCACCTGCGCAGCGTGGCTGTGCTGCCGCTGGGCTACCGACTGGCCGAACAGGACTGGCTGGTGAATCTGCCCAAGGTGCGCCGCCCGCGCGAGCGCTTCGTCACCGAAGTCTGAGCGCCGCAGCATGGGGCCGGGTGACATAACCGGCCCCCGCCCTTTGATTGCCAGGGCAGTTAGCTATCAACTCCATAGCAAACCAACCCCGCTGCCTGCGGGGCTCAGCGAGCTGGTGCCTGCCCGCGCAGCAGCTCGCTGAATTCCTCGGCCGGCAGCGGCCGGGAGCAGAGGTAGCCCTGAAAGCTGTCGCAGCCGCGCGCATGCAGAAAAACGCGCTGATCCTCCGTTTCCACCCCCTCGGCCAGCACTGACAGCCCCAGGCTGTGGCCCATGGCGATGATGGCGGCGCAGATGGCCATATCGTCGGTGCTCTGGGGCAGGTCGCGGATGAAGCTGCGGTCGATCTTGAGGACGTCGATGGGGAAGCGCTTGAGGTGCGCCAGCGACGAATAGCCGGTGCCGAAGTCGTCCACCGCCAGCCGCACGCCCAGCTCGCGCAGGCGCAGCAGCAGCTGGCGCGCCTCTTCCGGGCGCTCGGCCAGGGCGCCCTCGGTGATCTCCAGTTCCAGCCGGTCGGCCGGAAAGCCGCTGGCGTGCAGCGCGCCGGCCAGGCCCGCGACCAGGTCGCTCAGATGGAACTGCCGGGGCGATAGGTTGATCGCCAGCGTGCCCGGCAGAAGACCCGCATCGAGCCAGATCCGTCCCTGTCGGCACACCTCCGCAGTCACCCAGTCGCCCAGCGGCCCGATGAGACCGGTGCGTTCGGCCACGGGGATGAAGCGCGTGGGCGCGATCGGGCCTTCGACCGGGTCGGTCCAGCGCACCAGCGCCTCGGCGCCGACGATGCGGCCGCTGGCGATGTCCACCTGTGGTTGGTAATGCATCTGGAGGTGGCCTTCGGCCATCGCCAGGCGCAGCCGGGCCTCGAGCGCCAGCCGTTCGCGCGCCGCGGCCCGCAGTCCCTCGTCGAAGAAGCACCAGGCGCCGCGGCCGTGCGCCTTGGCGCCATGCACGGCCGCATGCGCGCCCTGCAGCAGCGCCTGCGCTGTGGTGCCGTGCGTGGGAAAGAGGCTGATCCCCACACTGGCTCCAGCCACCACCTCGAAGCCCTCGGGCGAGCGCCAGGGCTCGGCGGCAGCCGCGATCATGGTCTGGGCGATGGTGCCGGCGTCCTCGGGCCGAGCCAGGTGGCGCGCCAGCACGCCGAGCTCGTCGCCGCCCATGCGGCCCACCAACGCGTCCGCCCCCATGGCCAACTGGACCTTCCGGGCGATGTGCTGCAGCACCTGATCGCCCACGGCATGGCCGTAGCTGTCGTTCACGTCCTTGAAGCGTTCGAGGTTGAGCAACAGCACGGCCATCTGCTCTCCGCTCGGTCGTGCGGCCTGCACGGCCTCCTCCAGGCGCTCCGCGAAGTGGCTGCGGTTGACCAGGGTGGTAAGAGGGTCGTTGTGCGCAAGGAATTCCAGCCGCTGGTACTGGGCTTTCTCTTCGGTGATGTCGGTGAACACGCAGACGTAGTGGGTGGTCTGGCCCGCCGCATCGCGCACGGCCGACAGCGACATGTGCTCGGGGAACACTTCGCCGTTCTTGCGCCGGTTCCAGATCTCGCCCTGCCAGTGGCCCGAACGGCCCAGGCGCCCCCACATCTCGGCATAGAAGGCGCGGTCGTGCCGGCCGGACTTGAAGATGCGCGGCGTCTGGCCCAGCAGTTCGTCCTCGGTGTAGCCCAGCAGCCGGGTGAAGGCGGAATTGACCCAGAGGATACGGCTCTGCGCATCGGTCACGACCACGCCCTCGACGGTGTTGTCCACCACGGCGATGGCCAGGCGATGCCGCTCCTCGTCGCGGCGCTGCTCGTCCTCGTCGGCCAGGGTGCCCAGCAGGCGGCGGGGCCGGCCCTGGGCGTCGAGCTGGCGCCGGCCATGGGCGCGGAACCAGCGGTATCGCCCGTCAAAGCAGCGCAGCCGCAAGCTTTCGGAAAACGGGCCGTCCGACGCCAGCGCATGGCGGGCCGCGACCAGCAGGCGCGGTCGATCAACCCGCAGCACGCGGGACAGCAGGTGGAAGTCGTGCGCGAAATCGTCGCCCTCGTAGCGCAGCAACCGCTCCACCCCGCCAGCGAAATCGAGCCGGCGCCGGCGCAGGTCCCAATCCCACACGCCGATGCCGCCGCCGTCGAGCGCCTGCTGCAGCCGCGCCTCGCTGCGCTCCAGCGCGCGGCGGGTGGCGCGGGTGTCGGTCAGGTCCTGCAGCACGCAGAGCAGGTGCTCGGGCGCGTCGTCGGTGGCGGGGATCAGGCAGGTCGTGCCCAGCAGGGGGATTCCGGCCTCGTCGTCATCATCGCCATCGTCGCCCTGGGCGCCCGGCGCCCGGCGCAGGCGGTACTGGGCCACGTCGTTGTCCACGGTGCCCGAGCGCAGGCGTTCGGTCAGTCCCGCCACGGCCTGCGGCTCCACCGGCTGCACCAGTGCGTGGAAATCGAAGCCCTCCGGCACGGCGCCGTCTCGGGGCAGGCCCAGCCACTGGCGCAGGCAGGCGTTCATCCACAGCAGGCGCCCGCCCAGCGCGATGTGCGCCATGCCTACCGGCAAATGCCGTGCGAGCTGGTCGTGCTCGCGCTGGGTGGCCTGCCGGAGGGCCTCGCCGCGCCGCAAACGCAGCAGCAGCCAGCCTGCCAGCGCGGCCCACAGCCCCACGCACAGCAGACCGCCGGCACCGTGCAGGAACGCGAGCTGCGGCGCACCGCTCGCCCAGGCATGAAGCGCGGCTTCGCCTGCCAGCACCCCCAAGATGCCAGCGACCAAAGATAAGAAGGCCCTGCGCCATGCAGAGCCCTTCGGGCCCGAGCCCTTGCTGTCCATTGATTTCCTCGTTGCGTAGACCCGCCAGCGCGGCACCCGCGCTGCGGTGCTGCGACAATCGCCCGGCTATGACCCAAGCCTACATTCTCACTCTGTCCTGCCCCGATCGACTGGGGCTGGTGCATGCCGTTTCCGGTTTTTTGCTGGAACAGGACGGCAACATCGAAGAGGCCGCGCAATACAACGACCACGACACCGGCCTGTTTTTCATGCGCCTGCAGTTCGCCTGCGCCACGCACGACCAGGCCACGCTGCGCGAGCGCCTGGCCGCCTTCGCCGCGCCGCACCAGATGCGCTGGCACCTGCACGCGGCCAGCGAGCCTGTGCGCACCGTCATCATGGTCAGCCGCGAAGGCCACTGCCTGAACGACCTGCTGTTCCGCTGGAAGTCGGGCCTGCTGCCGGTCCACATCGCGGCCATCATCAGCAACCACCGCGACTTCTACCAGCTCGCGGCCAGCTACAACGTGCCCTTCCACCACATCCCGGTCACCAAGGACAACAAGGCCCAGGCCGAGGCCCGGCAGTTCGAGATCATCCAGCAGGAAGGCGCCGAGCTGGTGGTGCTGGCGCGCTACATGCAGGTGCTGTCGGACGACCTGTGCCGCAAGCTCGAAGGCCGGGCCATCAACATCCACCACAGCTTCCTGCCCAGCTTCAAGGGCGCCAAGCCCTACTACCAGGCGCACGACCGCGGCGTGAAGCTGATCGGCGCCACCGCCCACTATGTGACGGCCGACCTCGACGAAGGCCCGATCATCGAACAGGACGTGGCCCGAGCCGACCACACCGACACGGTGGAAGACCTCACGGCCCGCGGCCGCGACACCGAAAGCCAGGTGCTGGCCCGCGCCGTCAAGTGGCACACCGAGCGCCGCGTGCTGCTCAACGGCCACAAGACCGTCGTCTTCCGCTGAAGCCCCCGCCATGGCCACCGGCAGCAGCACCCCGAAGGACGCCTTCTCCACACGCGGCCAGGACGGCGCTGCCGCCGGCTGGGCCAGCGGCGCCCGGCGCATCCCGCCCATCCAGTGCCTGGTCACCTTCGAGGCGCTGGCCCGGCTGCGCAGCGTGACGCAGTCGGCCGAGGAGCTGTGCGTGACGCCCAGCGCGGTGAGCCACCGCGTCAAGCAGCTCGAACAGATCCTGGGCACGCGGCTCTTCGGGCGGGCGGACTTTTCCCTCACCACCGAAGGCAGCGCCTACCTGGCCCAGGTGCGCGAGGGCCTGAGCGCGCTGCAGCGCTTTCCGGGCAGCGACGCCACGCCGGGTAAGCGCCGGCTCAAGCTGGCCGTCACGCCCACGTTCGCGCGCGCCATCCTGATTCCGCGGCTGCGGCAGTTCACCGAGGTCTATCCCGAGATCGACCTGGCCCTGCAGGTGTCCATCCCGCTGCTGGACGTGGTGGCCGAGGACGCCGACCTGGTCGTGCGCTTCGGCCCCGGCCACTACGCCGACATGGAGCATGTGGAGATCGCACGCGACATGGTCACGCCGCTGGCCTCGCCCGCCTTCCTGCGCGAGCACGGCCCCTTCGAGCGGCCCGAGGACCTGGAAGGCACCCCGCTGCTGCGCAGCCCGCTGGAGCCCTGGCGGACCTGGTTCGCCGCCTGCGGTCTGGACTGGCCCGCGCCCAGCGAAGGCTCGCAGTTCAACGACATCGGCCTGATGTGCGATGCCGCCGCCGCCGGCATGGGCGTGGCGCTGGTGCGCCTGAAGCTGGGCGCCCCCTGGCTGGACCAGGGCACGCTGGTGCGCCTCTTCGACGTGCAGGCGCCCAGCCCGCATGCGCACTACCTGTGCTGGCGCACCGGCACCATGGACCGCTGGGAATGCGCGGCCTTCGCCGAATGGCTGCAGCGGGCGATGAACTGACCGGGCCTCCGGCAGCCCCTTGCTGCCACTTTCGGCGGCAGCGCTCACCCCGCCTGCGCCAGCTGCTATTAAAAAAATAGCGGAACCCTCTCCCTCTCATCGCCCATGGCCCAGCCCCTCCACGACGCCCCCGCCGCAGCCGCCGCCGCCTTCAAGAAGCGCTACCCCACGCTGGAGCAGAACGCCGTGCTCAACGCCACGGCGCGCACGGTGCTCATCAGCGCCCTGGCGGGCACGGGCAAGACCACCACGCTCGCGATCAAGGCCGCCGACCTGGTGCAGACCCGGGGGGCGCGCCGCGTGCTGATGCTGGCCTATTCCGACGCGGGCCTCGCCGCCATCCACGACCGGCTGGCGCGCTTCATGCCCTCCGACGCGCGCGAAGTGCAGATCATGACGGTGGACCAGCTCTGCGCCGGCCTGCTGGAAGCGCAGGGCCTGCCCGTGCAGCGCCTGACCGAGCCGCTGGAGCGCAATCTGCTGATCCGCCAGGCCCACGCCGCGCTGCAGCAGCAGGCCGACGCACCGCCCGAGGCGGCGGACTTCCTGGCGCGCGAGCTCGACGTGCAGGCCTTCACCGACTTCGAGGCCCTGGCCAAGCAGCGGCTGCTGCAGCAGGGCATCGCCCGCGATGGCCTGAGCGCCGCCGCCTACTGCCGCGAGCAGGCGCTGGACTACGGCCTCTACCTGCTGCTGCGCCAGTACGAGCGCCTGCGCCGGGGCCCGGACGACGAGCCCCTCTTCTACGCCCCGGGCGACTGCACCTACGAGATCGCCCGTCAGCTCGGGGAGCTGGACTTCGGCGACGCCTACGCCCCGCTGCAGGGCCGCTACGACGCGGTGCTGTTCGACGAGCTGCAGGATCTGGACGAGGCCGCCATGCTGGTGCTGCGCCACCTGGTGGCCGGCGGCAATGGCGTCTTCGTGGGCGCGGGCGACTTCAACCAGCACATCCTGCCCGGCGCCTTCTCCGTCTTCGGCGACGGGCTGGAGCGCATCCGCCAGCAGCTGCCCGAGCCGCCCGAGGTGCTGACGCTCAACACCACCTACCGCTTCGGACCGGCCATCTGCGACGGGCTCAACCCGCTCTTCGGCGTGGACTTCGCCGCGCACTACGCCACCAAGCCGGCGCGCTTCGAGCGGCTCTCGTATGCAAGCGACGAAGACTGCGCCCAACAGCTGCTGGCCATCCACCAGGCCGTGCGGCGCGAACCGCCCGCCGCGAACGGTACGGCGCCCTGCCTGCACGTCGTGCTGCGCTCGCCGGAAGATTCGGTGCTGCTGGAATGGCGCTTCGCCCACGAGGGCGTGCACTACGCCTGCAAGGGCCTCAAGCGCTTCTACCAGCGCCGCGAGATCGCGCTGGTGCTGGCGCTCTTCTGGGCCCTGCCGGGCTGCGGCAGCCAGGTGCGGCTCACCCAGGGCATTCTCAGCAGCGCCATCGAAGGCCTGCTGCGCTACGTGCGCCGCGCCAGCCGGCCCGACGCCGACCGGCTGGCCAACGGCCTCTTCGACCTGCAGGCGCTGGCGCAGACCTCCGCCGCCGAGGTGGACACCCGCGCCGTGGCTGCCGAGCTGCTGGCCCAGCAGGAACGCATGCGCGGCTTCCTGCTGCGCGCCAGCTTCGACCCGAACGCGCCCGTGGCCTCCGGCGCCTGCGAGGCCTGGCTGGCGCTACCGCCCGAAGTCTGCGCCGACGCCGGCCGGCTCTGCCGCCACCCGCTGCTGCACCGGTTTTTCACCGAGGCATCCATCAGCCCCGAGGAACTGCGCCAGTGCCTGGACAGCCTGCAGGCGCTCTCGCGCATCTGCGCGGGCCTGAGCGTGGATGAATTCCTGGGCCAGCTCGCGCTCATGGTGCAGTCCAGCATTCGCCAGCACCGCCAGAACGAGGCGCCCAGCCTGCAGCTGCTGACGGTGGAGCGCTGCAAGGGCCACGAATACGAGCACGTCGCCGTGCCGCTGGTCGAGCGCGGGCGCTTTCCGCGCACCGCCGCCCCGCAGGAGGCCTACCGCGAGCGCAACATGCTCTACGTGGCCCTCACCCGCGCCACCCGCCGCCTGTGGCTGCTGGAGGGCCGCGACCGGCCGGTGAGCCCCGGGCCGGTGTAAGCCCCTCTCAATTACTGAAGGAATCAGGCCACAGCCCGCCATCTACCTGGGCATGTCGCTCATCTATCCATAGCAAACACAAGCCGCAGCCCTGGTGCAGCCCCGATGCCGCCGGCCTGCGCCCGCGATGCCGCCCTTCACGCGGCGCTGAAAGAAAACTCACGCACCGGCGCGCGTCCATCCTCTACAGTGGCGGGCATGAGCGCCGCCGTATCCCTTCCCTCCGCTTCCGCCCCTGACTCCGCCCCCAGCGCCGCCGAACGCGCCGCCCGGCAGGCGCAGGTGGTGCAGGCCCTCTCGGCCCACCTGCCCGCGCATATGCTGCTCTGGCATGCGGAAGACACCACGCCCTACGAATGCGACGGCCTCACCGCCTACCGCCAGCGCCCGCTGGTGGTCTGCCTGCCCGAGACCGAGGCGCAGGTGCAGGCCGTGCTGCGCACCTGCCACGCGCTGGGCGTGCCCGTGGTGGCGCGCGGTGCGGGCACGGGCCTGTCAGGCGGGGCCATGCCGCACGCCCTGGGCGTCACGCTGTCGCTGGCGCGCTTCAACCGCATCCTGGGCATCGACCCGGTCAGCCGCACCGCTCGCGTGCAGTGCGGCGTGCGCAACCTGGCCATCAGCGAGGCGGCCGCGCCCTGGCAGCTCTACTACGCGCCCGACCCATCCAGCCAGATCGCCTGCACCATCGGCGGCAACATTGCCGAAAACTCCGGCGGCGTGCACTGCCTGAAATACGGCCTCACCGTGCACAACGTGCTGCGCGTGCGCGGCTTCACCGTGGAAGGCGAGCCGGTGGAATTCGGCAGCGAGGCGCTCGACACCCCCGGCTACGACCTGCTGACCGCCGTGATCGGCAGCGAAGGCATGCTGGCCGTGACCACCGAGGCCACGGTGCGCCTCATCCCCAAGCCCCAGCTGGCGCGCTGCATCATGGCCAGCTTCGACGATGTGCGCAAAGCCGGCGACGCGGTGGCCGCCGTCATCGCGGCCGGCATCATCCCGGCCGGGCTGGAGATGATGGACAAGCCCATGACCGCCGCCGTGGAGGACTTCGTCAAGGCCGGCTACGACCTCACGGCCGAAGCCATCCTGCTGTGCGAGAGCGACGGCACGCCCGAAGAGGTGGAGGAAGAGATCGGCCGCATGAGCGAGGTGCTGCGCGCGGCCGGCGCCACCGCCATCACCGTGAGCGAGAACGAGGCCGAGCGCCTGCGCTTCTGGAGCGGCCGCAAGAACGCCTTCCCGGCCAGCGGCCGCATCAGCCCCGACTACATGTGCCTGGACTCCACCATCCCGCGCAAGCGCCTGGCCGACATCCTCCTGGCCATCGCCGAGATGGAGAAGAAATACCGCCTGCGCTGCTGCAACGTGTTCCACGCCGGCGACGGCAACCTGCACCCGCTGGTGCTTTTCGACGCCAACGACCCCGACGAGCTGCACCGCTGCGAGCTCTTCGGCGCCGACATCCTGGAAACCAGCGTGGCCATGGGCGGCACCGTCTCGGGCGAGCACGGCGTGGGCGTGGAAAAGCTCAACAGCATGTGCACCCAGTTCTCCACCGAGGAGAACGCGCAGATGCTCGCCCTCAAGGCCGCGTTCGACCCGGCCGGCCTGCTCAACCCGGGCAAGGTCATCCCGACGCTGAACCGCTGCGCGGAGTACGGAAAGATGCTGGTGCGCGGCGGGCAGATCGCGCACCCGGACCTGCCGCGGTTCTGACGCAGCGCCGCGCGAGCCGCCTGGCATCTGCTCCAGCGAAGTCAGATGCTGGCGAGCACCGCGCGCGCAGCGTCCATCAGCTCCCGGGCGTGCGACAGCGCGAAGAGCATCAGCCCCACCAGCCCGCCCACCACCGTGCCGTTGATGCGGATGTACTGCAGGTCGCGGCCGATGTGCAGTTCGGCCAGGCGCGCCATCTCGCGTGCATCCCAGCGCTCGACAGTGGCGCGGATGTGGTCGGCCACCGAGCGCGACACATCGGGCGCCCACTGGGCGGCCCAGAGTTCGAGCCGCACGTTCAGGCGCACGCGCAGCGCCGCATCGCCGGCCAGCGACATGCCCAGCCACTGGCCCATGGCGGCCACCTGGCGCGAGACCTCGGAATGCTCGTCGTTCAGGTCGCGGCGCAGCGCCTCGCGCACCCGGCCCCACAGCTCCGCCACATAGGCGCCGAGCTTGGGGTCGTCCTGCAGATAGGCGCGGATCTCCTCGCCGCGCCGGGCCCAGTCGGGGTCGGTCTGCAGCCGGTCCACCAGGCGCTGCAGGGCGGTGTCCAGCGCGTCGCGCAGCTGGTGGTGCGGGTCCTGGGCGACTTCTTCGAGCAGGCTCTCGATGGCGTGGGCGATGGCGCCGGCACCCTTGGCGCCCAGCCAGTCGGTGGGCAGCACCTTTTCCTTCAGCGGGTGCTCGCGCCGGATCCACTGCACCAGCGTGTCGGCGATGAAGGCGCGCGTCTCGGCCGACTGCAGCATGCCGCCCAGGCGCAGCAGCAGGTCGTCGAGCAGCGCCTGGTGGCGCCCGCCCTGGGTGAGCGCGCCCAGGGCCGCGCCCATGGACCGGCTGAGGTCGATGCGCCCGAGCAGCGCGCGCGCCGCCTGGCCCAGCAGTTCCTGGATCTTGGTGTCTTCCACGGTGTCGAGCGCGGCGGCGGCCAGGCGCGCGACCTGCCGGCCCAGCAGGCCGGCATTGGCCGGTGCCGTGAGCCACTGGGCCAGCATGTCGGCCGGGTCGTGCCGGCGGATCATGCTGACCAGCGAGGGCGCGTCGAGGAATTCCCCGCGCACGAACTCGGCCAGATTGCCGCCGATGCGGTCCTTGTTGCGGGCGATGATGTCGGTGTGCCCGCCGACCCAGGGCAGCGGGATGCGGCGGAACAGCGCGGAGACGGCAAACCAGTCGGCCAGCGCGCCGACCAGGGCGGCCTCGGCCACGGCGCGAACGCAGTCCACGGCCAGGCCGCGCGGGAAGAGATAGGTGGCGGCGAACACCGCCACCACCATCAGCAGCAGGCCGGTGGCCTGGCGCTTGGCGCGCTGCAGCAGCGCTTCTTGGTCCTGTCGGGGGGCTTGCAACGGCATGGCCCAAAGAATAGCCGCCGGGGCGGCGCCGCGCCAAGGCGCGGCCTCTTTCCCTGCAGGGTCAGCGGGGGATGACCTGATCGAGGGCGGTGCGCAGATGGCCCACGGTGCGCTCCACGTGGTGCCACTTCTCCAGCCCGAAGAGGCCGATGCGGAAGGTGCGGAAGTCCGCGCCCTCGCCGCACTGCAGCGGCACGCCGGCAGCGGTCTGCAGGCCCGCGGCCGCGAACTTGGAGCCGTTCTGGATGCCTGGGTCGGTGGTGTAGCTCACCACCACGCCGGGCGCCTTGAAGCCTTCGGCCGCCACGCTGGGCAGGCCGCGCGATTCGAGCAGCTCGCGCACCTGGGCGCCCAGGGCGATCTGCTCGGCGCGCACCTTCTCGAAGCCGTAGTCGCGGGTCTCCAGCATCACGCCCCGCAGCTGCACCAGCGCGTCGGTGGGCATGGTGGTGTGGTAGGCGTGCTGGCCCTTTTCGTAGCCTTCGGCGATCTGCATCCACTTCTTCAGGTCGCACGAGAAGCTGGAGCTTTGCGTGCCTTCGATA
>JBHIWE010000044.1:0-22558 GCA_041987645.1 Acidovorax sp. | reverse complement strand
GCCACGGTGGGCAGCAGGTCGGCACGGCTCACGCCGTACTGGGCGCGGGCGCGTTCGATGGCGAGCAGGGCCACGCGCAGGTCGCGGTTCTCGGCCAGGGCGCGGCCCACCACCTCGCGCAGGCGCGGTTCGGTGATGAAAGACTCCCAGGCGGGCAGGCGGGCGCCGTCCTGTGCATCGGCCGATGCGGTCGCGGGTGCGCCGGCAGCGGCCGGGTCGTCCAGCGTGGCGGGCACGGGCAGGGCCGGCGGCACGTAGGGCGGCGCCAGATTGGCGCAGCCGGCCAACAGCGTGGCGGCGGCGCACGCCAGCAGCGCATGGCGCGATGGGAGGAGCGGGAGGCACATCATGCGGAGGCTCCGGAGGAGGAGTCGCCGGGGCCCGGTCGGGGCGGAGCGATGCCGGCATCGCGTACGGCGCCACCGGCAAAGAAGCTGCGGATCAGCACGAAGAACACCGGCACGAAGAAGATGCCCAGCACCGTGGCGGCCACCATGCCGCCCAGCACGGCCGAGCCGATGGCCTGGCGCCCGCCGGCGCCCGCGCCCGTGCCGATGGCCAGGGGCAGCACGCCGAAGCCGAAGGCCAGCGAGGTCATCAGGATGGGCCGCAGCCGCAGCCGCACGGCTTCGAGCGTGGCGTCGATCACGCTCTTGCCGGCAGCCTGCAACTGGGTGGCGAATTCCACGATCAGGATGGCGTTCTTGCAGGCGAGCCCCACGGTGGTGAGCAGCCCGACCTGGAAGTACACGTCGTTCGACAGCCCGCGGATGCCGATGCCCATCAGCGCCCCCACGATGCCCAGCGGCACCACCAGGATCACCGAGAACGGCACCGACCAGCTTTCGTAGAGCGCCGCCAGGCACAGGAACACGAACAGGATGGAAATGGCGTAGAGCGCCGGCGCCTGCGATCCCGAGAGTCGTTCCTGGAAGGAGGCGCCGGTCCACTCGTAGCCGATGCCCGGGGGCATCTGCTTCATGATGTCTTCCACTGCCGCCATGGCCGCGCCGGAGCTCACGCCCGGGGCTGCGTCGCCCACGAATTCATAGCTGGGGCTGCCGTTGTAGCGCTGCAGCTGGGGTGATCCGTAAGTCCAGTAGGTGCTGGAGAAGGCCGAGAACGGCACCATCTGGCCCTGGTTGTTGCGGACTGTCCAGGGGCCGATGTCCTGCGGCAGCATGCGGAAGGGTGCATCGCCCTGCATATAGACGCGCTTGACCCGGCCTTTATTGAGGAAGTCGTTCACGTAGGTGCCGCCGATGGCGCTGGAGAGCGTGCTGTTGATGTCAGCGGTCGTCAGGCCCAGTGCGCCGGCCTTGGCGTCGTCGATCGTCACCCCCAGCTGCGAGGTGTCGTCCGGGTTGTTGGCGCGCAGGTTGGAGATCTCGTGCCGGCCGCGAGCCAGCTCCAGTACTTTGTCGCGCGCAGCCACCAGCGCCTCGTGGCCCAGGCCGCTCAGGTCCTTGAGCTGGAAGTTGAAGCCCGCGTTGGCGCCCAGGCCCCGCACGGCGGGCGGAAGCACCACGAAAATGCGCGCATCGCGGATCTGGCGCAGATCGCGCGTGGCCTTGCGGGCGATGGCGTCGGCGCTCTGGTCGGGCCGGGTGCGCTGGCTCCAGTCGGTCAGCCGCACGAAGCCGCGTGCCGAGCTTTGGTCGCCGTTGGCGCCGGTGATGGAGTTGAAGCTCACCACATCGGGCTGGGCGGCGAAGTACTTCTGCACCTCGGCCATCACGGCCTGCAGCCGCGTGTTGGAGGAACCCGCCGGCAGTGTGATCTGTATCTGTACCGCGCCCTGGTCTTCGTTGGGCAGGAACGAAGTGGGCAGGCGCATGAACAGCACCGCCATACCGCCGACGATGAGCGCATACACGATCATCATGCGGCCGCCCCGGCGCACCACGCGGCCCACGCCGCGCTGGTAGCCGTCGGCCGTCCGGTCGAAGTGGCGGTTGAATCCGTCGAAGAAGCGGTCCGTCAGGCCCATCAGCCCGCGCCGGGGCGTGGCCCCGTGCGGGCTGTGCGCGCCCTTCGGGATCGGTTTGAGCAGCGTGGCGCAGAGAGCCGGCGTGAGCGTGAGCGCCACCAGCACCGACAGCACCATGGCCGAGACGATGGTGATGGAGAACTGCCGGTAGATCACGCCCGTGGAGCCGCCGAAGAAGGCCATGGGGATGAACACTGCCGATAGCGTGAGCGCAATGCCCACCAGCGCCGGCGTGATCTCGGCCATGGACTTGCGCGTGGCCTCCTTGGGGGAGAGGCCTTCCTCGCTCATCACGCGCTCGACGTTCTCCACCACCACGATGGCGTCGTCCACCAGCAGGCCGATGGCCAGCACCATGCCGAACATGGTCAGCGTGTTGATCGAATAGCCCGCCGCCGACAGCACGCCGAAGGTGCCCAGCAGCACCACCGGCACCGCGATCGCGGGAATCAGCGTGGCGCGGAAGTTCTGCAGGAAGAGATACATCACCAGCACCACCAGGACCATGGCTTCCACCAATGCCTTGATGACCTCCTCGATCGACGCCTTGACGAAGGGCGTCGTGTCGTAGCTGGTGAAGGGCTTGAGCTCGTAGGGGAAGAAGGGCTGCAGCTCGGCGATCTTGGCGTTCACCGCCTGGGCCACCGCCATGGCGTTGGCGCCGTCGGCCAGCACCACGCCCATGCCCGCACCGGGCTGGCCGTTGAGGCGCGTGGTGATGGTGAGGTTGTCCGCGCCCAGCTCGATGCGCGCCACGTCTTTCAGCCGCACCACGGCGCCGTCGGTGGCGACCTTGAGCACGATGTTCTCGAATTGCTCCTTGCTCTGCAGCTTGCTGCGCGCGGTGATGGTGGCATTGAGCTGCTGCTGGCCCACGGCGGGCAGGGCGCCCAGCTGGCCCGCCGAGACTTGCGCGTTCTGCGCGTTGAGCGCGCTCCCTACGTCGGAGGGCATGAGCCCGTATTTCTCCAGCTTGGCGGGGTTCATCCACACGCGCATGGCGTAGCCCGTCCCCAGAGTGGCCACGTCGCCCACGCCGTCGATGCGGCTGATGACGTCCACCAGATTGCTGGAGATGTAGTCGCCGATATCCACCTGCGATGCCGACGGGTCGGGAGAGGTGAAGGTGATGACCATCAGGTAGTCGTTGCCGCCCTTGGTCACCGTCACGCCTCGGCTCTGCACGGCGGGCGGCAGGCGCGACATGGCCTGCTGCAGCTTGTTCTGCACCTGCACCTGGGCCACGTCGATGTTGGTGCCGGCGTTGAAGGTGAGCGTGGTGCGCGAATTGCCCGAGGCATCGCTGGTCGAGCCCATGTAGATAAGGTTGTCCAGCCCCTTGAGCTGCTGCTCGATCACCTGCGTGACCGACTGCTCCACTGTCTGGGCCGAGGCGCCCGTGTAGGTCGCACTGATGGACACGCGCGGCGGGGCGATGTCCGGGTACTGCTCCAGCGGCAGGTTGCGGATGGAGAGCGCGCCCGCCAGCATGATGATGATGGCGATGACCCACGCGAAGATGGGCCGGTTGATGAAGAACTGAGCCATGGGCCGCCTTCCCCCGTCAGCGCGAGGCGGCCATGGCTGGCGTGGATGCTGAGGCAGCGGCTGGCGCCGCTGCTGCCGTGCTGCCGCCCGCTTGCGCGGCCGGTGCGGCTTGCGTGGCCTGCGGCTTGATCTGCACCTCCACCGGCTCTGCGGCGTCGCCCGGCTTCACGCGCTGCAGGCCATCGACCACCACGCGGTCCCCGGCGGCGAGGCCCTGGGTGACCAGCCAGCGATTGCCTACGGCGGAACCCACCTCGATGCGGCGGCGCTCGATCTTGCTCTGCGCGTTCACCAGCAGCACGCTGGCGCTCCCCGCCGCGTCGCGCGCCACGCCCTGCTGGGGCACGAGCAGCGCCTTCTCGTCCACGCCGGCCTGCAGCACGGCACGCACGTACATGCCGGGCAGCAGCAGGCCGTCGGGGTTGGGCACCACGGCGCGCAGCGTGATGGTGCCGGTGGTCGGGTTCACGTTCACGCCGCTGAACTGCAGCCGGCCCGGGTGCGGGTAGGTGCTGCCGTCCTCCAGCAGCAGCTGGATGCGCGCGCTGCCGCTGTCCGCCTGCTGGAAGCGGCCCTGCGCCATGTCGCGCTTCAAGCGCAGCACGTCGGTGGTGGACTGCGTGACATCCACATAGAGCGGGTCGATCTGCGAGATGGTCGTGAGCGCCCCCGTCTGGTTGGCCGTGACCAGCGCGCCCGGCGTGACCGTGGACGTGGTGGTGCGCCCGCCGATGGGTGCCTTGATGCGGGTGTAGCCCAGGTTGATGCGCGCGTTCTCCACCGCTGCCGTCGCCACGCCCAGGTCAGCACGTGCCTGTGAGAGCACGGCCTGGCTGTCGTCATAGACCTGGCGGCTGATGGCGTCGATCTTCACCAGCTCGGCATTGCGCCGCGCATTGGTTTCGGCCGTGGTGACGGCCGAGCGGGCCTTGGCCTGGGTGGCCTCGGCACTCGCCAGGGCCACGGCGAAGCCGGCATCGTCCAGCTGATAGAGCACCTGCCCGGCTTTGACCTGTGCGCCTTCGGTGAAGAGCCGCTTTTGCACGATGCCGCCCACCTGGGGCCTGATCTCGGCGCTCAGGTAGGCCGTGGTGCGGCCCGGCAGCTCCGTGGTGACCGTCTGCCGCTGCGGCTGCAGCGTGACCACGCCGACCTGCACCGGCCCGCGCGCCGCAGGCTGCTGCGCGGCCTTGTCGGAGCAGGCCGACAAGGCGACGAGCGCCATCAGCGCCGCAGCGCCGGCCCGCCAGCGCAGGCCGTGCCCCGGGCGGGTGCGCGGCACGCTGTCAGTGGCGGCGAGGAGGGCGGACGAAGATGGGGATGCGGGGGATGGGCGGCTGCAGGGGCGTGGGAACGGATTCATCGTGCGGGCGCAAACCGGAGGGCGGAGGACTGGGGGAGAGTGGGAACATTTTGCCGGCGAATGTGGGAGAAAGGTTGAAGTGCCCAGCGCCGCGCCGGGTCGCGCGCCCGGGCGGTCCCCGCGGGTGATCTAATCCCGGCGAGCCCTCCGCCGGCCCGCTTCAATCACTCTCGCTCCACAGGTCACCGTGCAATTTCCCTGGCGTCGCTTTCAGCCCGGCATCACGGCCCAGCTCTTCCTGGCCGTGCTGAGCACGGCCATCTTCATGGTCGTGGCCATGGGCGCGGCCGCGCAGTGGAGCTTCAGCCGGGGCTTTCTGGGCTATCTGAACGAAGCCGCAGCCGACCGCCTGCAGGCCGTGCGCCCCCGGCTGGAGCAGGCCTACGCCGAGAACGGAGGGACCTGGGACTTCCTGCGCGACGACCGCAAGCGCTGGTTCAAGCTGCTGCGGCCGGTGGCCGAGGCCGATGCCTCCCCTGCGGCGGTGCTCGCGCAGCGCCCGTTGTCGGATCTGGCCGGCGCGGCCCTGCGCAGCACGCTGCTCGATGCGGGGCTGCATTTCGTCGTCGGCCACGAGGGCTTTCGGCTCGATGCGCCCCGCTGGCCCCTGCAGTCGGGCGGACGCACGGTGGGCTGGATCACCACCGCGCCGTTCGAAAGCGTGAGCGCGGCGGGCGATGTGCGCTTCGTCGCCAGCCAGTACCGCGCCAGCTGGACCATGGGGGCTGTCTCCGTGCTGCTGGCAGCGCTCATCGCGCTGTGGGCGGCGCGCCGGCTGCTGCGCCCGTTGCGGGCAGTGGCGGCGGCCACCCACCGGCTGGCGGCGGGCGACTACGCCACCCGCGTGCCGGTGGTGGCGGCCGGCGAGGTGGGCCAGCTCGCCTCGGACTTCAACCGCCTGGCCGTCACGCTGGAGCGCAACGAGCAGATGCGGCGCGACTTCATGGCCGACATATCACACGAGCTGCGCACGCCACTGGGCGTGCTGCACGGCGAGCTGGAAGCGATGGAGGACGGCGTGCGCCCGCTCAACCGCGTGGCCGTGCAGTCGCTGCAGGCCGAGGTCGCCACGCTCAACAAGCTGGTGAGCGATCTCTACGACCTGTCGCTGGCAGAGGCAGGCGCCATGACGTTCCGGCTCGTGCCGCTCGATCTGGCGGAGCTGCTGCAGGCCAGTGCCACGGCCTACCGTTCGCGGCTGGCCAGCGCCGGCATCGCGCTGGAGGTGCGGCTGTCAGCGCAGTCGCTGGCGGTGGCGGGCGACGGGCGGCGGCTGCACCAGCTCTTCGGCAACCTGCTGGAGAACGCGGTGCGCTACACCGACGCCGGCGGCACGCTGCGGATCGACGCCGAGCGTGACGCCGCGGGCTGGGTGCGCGTGGCGTTCAGCGACTCGGCCCCCGGCGTGGCGCCGGAGCATCTGCCGCGCCTCTTCGACCGCTTCTACCGCGTGGATGCCTCGCGCAATCGCGCCAGCGGCGGAGCCGGCCTGGGCCTGGCCATCTGCCGCCGCATCGCCGAAGCCCACGGCGGCCGCATAGAAGCCCGGCAGTCGCCCCTGGGAGGCTTGTGCGTGATGCTGTGGCTGCCGGTGCCAGCCGGCGATTCGGCGGCACAGGTTGCGAGCGTGCCCCAGCCTGAGGAGCAAGCTCCATGAGTTCCTTGGCGCAGCGCGAAGCCGAGGCCATGCCGCCGGCCCGCATCGTGGTGGTCGAGGACGAGCCCAAGATGGCCGCGCTGCTGCTGGACTACCTGCGCGCCGCCGGCCACGAACCGCACTGGCTGGACGATGGCCGCGCCGTCGTGCCCCATGTGCGTGAGCACGCGCCCGACCTGGTGCTGCTGGACGTGATGCTGCCCGGCCGCGACGGGCTGGAGGTGTGCCGCGAACTGCGCGGCTTCAGCGACGTGCCCATCATCATGCTGACCGCTAGGGTGGAAGAGGCCGACCGCCTGGCCGGCCTGGAATGCGGTGCCGACGACTACATCTGCAAGACACCGTTCAGCCCGCGCGAGATCGTGGCGCGCGTCAAGGCCATCCTGCGGCGCAGCCGGCTGGCGCCGGCGCAGGCCGCCGCGCCCACCCCCGTGAGCGAGCCAGCGCTGCGTATTGACGTGGAGAGCTACCGCGCCTATTTCCACGGCGCGCTGCTGGACCTGACGCCGGTTGAATTCCGCCTGTTGCGCACCCTGGCTGCGGCGCCCGGGCATGTCTTCTCGCGCGACGTACTGCTCACCAAGCTGCACCATGACCACCGCGCCGTGACGGATCGGGCGGTGGACAGCCATATCAAAAACCTTCGCCGCAAACTGGCGCAGGTGGATGCGCAATGCGATCCCATCCGGGCCGTCTATGGGGTGGGCTTTCGGCTTGACCTGTAGTCGGGCGTAGAAGGCCTGGCCCGGCCCCATGAAGCAGCCCAACCTTGGATAGCGAGTCTGTGACATCGCTGCTGAATATTCACATATTCACATATTCACTTGATGCAGCGGTGGCTCATGGGGAGTGATCCCGCAATGGGAGCAGCGCTGCATGACAGGCTGGTCTGCGGCCCAGCCAATCTCGGGGCGAAACGCGGGCCGATTGCCGGTGGGCGCTCACATGTGCTGACGAACGATGATGCACCCCGCGTTCGTCACGTTTAGATCGGGGTCGCTGAGTGATATTCAGATATTAATATGCGGACTGGATATCAAAATAGCAAACGCGGCTGACGGGTGGGAGAGCCCCATACCCCTGGCCGGTGGACCCCGTGATATCGAGGCCTTCATGCGTATCAACCTTCCCGTTACCGCCCGCGAATATCCCTTTCCTCGCGGAGAAACTTTGGTTTCCACTACCGATCTACAGGGCCGCATGCTGTATTGCAACCCGATGTTCATCGAGGTCAGCGGCTACGCGCGGGAGGAATTGCTGGGCCAGCCCCACAACATGATTCGCCACCCCGACATGCCGGAGGAAGCCTTTCGGGACATGTGGGCCACGATCTCTTCGGGGCTGCCGTGGTCGGCCCCGGTGAAGAACCGGCGCAACGACGGTGACTTCTATTGGGTGATGGCCAACGTCACGCCGCTGATCGAGGGTGATCGGCCTGTGGGCTACATGTCGGTGCGCACCGAAGCCACGCGCGAACAAATCCAGGCGGCTGAAGCGCTTTACGCCCGGATGCGCGCTGAAAAGCAGGCCGGCCGCCAGATGCTGGCTCTGAAGGCTGCCCGGCTGGTGAGCAACACCCCGCTGGGGCGCGTGGCGCAGGCCCTGCGGCTGGGCATGGGCACCAAGGTGTGGATGGCCTGCGCGGCCATGTTCCTGGCTTGCCTGATGGCATCGCTGGCCGGCACGCCGGTGTCGGGTATGGGGGCTGCGGCGGCATGGCTGGCAGCGCTCGCCGTGGCCGCGGGCGCGGCCTCCTACATCAGCAGCGCCGCCGTCGCGCCGCTGGGCCAGATGGTGCGAGCCGCCAATCGCATGGCGGCAGGCGACCTCACGCAGTCACTGCAGGTCACGCACTCCGATCTGATGGGCGATCTGCAGAAGGCGCTGAGCCAGCTCAACGTCAACTTGCTATCCATCGTGCGCGATGCGCGGGAGGAGAGCGAGAAGATGCGCAACGCCACGCAGGACATCGCGCGGGGCAACCGCGATCTCTCCAGCCGCACCGAGACCCAGGCCAGCAGCCTGGAGCAGACGGCTGCGTCGATGGAGGAGATCACCGGCACGGTCAAGCTCACCGCCGAATCGGCCAGCCAAGCCAGCCAGATGGCCAGGCGCGCGACCGAAGTGGCTGAGCGCACCAGCGAGGCCGTCAACAGCGTGGCCGACACCATGAAGCAGATCCAGGCCGCGTCGGGACGCATCGGCGAGATCACCCAGCTCATCGACAGCATCGCCTTCCAGACCAACATCCTCGCGCTGAACGCCGCCGTGGAAGCCGCCCGTGCCGGAGAGCAGGGCCGTGGCTTCGCCGTGGTGGCGCAGGAGGTGCGCAGCCTGTCACACCGCACGCAGACGGCCGCCAAGGAAATCCGCGCGCTCATCGACGACTCTGCCGCCAAGGTGCAGGAAGGCCATCGCAAGACCGACGGCGCGCAGACCACCATGGGCGAATCGCTGGAGCTGGTGCGCGACATGAGCACGCTGATCGGCGAGATTCACAGTGCGGCCAACGAACAGCTCTCGGGCATCTCGCAGATCAATACGGCCGTGGCCCACCTAGATACCATCACCCAGCAGAACGCGGCGCTGGTCGAGCACAGCGCCGGCCTCGCGCAGCAGTTGCAGAGTCAGGCGCAGACGGTGACCGAGACGGTGCAGATCTTCCGCGTCGCGGCCGGTGCCCCCGCGGCCACGCGCCAGGACGCTGTGTCGCTGCGCAAAGCCATGAAAGCGCAGCAGACCGCATCGTCCGGCCAGGCGGTGCTCGAACACGCCTGAGACAGGACCTCTCCGGGAAGTAAACGCGCAGATTCAAGGCTGAATCACGCTCTGGTGCAGGTGGATAGAGCGCAGTGCGCTATCAATAAAGTAGCGTTCCGGAGGGGCTCGAGCTGCGCCCGTGTGGGCAAGCGTGGCGGCGAGCGCGGCGCGTTTCCGATTTCTGGCGATAAGCCCTCCGGTCTGGCCTACCATGCGGGGCGCAGTCAGCCGGCTGTAGCTCACACTTTCGACCGTTGCCAGAAGGACGCCTCATGACCTCTTCCTCCGCCTCTCTCGCCGACCAGCTCTTCGCCCAGCTGCAGGGCGCGCCCCTGCAGCAGATCGCGCAGCAATTGGGCACCAGCCCGGAGCAGACCCAGGGCGCCGTAGGTGCAGCCCTGCCGCTGCTGCTGGGCGCGCTGGGCCGCAATGCCCAGCAGCCCGGCGGCGCCGACGCGCTGCTGAATGCGCTGCAGCGCGACCATGTCGACGCCGCACCAGCGGCGGCTGCCGAAGGCGGCGGCATGGACTGGGGCGGCTTGCTGGGAGCAGTGCTGGGCGGCTCGGGCAGCGGAGGCGCCGCGCCGACGGGCGGGGCCGACATCCTGGGCCACATCTTCGGCGGACAGCAGCGCCAGGCCGCCTCCGGCCTGGGCGAGGCCACAGGGCTCGGCGCTAACGCCGGTCAACTGCTGCAGGTGCTGGCCCCTATCGTCATGGCCTTTCTTGCCCAGCGCGTGAAGGCCGGCGGCATGGACGCCGGTGACCTGGGCGATACGCTGGGCCAGGAACATGCCCGCGTGCAGCAGCAGGGCGGGCTGGCCGGGGGTCTGATGGGCAGCCTGCTGGACCAGAACGGCGACGGCAAACTCGACCTGGGCGATCTGCTGAAGGTGGGTGGCAGCCTGCTCGGCGGGCGCCGCTGAAAGACCGCTGAGAACGTGAACACGTTCTGGGGGCTGCGGCAGGCCGCGCTGGCGGGCGGGTTGCCAGCCCCCCACGGTTGGGCCGACACTGGTGGCGCGTCTTGCCTTGCCATTTCGCCACCGCCATTCCACAAGGAGGTTCCCATGACCACCACTGTCTCAGAAATCCTCAAGTCCAAACCGCAGTCGAGCGTTCATACCGTCAAGCCGCAGGACACCGTGCTGCAGGCGCTCAAGGTGATGGCGGAGCACGGCATTGGTGCGCTGCTGGTGATGCAGGGCGACGAGATCGCCGGCATCTTCACCGAGCGCGATTACGCCCGCAAGGTGGCCCTGGCGGGCCGCACCTCGGGCGACACGCGCGTGAGCGATGTGATGACGAGCGCCGTGCGCTTCGTGCGTCCCTCCCAGAACACCGACCAGTGCATGGCCCTGATGACCGAGAACCGCCTGCGCCACCTGCCGGTGGTCGATGACGCAGGCCGCCTCGTCGGCATCGTCTCCATCGGAGATCTGGTCAAGCACATCATCTCCGAGCAGCAGTTCATCATCGAACAGATGGAGCAATACATCACGGGCCACCGCGCCTGATGCGCCCGGCTGACGCCCTGCGCGAGCCACGCGTCGCACGTGCCCGCTGCCGTGCCTCGTGCCAACCACGGGGGGCGCGGCCATGAGCTTCGACCTGGCCTGGGGCCAGGCCAGCGACGCCGGCCGCAAGCTGCCCAACGAAGACCGCGCCGGCCATGCGCAGGGGCAGGGCGCCGAGGCCGGGCACGGCGCCATCGCCGCCATTGCCGACGGCGTAAGCCGGGGCGGCCTGGGCGCAGAGGCTGCATCGTCCGTCGTGGGCGCACTGCTGCGCGACTATTTCGCCACGCCTGGCACCTGGGACACGTCGGTCGCGCTGGACCGCGTGCTGCTGGCCCACAACCAGTGGCTGGCGGGCATGAACCGCCGGCGCAGCCCGGCCATGGGCCTTTCGACCCTGACCGCCTTGGTGCTGCGTGGGCAGACATGGACCCTGGCGCATGTGGGCGACACGCGCGCCTACCTGCTGCGCGGCGGCCTGTGGCAGCAGCTCACCACCGACCACGTCCTGGCGCACCGCGACTTCGCGCACCAGCTCACGCGTAGCGTGGGCTCCGATGAGCGCCTGCTGGTGGACTACGTGCAGGGCGACCTGCTGGAAGGCGACCGCTTCGTGCTCCTCAGCGATGGCGTGCACGGGACACTGCCCGAGCCGGCGATGCGCGGCCTGGTCGCCACGCCCGGCGGCTCGCCCCAGGCCGTGGCCGATGCCCTGGTGCAGGCCGCGCTGGCCGCCGGCAGCCGCGACAACTGCACTGCGCTGGTGGTGCAGGTGCAGGGCGCCAGCCAGGCCACGCTGCATGACCGCACGCGGCAGGCCCAGGCGCTACCCGTGCCGCCGCGCCTGCGCACGGGCGACGTGATCGACGGACTGCGCGTGCTGGGCACTGTCTCGGACACGGGCACCCATCTGCTCTACCGCGTGGCCGAGACGGGGCAACGCACGGAGGGGGGGGGCGCCGACGCCGTGCTCGCCGAGCCGCGGCACTTCGCGCTCAAGGCTCTGGCTCCGAGTCGGGCACACGATGCCGTCGAGCGCGACATGCTGGCCCACGAAGCCTGGTTGGCGCAGCGCCTGCAAGAGGGGCGCGCGGGCCGGCACCTCGCGCGCCTGCATGCCTGCCCTCCGATAGGTGAGGCCACGGCCTTCTATCTGCTCTACGACTGGATTGAAGGCGAAACCCTGGCGCCCGTGCTGGCGCGCAGCCAGCCCGTGGACGTGGCCCGCGCCGTTGACTGGGCCATCCAGGCTGCCCAGGCGTTGGGGCTGTTGCACCGCCAGAGCGTGATCCACCGCGATATCAAGCCCGACAACCTGCACGTGGGTGCGGATGGCGTGGTGCGGGTGCTGGATCTGGGCGTGGCCCTCTCAGGCCGCGAGCCCGAGGCCACGCGGCTGCTGCATGCCGGAACGCCCAGCTACATCAACCCCGAGCAGTGGCCCGGCTACGACGCGGCCCGGCGGGGTGAGCCGGCCGCGCCCGATGCCGGAGGCGACCTCTTCGCGCTGGGTGTCACGATCTACCAGCTGCTGACCCAGGGGCGCCTGCCGTATGGCGAGGTCGCACCTTACCAACTGGGCCGTTACCACCGCGACCCCGCGCCGCCCAGCCGGCTGAACCCTGCCGTGCCGATCTGGCTGGACCACATCGTCCTCAAGGCGGTGGCGCGTGCCGCGCCACAACGCTTTGAGACGGCAGAGGAACTGCTGCTGGCGTTGCAGCGTGGCGCATCGCGCCCCTTGCCGGCGCCCGCCGCCACGGCGCTGGCGGCGCGCTCACGACTCGCGCCCTGGCAGGTGGCGCTGGCCCTCAGCCTGCTGCTCAACCTGGTGCTGGTGTGCCTGTTGCTGCTGCTGCGGTGACGGCGCTTCAGCGGCACGCTGAATAAGTCCTTGCTGTGCAGCGCAGCGCTGCGGGAGGGCGGTCTTTGGCGTTGCCGCAACCCTTCGCCATCGCGGCGGCTCTGGCGGTGTGCGGTTCACTCTCGGGTTAGACCGCCCCGCGTGCCCGGCCCCCTTTTTCGGCCCAGGTGCGCGTCCAGCGGCGCTGCATCACCCGCAGCAGAACCAGCATGGCGGCAGCCGCGGTAGCGAACAGCACGAAGCCCCAGAGATAACTGCCCGTGTACTGCTTGGAAAGACCCATGGCATTGGGAATGAAGCCGCCGCCCAGCGCGCCGATCTCCCCGATCATCGATCCCGCAACCGCCGTGGTGAGCGGCCAGCGCAGCGGCACCAACTGGAAGAGCGCGCCGTTGCCCGCACCCAGGGCCGCGAAGCACACCAGAAAGAGCAGCACCGTCGTGGACAGAGAGCTTTGCGCAAAGCCGCACAGCAGCAGGCTGGCCGCGGCCGTGACCAGCACGGCGGTGAGCGTGTTCACGCCGCCCCAGTGGTCCGACAGCCACCCGCCGAAGATCCGCAGCGCCGCTCCCATGAAGGCCACCAGCATGGTGAGCTGGCCCGCCTCGGTCTTGCTCACGCCGAACTGGTCGTAGAAGTAGCTTGGCAGGAAGGTCGTGAGGCCGATGAAGCCTCCGAAGGTGACGGCGTAGATCAGGCTGAAGGCCCAGCCGTCCTTCTCGAACAGGCAGGCCACGTGCTCGCGCAGGCTGGCGTGGGCATCCACGTCGGGCGGTTCCTGGGCAAAGGCGATCATCACCACGACCGGAATGGCGATGGCGAGCGCGGCCAGGCCATACACGGTCTGCCAGCCGAAGCGCTGGGCCAGCAGGGGCGCCAGCAGTGCGCACACCGCGGTTCCCACGTTACCGGCACCCACCAGACCCATCGCCAGGCCCTTGTAGCGCGGTGGGAACGAGCCCGAACCCAGCGACAGCGCGACGCCGAAGCTGGCCCCGGCGATGCCCAGCAGCACGCCCATGGCCAGCAGATCGTGGTAGCTGTCCACGAAGAAGTAGCCGAAGCCCATGGCCAGCGCGATACCGCCCATCTCGACCAGCGTGGCGTTCTTGCGGCCGATGTACTGCGCCAGCACGCCCAGCGGAAAGCGCATCAGCGCGCCCGCGAAGATGGGGATGGACAGCATCAGGCCCTTTTGCGCGGGCGTGAGCTGGTAGGTCTCGCTGATGAAGGGCGCCATCGCGCCGTTGATGACCCAGATGCCGCAGGAGAAGGCGAAGTACAGGAACGAGGCCCACAGGGTGGGCGCGTGGCCGGATCGGTGGAAGGCGCGCAGGGATGTCATGGTGCGGGTCGGCTGAGCCGGGAGTCTTTCCAAAACGGAAATGCCAAAACAGAAAGGCGTCCGCCTGCGGTGGCCGGCCTGGAGCCGGTTTCGTGCGGGCGGACGCCTTCGTCCTAGTGGGTCCGGACGCAGCGTCGCGTCAGGCTTTGCGTGGCGGTAAGCAAGCTCGATGCCAGAGGTGGTCCCTACAGCGGGGCGGGAACCGCGGGGAAAAGGCGTCCTCCCGCCTGAACATGCCCCAGATTGGGGCGTGCGTCGGTGCTCCCACGCCCCGATCAGCTGTCACTAATTGTTAATCCATGCGTCACGAGCCTGTCATGGATGGTGTTGATACTCACTCCTAATTGTTAAAAACTGTGAATTCATCAATATGACTGTCCGTTCGCGCATCGCCTTGCTGATCGTGCTGGCCCTGATGGCGCTGTGCGCCATCGGTGGCTTCGCGCTCTACCAATCGTCCCAGGGCGCTCTGCAGGTCAAGCGCGTGACAGAGGGGGTGGTGCCCAGCACCATCCATTCGGTGGAGCTGATGGGCCAGCTCAAGGATGTGCAGATCGCGGCCTTGAATATGGTGAGCGCCCCGGACCGCGCCACGGCCGAGGCGATGCACCAGCTGGTGACGGAGCGCAAGGACACGCTGCGCCAAGCGCTGCAGGCGCAGTCCCGTAGCGCCGACAGCGACGCCCAGCGCGGGCTCATCAAGGAAGCCGAGATGAGTCTGGACAACTATTTCGCCGCCATTGACGACACCGCCAAGTTCAAGCTGGCGGGCCAGCAGGAGGCGGCAGAGGCGTACATGGCGGCTACGGTGGACCAGTACCTGCGCGAGCAGGGGCAGATGATCGAGGCCGTGCAGGTCGAGCGCCGCCGCAGCAAGGACGAGGCCATCGCGTCGCTCAACCAGCAGCTCGAGCGCACCACCACCATGCTGCTGCTGGCGGCCGCGGTCAGCGTGATCGGCCTGGGCGGAGCGGGGCTGATGCTCTACCGCCAGATCGTTCACCCCATTGGCGAGATGCAGCTGAAGATGACCGAGATCGCCACCAGCCAGGACTTCTCGCACCGCGTGCCTGTGGCTCGCATGGACGAAATCGGCCGCTCGCTCACAGCCTTCAACGCCATGGTGGCCAAGATCCAGGAAAGCTCGGAACTCGTGCGTCAGAAGTCGGCCGACATCCAGGCCATGCTGCAGACGCTGCCGCAGGGCATTCTGACGCTCGAAGCCGGACGCCGTATCCATCCCGAATACTCGGCCTATCTCAGCACCTTGCTGGAACGTCATGAGCTGGCCGGCCACACGCTGGACGAGGCGCTGCTCGATCGCTGCGAGGGTAGCGCCGACGCGCGCGCCCAGGCCGATGCCGCCATCGACGCCTGCATCGGCGAAGACGAGCTCAACTTCTCTTTCAACGCCCACCTGCTGCCCCAGGAGCTGTGTCTCGTCTGCGCCGGCGGCCGGCGCAAGATCATCGAGCTGGGCTGGTCGCCCGTCACCGCGTCCGACGGAACGGTGGCACGCTTGCTGGTCAGCCTGCGCGACGTGACCGAGCTGCGCGAACTGGCCCGCGATGCTCAGGCCCGCAAGGAAGAGCTCTCCATGGTGGGCGAGCTGCTCGCCGTGCCGGCCGAGAAATTCCGCGCCTTCGCCGGCGCCGCCGCCCAGCTGGTGGACGAAGCGCGCGTGCAGCTGCAGGCCCCTCAGCAAGAGCGCGCCGCCGCCATCGCCGCACTCTTTCGCGGCATGCACACCATCAAGGGGAATGCCCGCACCTACGGCCTGCCGCGCATTGCCGATGCAGCCCATGTCGCGGAGCAACGCTACTCCGCGCTGCGCGACGACCTCACGGGCTGGGACGAAGCCGCGCTGGTGGCCGATCTGGATGCAGTCGATGCTGCACTGCAGACCTATGTACACGTGAACGACGAGACCCTGGGCCGCGGTGCCGCTGGCAACGAGGGTGCCGAAGGCGCGGTGCGCATCGCCCGCGAACGGCTGGACGCGCTGCGCGCCAGCATCGACAGCGTGCTGAGCGACGGCGACTGGCCGCAAGACCACCGCGAGCGGCTGGCGCAGGTCTCCCACGCGCTGGAGCACCCCGATGCGGCCGGCCTTGCCGAGGTCTTTGGCAGCGTCGCAGCCTCGCTGCCCGATCTGGCCCGTGAGCTGGGCAAGGAGGCCCCCGTGGCGGAATGCACCGGCGCGCCCGTGCTGTTGCGCGCCCAGGCGGGGCAAGCCATGCGCGATGCCTTCGTGCATCTGCTGCGCAACGCAATGGACCACGGCATCGAGCCTCCGCAGGAGCGCGCAGCCAAGGGCAAGCCAGCCCGCGGCCACATCCGTGTGCAGACGCAGATCGAGGGGGACTACGTCGCCGTGCGTCTGCAGGACGACGGCCGGGGACTGGACCTGGCGCGCATCCATGACAAGGCCCTGGCTCAGGGCCTGCTGGACCCGGATGACGCCCCCAGTGCCGACGCGCTGGCGCAGATGATTTTCGCGCCGGGCTTTTCCACCGCCAGCCAGGTGACGGCCGTTTCCGGGCGGGGCGTGGGCATGGATGCGGTCAAGGCCTTCATCGAGGCGCTGAACGGCAGCGTGGCCGTGGTGCTGGAGCCCGATGCGGCGGTCTACGCCACACCTTTCACCACCGTCATTCGACTGCCGCTGCGCTGGACGGTCAGCGCCCAGAGTCAGGGTAGCCGAGGCGCGCTGGGTGAGGCCGCGTGATGTTCGGCGACTGGTGGACTGCCATGATGGTGGGTGCGGCGCTGGGCGCCGTGCTGGGTGCGGTGCTGATGTGGCGGCTCTGCGCCACACGGGCGCGCCGTGGTGCCGAGGCCGCAGCTCGGCAGGCGGGCGCGCAGGCCGATGCACTGGAAACGGCGCTACGCGAGAACGCCTCGCTGCAGGCCGACCTGGACCGTGCGCAGGCCGATTGGCACAAGGAGCGCGAGCAGTGGCAGAGCACGGCAGCCGCGTGGGAAGGGCAGCGGCAGGACAGCGTGCTCAAGGCCGACCAGGCGCGTCGCTCGCAAGTGGTGCCCGCACTGGAGTACATCCACACACAGGGCCGCTCTCTGCAGGAGCTGCAAGGCATAGGCAAGACCTTCGAACGCTGGCACGCCGACATGAGCGCGCTGGTGCAGCACAACCGCACCATGCACGACAAGAACGACGAGTTCGCCCGCATTGTTCGGCAGATGGTGATCGTCGCGCTCAATGCCTCCATCGAGGCGGCGCGAGCGGGCGCGCAGGGGCGCGGCTTCAACGTGGTGGCTGGTGAGATGCGCGAGCTGTCGTCCCGCGCGGAGGCGCTCTCGCGCGACTACCGCGCCAGCCTGTACGCCAACGACCTCATCGCCACCACCACCTTCCAGGACATGCAGGCGGGCGGCAAGATGGTCATCAACGCCGCCATGGGCCTGCAGATGACCAACGGCCGTATCCAGGCCGCGCTGGAGGAGGCCGCATGACCGCTGGCGGCTTTTTCTCTTCTTCCGGCGCCACCGCCGTGAAGCCGGTGGGTGGCGACGTGCTGCGCCTGCTGAGCCAGCGCGCCTGCGACAGCCTGGACCGCATGATGCTCTCGGGCTTGCGCCAGAGCCTGGTGCCGGGCGATGCCAGCGCCGCCATCGACATGGTCGATGTCGTACCGACGGGCGCGGCCACGCACATGGCGGTGCTGTCCATTGCCTCCTTTCCCTTCCGGCTGAACACCGCGCTGCACTTCGCCCGCACCGAGGCCTTGCTGGCCTGGGCTGCCCGGCGTGCCGGGATGGAGGAGGGCGCCGGGCCCATCGGGGAGCAGCAGTTCATCGACGTCATTTGCGAAGTCGGCAACCTGTGCTGCGGATCCATCAACCGCGACCTGGGCGAGTTCCAGTCGTTCCTGGGGCTTTCGACTCCGCAGATCCTGGATGTGCGCTGCCTGCCGCACTTCGTGCGCGACGGCGCCGAGCATCTGCGTCACTTCCGTGTGCAGGTGCAGCCCGATCTGACGCTCTATGCCTCGCTCTGCGCGCGCGCCTATCTGCCGCAGGACTTCCACTGGAGCGGCCCGCCCGCCGAAGCCGCCGTGGAGTCGGGCGCGCTGGAGATGTTCTGACGCGCGCCTGCCCGCCAGGTCGGTGAGTCGCTGCCATCGCAGCCGCAGGTGCGGCATGGCCTCACCCTTACCCGATGCCGTTTTGATTCGTCTTCCTCTTTTCGATCCTTTCTTCAATCGTTGCTGAAGTAGACCTGCATATGCAACCTGCACTGCCTGAGATCGAGAACGCGCCTGCCGGTTTCGGCACGGCTGCCGAGCATGGCGCTGCGCCCGAACCCGCTGCGCTGGTCAGCAAGGTCCTGGTCATCGAGACCGATGCCGGGGCGCTGGCCGCGATCCGTGCCTTCTGCGATGCCAACGGCCTGCAGGGCCACAAGGTCCATCCCCTGAACGTGCCCGCCGTGCTGCGCTCGCGCATCGACCTGGGCGCGGTGTTCGTGGGCGCCGAACTGCAGGGCGCGGTGACCGACGGCCTGGCAGTGGCGCGCGACATCGCCTGGCTGAGGCCCGAGCTGCCGCTTTTTCTGCGCATGGACGGCATGCCCGTGGCGCACGCCGAAGCCGCCATCCTCGCCTTGCAGCGCGAGCCGTCGGTGGTGCGCTACACGCTCGCCGAGATCGATGCCCTCAAGGCCGAAGTGGACCGCAAGCTCTTCGACCGCGTCTACCCCACCTCACTGGTGCGCACTCTCGGCGAGATGACGCAGGGCGCCCTGGCCAGCCAGTTCAAGGGCATGCAGGTGCGCCTGGATCCGGCTTACATGGTGCGCGACCGGCTGATCCACGGCGAACTGTTCACGCTCATTCCCATGGAGACGCCGTGGTGCCGCGGCTTCATGACGCTGCAGACCGACGCCGGGTCCCTGCGCCGCGCGGTAGCGGCGGGGCGAACGGCCTTTTCCGCTGAGGAGAGCGAGGACTTCCGCAACCTCAACGCCGTCCTGGGTGAGCTGACCAACCTCGTGTGGGGCGCGTTCCGCAACCGCTTCGGCACCGAGGGCGCGAGCAGTTCCTTCGGGGTGCAGGTACCCATCATCGTCAACCACCTGCACCGCTATATCAGCTTCGGCACGGAGAGCCCGCAGCTGTGCTTCAAGTGCCAGCTCTGGGCCCCGGAAGACCCTGAGGCAACGGCCATCACGATCTACCAACGCTTCGCCTTCAGCCTGAGCTGGGCACCCGAGCTCTACCGCGAGAGCGAGGCGCTGCTCAGCGGTTTCGTCGCATCCGGCGAGCTGGAGCTTTTCTGAGCTTCGTCCTCGTTGCCTCCTTTTCCTTCTTTCTTTTTGTCATTCTTTCTTTCTGTTTTCGAGGAGCATTTCCATGGCCAACGTTCTGGTTGTTGATGATTCAAGCACCGTGCGCAACGAGGTGGGCAACTTTCTGGGAAGCAATGGCTTCCAGGTCGCGCTGGCCGTGGACGGCCATGACGGGCTGGCAAAGCTGCGTCAGGACAGCGGCATCAAGCTGGTCGTGTGCGATGTGAACATGCCCAACATGGATGGCCTGACCATGGTGGAGCGGGTGCGCAGCGAACTGGGCAATCACAAGGTCAACATCGTGATGTTGACGACGGAGAGTTCGCCGGCGATGAAGGAGCGGGGCAAGGCGGCGGGGGTGAAGGGGTGGATCGTGAAGCCGTTCAATGGGGCGGCGGTGTTGGGGTCGTTTCAGAAATTGGCTGCTTGAGGGGTTGTTGGCTTCATTGGCTTGACGGGCTTTTCTTGGGCGGTTGCTTCCCGGGGCCGGGCGCACATCCCGATCCCCGGAAAGCAACCGCCCAGCCACCGGCAGCACCCACCGCCTCAAGTGCCAAGCCTCTCATCAAGGCCGGAAAAAGCCCCCGGGCCTCAAGGCATACCGGTCAAATAACCAACGCCCCTCAAGCCACCTTCTCCACATGCCCCTGCCGCGTGTAGAGAAAATCAATGACTGCCTTGCGGCACTGCAGGTACACCGGATCTTCTGCCAGTTGCACCCGGCTGCGTGGCCGCGGAATGTCCACCTGCAGCACCTCGCCGATGGTCGCCGCCGGCCCGTTGGTCATCATCACGATCTTGTCGGACAGCAGCACGGCCTCGTCCACGTCGTGCGTCACCATCACCACTGTGCTCTGTGTGCGCGCCACGATCTCCAGCAACTCGTCCTGCAGCTTGGCGCGGGTGAGGGCGTCCAGCGCGCCGAAGGGCTCGTCCATCAGCAGCACCTGGGGTTCCATCGACAGTGCCCGGGCGATGCCCACGCGCTGCTTCATGCCGCCGGAGATCTCCCCCGGGCGCTTCTGCGCGGCGTGCGTCAGGCCCACGAGCGCCAATGCGGCATTGGTGCGATCGCGCAGCTGGGCCTTGCTTTCCGTGCGGCTGAAGACGCGTTCCACGGCCAGATAGACGTTGTCGAAACAGGTCAGCCACGGCAGCAGCGAATGGTTCTGGAACACCACGGCGCGTTCCGGGCCTGGGCCCTTGATCTCCTTGTTGGCGCAGAGCAGGGCGCCGGAGGTGGGCGTGGTCAGGCCGGCGATCAGGTTCAGCAGCGTGCTCTTGCCACAGCCCGAATGGCCGATGAGCGCGACGAACTCGCCCTTGGCGATCGTCAGGTCGATGCCGCGCAGCGCGGGGAACAAGCCCTTGGCGGTCTTGAAGGTCTGATCGACGCGCTGGACTTCGATGAACTTGGACGTAAGCGACGCATTCATGCTTTCACCTCTTCGAATGTGAAGGCCGTGGCCAGCTTGACCAGGGCGTATTCGAGCAGCAGCCCGACGATGCCGATGACGAAGATCGCGATCAGGATGTTCTTGACGTTGAGGTTGTTCCACTCGTCCCACACCCAGAAGCCGATGCCCACGCCGCCGGTCAGCATCTCGGCCGCGACGATCACCAGCCAGGCCGTGCCCACGGCCAGGCGCACGCCGGTCAGCATGTAGGGCAGCACGGAGGGGAAAAGGATGGTGGTGGCGATCTTCCATTCCGAGAGGTTGAGCACGCGGGCCACATTCATGTAGTCCTGGGGCACGCGCTGCACTCCCACCGCGGTGTTGATGATCATGGGCCAGATGGAGCAGATGAAGATGGTCCAGATGGCGGCCGGGTTGGCGCCCTTGAACACCAGCAGGCCGATGGGCAGCCAGGCCAGCGGCGAGACCGGCCGCAGCAGGCTGATGAGCGGGTTGAACATGCGCGAAAGGAATGTGAAGCGCCCGATCACGAAGCCCGCCGGGATGCCCACCACAGCCGCCAGCCCGAAACCGATGGCCACGCGCTCCAGCGACGCCAGCACGTTCCAGCCCACACCCTGATCGTTGGGGCCGTTGCGGTAGAACGGGTCGCTGAAGATGGTCACGGCTTGCTGCCAGGTGTCGGCCGGACCGGGAATGCTCTGGCCGGTGGTGGCCGACACGAGGGCCCAGATGCCCAGCAGCAGGCCCAAACCGCAGGCGGGCGGCAGCACCGCCATCCAGAAGCTGCGCGAGAGCGCGGCCCAGTCGCGACGCTGCCGCGCTGCGTCGGCGGCAGCCGCCGCTGGTGCTTGCGCGGCCTGCGACTGTGCAGCGCCCGTCGATGGCGCGTTACCAGCTATGTTTTTGATAGCTTCCGGCGACGCGGAATCCAGCGGTGAATGAAAGACGGCACTGACCATGGTGTGTTCTCCGGTGTGCGTGGGCGGGTGGAATGCAGGGAGCGCGTGAGGGGAGGGCCGTCAGGCGTGGATCTTGAAGCCGTCGGCGTACTTCTTCGGGTCCTTGCCGTCCCAGACGACGCCGTCCACCAGCTTGGCGGTGCGCATCTCGCTCGTGGGCAGTGGCGTCTTGGCGGCGGCGGCGGCCTGCTTGTAGAGGTCGATGCGGTTCACGGACTTGGCCACGGCCAGGTAGTCGGGGTGGTCCTTCAGCAGGCCCCAGCGCTTGTGCTGCGTGAGGAACCACATGCCGTCCGACAGATAGGGGAAGTTCACCGCGCCGCCGGCGTAGAACTTCATGTGGTCGGGGTCGTCCCAGGTCTTGCCCAGGCCGTCCTGGTAGCGGCCCAGGATGCGCTGGTTGATCGCATCCACGCCGGTGTTCACGTAAGCCTTGCCGGCGATGGTTTCGGCCATCTTGCTCTTGTTGGCCAGGCTCTCGTCGATCCAGCGGCTGGCTTCCAGGATGGCTGCCGTCACGGCGCGCGCGGTGTTGGGGTTGTTCTGCACGAACTCGGACGTGGTGCCCAGCACCTTCTCGGGGTGGTCCTTCCAGATCGCCTGCGTGGTGGTGGCGGTGATGCCGATGCCGTCCATGATCGCGCGGTGGTTCCAGGGCTCGCCCACGCAGAAGCCGTCCATGTTGCCCACGCGCATGTTGGCCACCATCTGCGGCGGCGGCACGGTGATGACCTTGGCATCCTTCATCGGGTTGATGCCGTTGGCCGCCAGCCAGTAATAGAGCCACATGGCGTGCGTGCCGGTGGGGAAGGTCTGCGCGAAGGTG
>JBHIWE010000043.1:0-22670 GCA_041987645.1 Acidovorax sp. | reverse complement strand
CTGGGTCTTGCGGTAGGCGATGCCCTTTTCCAGCATCTTCAAAAACAGCCATTGGTTCCACTTGTAGTACTCAGGGTCGCAGGTGGCGACTTCGCGGCTCCAGTCGATGGCCAGGCCCATGGCCTGCATCTGCTTTTTCATGTACGCGATGTTTTCGTACGTCCACTTGGCCGGGGGCACACCGTTCTTGAGCGCCGCGTTTTCGGCGGGCAGGCCGAAAGCGTCCCAGCCCATGGGCATCAACACGTTGTAGCCGTTCATGCGCAGATAGCGCGTGAGCATGTCGTTGATGGTGTAGTTGCGCACGTGGCCCATGTGCAGCTTGCCGCTGGGGTAGGGCAGCATGGAGCAGGCGTAAAACTTCTTCTTGCTCGTGTCTTCCGTCACGCGGTAGGCGTCGGTGGCGGTCCAGTGGTCGTGCGCCGCGCGTTCGACGTCTTGGGGAGAGTATTTGTCTTGCATGGGGGCTCGGGGGTGAGAGAAGAGTGCAGCCGCAGGGCCGCGCTGCAGGGATTTTAGGCGGTCAGGGGCTGGCGCTGGCGGCCCAGCCGTCCGGGCGCGTCAGCGGGACGGAGCGAGGGGTGCAGGCGACACCGGGTTCGCCGCAGGTTCGGCCACAAATCCGATGCGCTGCAGCCCGGCCAGGTGGGCCGCGCCCATGACTTCGACCACGCGGCCATAGGGCACGGCAGCGTCGGCGCGCAGTTGCACCTCTGTGTCGGGCCGCTCAGCACCAATGCGGCGCAGGCGCTCGGCCAGCGCAGCCTGCGACAGGGGCTGATCATCCAGAAAGGCCTGGCCCGAGGCGTCGACCACCAGCGTGACGAATTGCGGGGCCGTGCCGGGCGTGGCGCCTTCGGTGCGCGGCAGGTCCAGCCGGATAGAGCTGGCCAGCAGCGGCGCCGTGAGGATGAAGATCACCACCAGCACCAGCATCACGTCCACCAGCGGCGTCATGTTGATGTCGCTCATGGGCTGCGGCCCGGTGGTGCGTTCGAGTCGTCCGAAACTCATGCCCCCACGCTCCCCGCTGCGCGTGGTTCGCTGCCCCCCAAGGGGGCTGACCCGCCTTGGGGCGGCCCGGCGGCGGGTCGGCTCGCATTGCTCACGCCTGCTGTGGTGCCAGTCACACTGTGGACAGGCGCCGTGTCTATGAGCAGCTCCCGCAGATCGCGCGCAAACCCTTCCAGATCCGCCTCAATGCGCCCGAGCAGGCGGCCAAACACGTTGTAGGCCAACACGGCAGGGATCGCCACGGCCAGCCCGGCCGCCGTCATGACCAGGGCCTCGCCCACGGGACCGGAGACGCGGTCAATGGTGATCTGCCCCGCGCCTGCCATGGCCGTGAGCGCATGGTAGATGCCCCAAACCGTGCCCAGCAACCCCACGAAGGGCGCCGTGGAACCCACCGTGGCCAGCAGCACCTGGCCAAACTGCAGGCGCCCCAGCACATCGTGCAGGGCATCGCGCAGCGCCCGCGTGAGCCGCTGCGACAGGCTGCCGGCTGTAGCCAGCGTGGGCGGGGTAACGTTGTCGTGATTTGCTATTGAATTTGCAGCAGCCACCAAAGGAAGCACTAGCGCATCCCGGTCGAAAGACTGCAAACGCTGCTGCGCAAGGGCCAGCGACGGCGCCTGCCAGAACGCGGCCGTGCAGCGGGCCACGTCGGCACTGGCACGCCGCATGAGCCGCAGCTTCCACACAATGACCACCCAGCTCGCCACCGACATGGCCAGCAAGACCAGTGCCGCACTTTGCGTGACGGCATCGCCCTGGCGCCACCAGTGGAGCGCGTCCATGGGGTCGGCGGATCAGTGCAAGCCCAGCACGTCGAACATGTCGAACATGCCAGTCTTGTGGGCCGCCAGGAAACGCACGGCGCGCAGGGCGCCCTGCGCATACGTGGCGCGGCTGGAGGACTTGTGCGTGATCTCGATGCGCTCGCCGATGCCGGCAAACAGCACGGTGTGGTCACCCACGATGTCGCCGCCCCGGATGGCCGCAAAGCCGATGCTGGAGGGGTCGCGCTCGCCCGTCACACCCTCGCGGGCGTACACGGCGCAGTCCTTGAGGTCGCGGCCCAGGGCCTCGGCAATCACCTCGCCCATCTTGAGCGCGGTACCCGAGGGCGCATCGACCTTGTGGCGGTGGTGGGCTTCGATGATTTCGATGTCGTACCCCGTGGCCATGGCCTTGGCGGCCATCTGCAGCAGCTTGAGCGTGACGTTCACGCCCACGCTCATGTTGGGCGAGAACATGATGGCGGTGCGCTGTGCGTAGGCGTCGAGTTCGGCCTTTTGTGCATCGGTGAAACCGGTGGTGCCGATGACGGCCTTCACGCCCAGCTGGCTGCACACGGCCAGGTGGGCCAGCGTGCCCTCGGGGCGGGTGAAGTCGATGAGCACCTCGGCGTTCTTCAGGCCAGCCGCCAAGTCGGCCGTGATGGCCACACCGCTGGCATAGCCCAGAAAGGCCGTGGCGTCCGAGCCGATGGCCGGGCTGGCAGCCACATCCAGTGCACCGGCCAGCACGCAGTCGTCGCTGGCGCGGATGGCTTCGATCAGCATGCGGCCCATGCGGCCTGAAGCCCCTGCAACGGCTACACGAAGGGGAGATGCCGCGGGAGCCGCAGGCGAGGAAGTCGCGGTCATGAGAAGGTCCTGTTCAATGAAAGGGCAGCCAGCGCACCGGGCTCACTGCCAGGGCCGCAAGGGTCAGCGCGCAGGCGCTTCGAGCGGCGGGTAACTGGTGGTGGCGGGCAATGCCGGGGTCGTGGCCGCTGCGGGTGCGGGGCGCTCCTTGACCGGGTACTTGGCCAGTTGCTCCGGCGTGGCCTCCAGGACCGGCACCTTGCCTTTGGCGTTGTCGCGCGCCCCCAGGGTGGCGACGAATTCGGTCTCGGTCGGCATTTCATCGCCTTCGGAGCGCTCCAGGGCATCACCCTTGAAGAACACGGTCAGCTTGCGGGTCTGGACCTCTTCGCCGGGGCGTTTGAGCGTGAACACGTACTCCCAGCGGTCTGCATGGAACAGGCTGGTGACCAGCGGCGTCCCGAGAATCTCGCGCACCTGCTGGCGGCTCATGCCGGGCTGCAGCGCTTCGACCTGTTCGCGGGACACGAAATTGCCCTGCACCACGTCCACCCGGTAGGGTTTGACGATGTTGGCGATGCGGCTGCTGGCGCCATCCAGACTGCCGCAACCGGTCAGGGCGGCCATGCTGGCACCGATCAACACAACCAGGCCCAGACGGGCGCTGTAACGGGCTTGGACGGGCATGGGTAAAAGGCCAAAGGATATGATCGTCCCATTGTAGCGGCAGCCCCTCCAGACCCTGGGCCGGTTGCCCGCCCCCGAAAGAGCCAGCCATGACCAATATCGACGAACTCAAAAGCACGGGACTCAAGGCCACACTGCCCCGCCTGAAGATTCTGGAGATTTTCCAGAAGGGCGCGCAGCGCCACATGACGGCCGAAGACGTGTTCCGCGTGCTGCTGGAGGAGCGCTCGGACATTGGCCTGGCCACCGTGTACCGCGTGCTCACGCAGTTCGAGCAGGCGGGCATCCTCAACCGCAGCAACTTCGAGAGCGGCAAGGCCATCTACGAGCTGAACGAAGGCCAGCACCACGACCACTTCATCTGCACGATGTGCGGCAAGGTCGAGGAGTTCTACGACGCCGAGATCGAGAAGCGCCAGCAGATCGTGGCCAAGGCCAAAGGCTGGGTGGTGCACGACCACTCCATGGCGCTCTACGGCCAGTGCGCCGACTGCGCCAAACTGCCTTCGCGCCAGTAATCAGGAACAGGCAACGGCCACTAGCACGCGGCCGGCCTTTGCGCAGGGCCGCGGCAGCCGGTCCGATCAGGAGCCGTCGCGCTCCATGGCGCGCCGGTGGCGCTCCACGAATTCCTGGTAGGTGTCGATGCCGCGGAGGTTGAGGATGGTGTTGCGCACGGCCGCCTCCACCAGCACGGCGATGTTGCGGCCCGCAACCACCTGGATGACCACCTTGAGCACCGGCACGCCCAATACGTCCTGGGTCAGCGGCTCATAGGGCAGGCGTTCGTATTCGCGCTCCAGCGTTTCCTTGCGCACCAGATGTACGATGAGCTTCAGGCGCATCTTGCGACGCACCGCCGTTTCGCCAAAGATGGCACGGATGTCCAGCAGACCGATGCCGCGCACTTCGAGCAGGTTCTGCAGCAGCTCGGGGCACTTGCCTTCGATGGTGGTCTGGTTGATGCGAAAGAGATCGACCGCATCGTCCGCCACCAGGCCGTTGCCGCGCGAAATCAGTTCCAGCCCCAGCTCGCTCTTGCCCAGACCCGATTCGCCGGTGATGAGCACACCCAGCCCCAGGATATCCATGAAGACGCCGTGCATGGTGATGCGGTCGGCGAAGTGCTTGGACAGATAGGCGCGCAGCACGTCGATCACGAAGGCCGACGACTCGTGCGTGGCGAACATCGGGATCTGCGCCCGCTCGCACATGGATAGCAGCGCATCGGGCGCAGCCTGCCCGTCAGCCAGCACCAGCACGGGCGGCTCGAGCGTTACGATGCGCGCAATGCGGCGCTTGCAGTCTTCGGGCGTCGAGGCGTTGACCAGGTAGGAGATCTCGCGCTCGCCCAGGATCTGCACCCGGTAGGGATGGATGTAGTTCAGGTAACCGACCAAATCGGCACCAGAACGTGCCGACCGGACGGCCACCTCGTCGAAACGCCGCTCGGACGCACCGAGCCCGGCCAGCCATTCCCACTTCAGCGGGCCGCGGAATTCCTCGAAGAGGACATCCGCGCTGACGACATTGGGCTTCACGACGCCACCATGAGAAGGTGTGGAGCGCGCCGCTCAGGCGGCCTGGGCAGACTGCCAGTTGGCAATCAACGCATGCAGCTGGGCCGCGTCGGTACTGGACTTGATGCGTTCGCGCAGCGCGCTGTCGCTTAGCAGTTCTGCGATCTCGGAGAGGATCTCCAGGTGCTTTTGCGTCGCGGCCTCGGGCACCAACAGAAAGATCAGCAGGGCAACCGGCTGTTCGTCAGGGGCGTCGAAGCCGATGGGATTCTGCAGCTGAAAGACCGCAGCCATCGGCGCCTTCAGGCCCTTGATCCGGCCATGGGGAATGGCCACGCCGTGACCGAGCCCCGTGGAGCCCAGCCGCTCGCGGGCGAACAGGCTGTCGGTGATCAGGGCCCGCGACAGGCCGTGCTGACTTTCAAACAGCAGGCCCGCCTCTTCGAAAGCACGCTTTTTGCTGGTGGCATCGACGCTCACCAGCACTTGGGCTGGCGGCAGTATGGAAGCGAGACGGTTCATGGTGTGAAAACGATTATGCACGTCCCGCGGAGGACCCTATCGAAAACCCTCGCAGTGTAACGACGAGCAACAGGCAAGGCCAGACAACGAAAAGCCGCCCCCGAGAGGGCGGCTGTGTCACCGGACCGGCCGGCGCGGGGGTCACGAGCGAGGGTTGCCGTGACGCATCGGAGGGTGAGGGATAAACCGTCGCGGGAAGGATCAGGCTGCCGCGACGGCAGCAGTTTGCATGGAGGCGCGCTTCAGGGGCGCGTGACTGTGGTTCTGCAGGCGGTCCTTGTGGCGCACGACTTGGCGGTCGAGCTTGTCCACCAGTTCATCCACGGCGGCGTAGAGGTCGGCATGGCAGGTTTCGGCGAACAAATCGCTGCCTTTCACATGAACATTGCATTCGGCACGTTGACGCTTGTCCTTTTCCTTCTGGTTTTCCACGCTGAGCAGCACCTTCACATCGACCACCTGGTCGAAATGGCGGGTGATGCGCTCCAGCTTGGAAGTCACGTAGCTGCGCAGGGCGGGGGTCACTTCCAGGTGATGGCCGCTGATCGTCAGGTTCATAGACGAATCTCCTATGTTTACCGTTGAAAACATGGCTGCCCTTGCCGGTCAGGGGCAGGCCGCGGAACTGAATGGATCCATGACTTGCTTGGGTTCACTATGCGCCCGCACCCCGCCGAACGCAAACCCGATCCCTGTGCCAGGCTGCGGGTTAATGGCCGAAGGTGCCGAACTGCCAAAAAAGCTTCACAATCTTCAGGTTGGCCGGAACGCAGCCCCCGGCCCTGGCCCTGCAGCCCCTCCGGCTGGCGCCGCGGGGCCGGCCGCTAGAATCCCTACGCCCGGCCCGAAGCCTCTGGCCGGGCGTTTTTTTCGCTTGCCTTCCGCCCCTTTTCCCGCAGCCATGACCTCAACCAGCGCTTCCGCCGCCCTGCATACCTCCGCCCTCACCTCGCTGCCGCTGCTGGCTCGCGGCAAGGTGCGCGACAACTACGCCGTGGGTGACGACCGCATCCTGATGGTGGCGAGCGACCGGCTCTCGGCCTTCGACGTGATCATGGGCGAACCCATTCCGGGCAAGGGCGAGCTGCTGACGCAGATGGCGCTCTTCTGGTTCGACAAGCTGGGCCACATCGTGCCCAACCACCTGACGGGCGACGACCCCGAAAGCGTGGTCACGCCGGCCGAAGCGCCCCAGGTGCGCGGCCGTTCGATGCTGGTGCAGCGCCTGCAGCCGATCCCGGTCGAGGCCGTGGTGCGCGGCTACCTGGCCGGCAGCGGCTGGAAGGAATACCAGGCATCGCGCTCGGTCTGCGGCGTGCCGCTGCCCGAGGGCCTGACCAACGCCTCGCGCCTGCCCCAGCCCATCTACACGCCGGCCGCCAAGGCCGCCGTGGGCGAGCATGACGAGAACATCACCTTCGAGCGCACCGTGGAGATGGTCGGCATCGACCTGGCCACGCGTATCCGCGACATCAGCATCTCGCTGTACGAAGCGGCCGCGGCCATCGCGCTCGAGAAGGGCATGATCATCGCGGACACCAAGTTCGAGTTCGGCCTGACCCCGAGCGGCGAGCTGGTGCTGATGGACGAGGTGCTCACGCCCGACAGCTCGCGCTACTGGCCGGTGGAAGGCTACGAGTCCGCGCTGGCCGCCGGCGAGAACCCGCCCAGCTACGACAAGCAGTTCGTGCGCGACTGGCTGGAACAGGCCCAGGTGGGCGGCAAGCCCTGGGACAAGACCGCCCCCGCACCGCGCCTGCCGCGCGAGGTGGTGGAAAAGACGGCCGCGAAGTACCGCGAGGCGCTGGAGCGCCTGACGGCAGCCTGATACCGCAGCGCCCACCCCAACAAAAAACGGCCCGCCAGGGCCGTTTTTTTCATGGCGCCGGGAGCTGCAAAACCCCGGATCGATCAGCCGACGAGATCAGCTCAACACCACGCTGGACAGGCGCCGGCGGTACGTGGCAAGCACCGGGTCTTCGGGCGGGATCTGCCCTTCGGCGACCTTGACCTTGGGCGGCTCGATGATCTCCAGGATGGCCACATAGGTCTTGCGTGCGGCCTCGTCGTTCCAGGCCTTGTCGCGCATGAGGATCTCCAGCAATTCGTCCATGGCGTCGGTCCAGCGCTGCTGGGCCATCAGCCACTGCGCGCGGCCGAAGCGGGCGTCGAAGTCGCGCTTGTTGGCGGCGATCCGGGCATCGAAATCGGCACCAGCGCTCTCGAAACCTGCACCGAATGCTACCGAATCAATAGCATCCATCCAGGCCTTGAGCGCGCCGATCTTGCGCGACACGCCGGCCTTGGCGATGACCGGGGCGAAGGCGACCTTGGCGTCGTCCTCGCGGCCCATCTGCAGCAGCAGCTTGACGTAGTCGAAGCGCGCATCGTCGTTGGCCGGATCGGTGGCGACGGCGTGCTGCAGCTTTTCCAGCGCGGCAGCGGGGTCTTCAGCGCCCGGGGCGGCCAGCGCTTCTTCGGGCTCTGCAGGGGCCTCTTCACCGGCGGGCGGCACGTGCTTGTCGAGGAAGGCGCGCACCTGGCCTTCGGGCTGAGCGCCCATGAAGCCATCGACCGGCTGGCCGTTCATCAGCAGCACGCAGGTGGGGATGCTGCGGATGCCGAACATGCCGGCGATCTGCTGCTCCTGGTCGGAGTCGATCTTCACCAGCTTGAAACGGCCGGCGTATTCGGTCTCCAGCTTTTCCAGCACGGGGCCCAGCGACTTGCAGGGGCCGCACCAGGGGGCCCAGAAATCCACCAGCACGGGCACTTGCATCGAGGCGGCGATGACCTCGGTTTCGAAATTCTCTACGGTGACATCGATCATTGGTTCAGGCCCGTTGGGTGTGCAGCCCCCAGGGGGCGCGCACAAAAGTAAAATCGCGGGTTCCACTTCAGCGCGCCGGAGCAAGACCGGCGCGCGCACTCCACATGAAACCCTTCCAGATCGGTGTGGTCATGGGCTCTTCCAGCGACTGGGAGACCATGCAGCACGCAGTGCAGATTCTCCAGCAATTCGGTGTCGCTCACGAAGCGCGCGTGGTCTCGGCCCACCGCATGCCCGACGACATGTTCGCCTACGCCGAGGCCGCTGCCGGCCTGGGCCTGAAAGCCATCATCGCGGGCGCGGGCGGCGCCGCCCACCTGCCCGGCATGATCGCCGCCAAGACCACCGTGCCGGTGCTGGGCGTGCCGGTCGCCAGCCGCCACCTGTCGGGCGTCGATTCGCTGCACAGCATCGTGCAGATGCCCAAGGGCGTGCCGGTGGCCACCTTCGCCATCGGCGCGGCGGGCGCGGCCAATGCGGCGCTCTTCGCCGTGGCCCTGCTGGCGAACGAAGACCCGGCCCTGCGCGCCCGGCTCGAAGCCTTCCGCGCCGAACAGACCGCCGCAGCCCGCGCCATGACCCTGCCCCCGGTGGCGGCATGAGCGTGCCGCCCGACATGAGCGCCGCCGGCCCATCCCAAGGCACGAAGGCCCCATTGCTTCCAGGCGCCACGCTGGGCGTGCTGGGCGGCGGCCAGCTGGGCCGCATGTTCGTGCATGCGGCGCAGGCCATGGGCTACTTCACCGCCGTGCTGGACGCCGACCCGAACAGCCCCGCCGGCCTGGTGAGCCATCACCACATCCGCACCGCCTACGAAGACCCGGACGGCCTGGCGCAGCTGGCCGGCCTGAGCGATGCCGTCACCACCGAATTCGAGAACGTGCCGGCGCAAGCCCTGCGCACGCTGGGCGCCGAGCGCCCGGTGGCGCCCGCGGCCGACGCCGTCGCCATCGCGCAGGACCGTGCCGCCGAGAAGGCCCACTTCGGTCGCTGCGGCGTGCCCTGCGCGCCCTATGCGGTGATCGCCTCGGCCGCAGAGCTGGCCGCCGTCGATGCGGCCCTGCTGCCCGGCATCCTCAAGACCGCCCGCATGGGCTACGACGGCAAGGGCCAGGCCCGCGTGCAGACGTGCGAAGAGCTGGCGGACGCCTGGCAGGCCATGGGCGAAGTGCCCTGCGTGCTCGAGAAGATGCTGCCGCTGGCGCTGGAATGCTCGGTCATCGTTGCCCGCGGCGCAGACGGCGCCTGCGTCCACCTGCCGCTGCAGCGCAACCTGCACCGCGCAGGCATCCTGGCCGTGACCGAGGTACATGAGGGCAACGTGCCTCCAGCCTTGGCAGAACAAGCGGTGGCTGCTGCGAAGTCGATAGCGGAAGGCCTGCGCTACGTGGGCGTGCTGTGCGTCGAATTCTTCGTGCTGCAGGACGGCTCGCTGGTGGTCAACGAGATCGCCCCGCGCCCGCACAACAGCGGCCACTACAGCCAGAACGCCTGCGACGTGTCGCAGTTCGAGCTGCAGGTGCGCACCATGGCCGGCCTGCCGCTCACGCAGCCGCGCCAGCACAGCGCTGCGGTCATGCTCAACCTGCTGGGCGACCTGTGGTTCCCGCAGGGTACGCACGCCCAGCCGCAGACGCCCCCCTGGGCCGCGGTACTGGCCCTGCCCGGCACGCACCTGCACCTCTACGGCAAGGCCGACGCCAAGCCCGGTCGCAAGATGGGCCACCTGAACGTGACCGCGGCCACCGCCGAGGCGGCCCGCGCCACGGCCCTGCAAGCCGCCGCACTGCTGGGCATCGAAGCCTTCTGAGCGGCGCTCCGCTCCGCCACTGCCCACCGCACGCCATGATCCTCGACGGCCAGCTCCCCGAATCCATCGCCGCTGCCGCCAGCGCCCTGCGCACCGGCGCGCTGCTGGGCCTGCCGACCGAGACGGTCTATGGCCTGGCTGCCGACGCCGCCAGCGATACGGCGGTGGCGCAGATTTTTGCCTCCAAGGGCCGGCCCAGCGACCATCCCCTGATCGTCCATGTGGCGGGCGCGGCCGGCATCGCGCACTTCGCGCGCGAAGTGCCGCCCTTCGCCCAGGCGCTGGTCGATGCGTTCTGGCCCGGGCCGCTCACCCTCATCCTGCCGCGCCGTCCCGGCATGGCCGCGGCGGCCACGGGCGGGCAAGACAGCGTCGGCCTGCGCTGCCCCGACCATCCGGTGGCGCTGGCCGTGCTGCGCGCCTGCGCGTCGGACGATGGCACGCTGCCGGGCCCGCCCGTGCTGGGCCTGGCCGCGCCCAGCGCCAACCGCTTCGGCCGCGTCAGCCCGACCACGGCCCGGCACGTGGAGGAAGAATTCGGCGATGCGCTGCTGGTGCTCGACGGCGGGCCCTGCGGCGTGGGCATCGAATCGACCATCATCGACTGCACGCGCGGCGTGCCCGTGCTGCTGCGCCCCGGCGCCATCACGCGCGAGCAGGTGGCCGCCGCCTGCGGCATGGCACCGCTATCGAAAGAAGAGCTGCCTACCCATACACCGCGGGCGTCGGGCACGCTCGAAGCCCATTACGCCCCCGAGGCCCGCGTGCGCCTGATGGATGCCCGAGCCCTGCAGGCCGGGCTGGACGTACTGGGCGCCGATGCGGCGCATCTGGCCGTCTATGCCCGCACGCCGCTGCGCACGGCCTCGTCGCGGGTGGTGCAGCGCCGCATGCCGGACGAAGCAGCCGCCACGGCCCAGCAGTTGTTCGCCGCGCTGCGCGGTTTTGACGACGCCGGCGTGAAGCTGATCTGGATCGAGACCCCGCCCGACAGCCCCGACTGGGAAGGCGTGCGCGACCGGCTGCAGCGCGCCGCGGCCGCCGGCTGAGCGCCGGCGCACAGTCCACGCGCGCTCGGCTCTGATTCCGCTTGCGTCGGGACGGCCTTTGCGCCGGCTTTGCATCTCTTTACCTGGCGCACGTCCGGGGACGCAGGCCGAAAGCCGGTCCGCGCCGGCGTAATGATTAAACTCACGCCACCTTTCTGGAGAAAAAACACCATGGCAGCAAACTGGATGCGCCGCACCCTCGTGGTCGCCGCTTGCGCGTCGGCCGCGTTGATCGCGGCCTGCGGATCGAGCACCGTTGAATCGGCCTTCACGCCGACGCGGCTCATCGCCTTCGGCGACGGCCTGGCCGATGTCGGCCAAAACGGCGCCAAATACACCGTGAACGACGGCTCGATCAACAACTGGACGGTACAGTTGGCCTCGCGCTACGGCGTGACCATCGCCCCCCTGTCGGCCGCTGGCCTGAGCTATGCGCGCGGCAACGCCCGCGTGACGGCCACGCCGGATGCTGCGGGCAACGCCTCCACGCTGACCGTCAAGCAGCAGGTGGATGCGTTCCTGGCCGGCGGCAGCTTCGCCGATGGCGACCTGGTCCTGATCGACGGGGGCGTGAGCGACGTGATCGTCGGTATGCGTGCCGTGCTGGCAGGCCAGCAGACCTCCGACCAGTACCTGGCCGCCGCCCGCCAGGCTGGCAAGGACCTGGCCACCCAGGTGCGTCGCCTCTCCAACGCAGGCGCCAAGCACATCGTGGTGACCGGCACCTACGATCTCAGCCGCTCGCCCTGGGCCACTGCCATCAACAACACCGACCTGCTCGGCAGCGCCAGCAGCGCCTTCAACCAGGGCCTGCTGGTGGACATCGTGGATCTGGGCAGCACCGTGCTCTACGTGGACTCGGCCTACTACGTGAACGTGTTCCAGGGCTCGCCGTCCGCCTACGGCTTCGACAACGCCACCACGCCGGTCTGCACCTCGGTGGACCCGGGCCCCGGCATCGGCATCGGCGCGGGCGAGGTCAACTCCGCCCTCTGCAACACGTCCACGCTGCTGCCCGGCGCGAACCAGGACAAGTACCTGTTCGCCGACAAGGTGTACATCACGCCCTCGGCCCAGCGCCAGTTCGGCAACTACGCCTTCGACCGCCTGCGCGCGCGCTGGTAAGCCAGGCAAGACCCAGGCGCGGGGACGGCTGGCCAACGGTCCATCCCCCGCCCCCGGCTGGCTCAGCCGGGTTGATGGCCATGAAAAAAGCCGACCTCTGCGAGGTCGGCTTTTTTTGTTGGAGGGACTGTGCCGTCAGAACCGATAGCCAATGCCCACCGCGAACACGTTGGGGTTCAGGCGGATGTCCACGGTCTGGCCGGTGGACAGCGTCGTCTTGGTCTTCAGGAAGCTCTTGTAGTAGGCCGCATCGACGAACCAGCGCTCGTTGAAGTTCCACACGAAGCCGACCTGCGGCGTCAGGCCCCAGCGGTCTTCGATGCTGGCCGTGGTGGGGTTGGCGGGGGTGCCGCCGCTCAGCGCGCTCAGCGTGGCCGTGGTGCGCTCCTTGAAGAACTTGGCATAGGTCACGCCCAGGCCCAGGTAGGGACGGAACTTGGCATTGGCCTCGCCGAAGCGGTACTGCGCGAACACCGTGGCGGGAATCACCTTGGTCTCGCCGACCTGCCCCACGCCGGCGATGGCGCCGTCACCGTAGAACTTGTGCTTGAAGGGCAGGCCCAGGGGCACGTCCACCGCCCAGTTGTCGGTCACCATGTAGTTGATGCCGCCGGTCAGCGCGCTGGCAGACTCGACATCCACCTTGGTGCCCGGAAAGCTGGGCGCGCTCAGATCACCGCTTTTCACCTGGGGCGAGATGTGGGTAGCACCGAGGCGCACGCTCCAGGTGCCAGCGACCTGCGCCTGGGCTGCGCCGGCGAGCGCGAGGGTGGCGAGGGCCGCACCGGCCCAGACGATTTTTTTCTGTTGTTTCATGGCAGACGAGTCCTGATGGGTATCGCTCGGTAACGGTCAGAGGGTCAGAGCCAGCCGGCGGAGGCCAGGGTGCGCGAGACCAGTTGGCCGACCAGTTGATGGCCGTAAGGCGTGGGGTGGAAGCCATCGGCGAAGCCGTAGGTCTGCCACCAGGCAGCGCCTCCCGTGGCGCCGGCCGGCGGAGTCGCAGCCGACAGCGCCGCCGACGTGCAGGTCGGGAAGTTGTAGGTGGGCAGGCCATCGCTGCCGATACCGGTGGCCGGGCAGGCCGGGGTGGTGACGTTGGTCAGCTGGTACTGGGCCGGGTTGCTGGCCTGGTCCTTGAACGAGCTGTAGAGGTCGGCCACCGCCAGGCGGCTGTCGCCGGCCAGGCCCGCGGCCAGCTTGGCGTTGAAAGCCTGCACCCAGCCATCGAACAGGGCACCGGCCTGCGCGGCCGCGGCGGCACCGCTGCTCGCTGCTACCGACTGCAGCACCAGGCGGAAGCGCGGCGTCAGCGTGACGCCAGGCATGTTCACGACGGCCACGCGCGTGGCGCCCTTGGCCACGGTCTGCGCCTTGATGTTGGCGGCGAACTGGGTGCCCAGAGTCTGCATGTAGAGGCCGCCGACCTGCGCCAGGCCTGTGGCGCCGGCCGCGAAGGCGGCGTTGACCGTGGCGGAGTCGAGCAGCGAGCTGAGCACAGCGCGGTAGGCGGCACCCTTGTCGCGCTGGATGCTCAGGTAGGCGCCGATGAGGTCAGCGGCGTCGTTGCCGCCACCGTCGATCAGCACCAGCTCGGAGCCGTTGTAGCCGGCAGCGCCGGCGTCCTGCAGCTGACGTGTGATCGACACCGGCGAAGTGGGCGCGGTGAAGTTGTTGATGCGTCCACCGCCGACCGCGTAATTGGAGCAGGCGGCGTTGACGTTGAAGCTCGTGCCCGTGAAGACGTAGCGCGGGCACAGCGTCTGGCTGTACGTGGCGGCCACGCGCTCGGGCCAGATGGCGGAGGAGCCGGCGCCGGTGGCCGCTGTGCCCTGCACGGTGAACTTGTAGCCGAAAGTGCCGCTGTCGGCCAGGCTGTCGCCCATGACGCGGACGGAAGAGACGCTGGTGGCAGTGCCGGTGTCCGACCCACCGCCGCCGCAAGCGGCGAGCAGGGCGGCGACAGCGGAAGCCACGGCCGCGCGAGCAGCCCATTGCATGCGAGGTTTCATCTAAAGCTCCTGTTATTAAATAGAACGATCGTTCTTTTTTACAAGGCACATCGTATGCGCAGCGCTGGCACACGCCTGCCCGGGTAAATACTGACGCGCGAAAAAGCCACTGACAGCGTTGCCGTCAGGGGCTTTCAGCGACTCCAGCCCTTGAGCCTCGCGTGCGGCCAGCTCAGTCGGTGTGCAGCCCGTCAGCCGCTGCCCATTCGACCAGTGCCTCGATGGCGGGCCGCGCAGCGGGCGCATTGGCGTGGTTGACGATGGCCACCAGCACATAGCGCCGGCCGCCGGCCCCCAGAACGTAGCCGGCCATGGCCGTGACGTCGCGCAGCGTGCCGGTCTTCAGGTGGGCGCTGCCGGCGGCGCGGCCCTGCACCCGACGCAAGGTGCCATCAACACCCGCGATGGGCAGCGACGCCATGAGCTCGGGCATCACGGGCGAAGCCCAGGCCGTCTGCAGCAGCCGCGCCAGAGCCGCAGGGCTGATGCGGCCGTCACGGCTCAGGCCCGCGCCGTTGTCCAGCACGGGCGCATCCGTGACCGAGCCCATGCGCTGGCGCCACCATTGGCCCAGCACGGCCCGAGCGCCGTCGAAGCTGCCCGTCCCGCCGCGCTGCAGCGCGAGCGTGAGGAACACCTGCTGCGTCATCACGTTGTTGCTGTATTTGTTGATGTCGCGCACCACCTCGGCCAGCGACGGCGAGCGCAGGCTGAAGGCCGGCTGCAGGCCAGCGGGTACCCGCCCTTCGCGCACCGCGCCCAAAAGGCGGCCGCCGACCTCGCGCCACATGCCTTCGATGGCCCGGGCCGCGAAGCCCGACGGATCGGCCGATGCCACGGCCCACTGGCGCTCTCCACAGGCCGCGGGATACGTGCCCTGGAAGCTGATGCGCGCTGCCTCGCCCAGTTGGGCCTGCAAGCCGGCGCGCCAGTCACCGCAGGGCGTTCCCGGCGCGGCCAGGGGCACCGCGGGCTGCAGCTGCGCGGGCGCCAGCGGCGGCTCGTAGGCCACGCGGGCCACGCCGGCGGCCGCATCGGGCACGAAGGTCATGACCACGCTCTTGTAGTTGACCAGCAGCGCGTCGGGCGCGGCGTTGTAGGGGCGCAGCGGCTCGCCGTCGAACAGGCCCGGGTCCGTGGGCGGCACCTCGAAGGCGCTACGGTCGAGCACGATGTCGCCCGCGATCGTCTGCACACCCTGGGCGCGCAGGCGCTGCATCAGCAGCCACAGGCGCTCGACCACCAGCTTGGGATCGCCCTGGCCCTTGATATAGACATTGCCGCGCAGGGTGCCGCCCTGGGGCACGGCATCCAGATAGACCGGCGTCTCCCACGTGAAAGCCGGGCCGAGCAAATCCAGCGCCGCATAGGTGGTGACCAGCTTCATCACCGAAGCCGGATTGGCCGGCACCTGGGCGCGGTAGGCCAGGCGCGGTGGCGCCTGCCCGCCCACCTCCACCACCAGCGCGGACAGGGCATCGCGCGGCACTTTGGCGCGCTGCAGGGCTGCTTCCACCGCCGGGGGCAGAGCGGAGGACGGTGCGATACCCTGCGCCACGGCGGGCCCCACATGGGCGCCGGCCAGCAAGACGATGGCCGCATGCAGCGCCAGAGCGGCTGCAGCAGCAGCCGGAGCACGGCCGCATTGCGAGAGAAATTTCACCATGCGGGCAAGTCTAGGGCCTGAATGCGTCAGCGCCGGCGTGCGCCGACCGCATCCTGCCCGGGGCCATCGCGGCCCGCCGATAATCGGAGCCCGCCTTCCGGCTTTCCCCGGGGCCGGCCGTTCGCGCCGGAGCCCTCAGCGCCTTTTTTCGCCACGATGCATCTGCTAGCCCTCGACACCAGCACCGACACCCTGTCCATCGCCGTGCGCAACGGCGCGGAGGTGCGCGAGCATCGCGGCCCCGGCGGCGCGCAGGCATCGGCCACGCTGATCCCGGCCATCCACGCGCTGCTGGCCGATGCCGGGCTCTCCTTCGACACGCTGGACGCCGTGGTGTTCGGCCGCGGCCCGGGCTCGTTCACCGGGCTGCGCACCGCCTGCGCGGTCGCCCAGGGCCTGGCCTTCGGCGCGCGGGGCGGCCAGGGCGTGCCGGTGCTCCCCATCGACACCCTGCTGGCTGTGGCCGAGCAAGCCCGCGCCGAGCACGGCTGCACCCAGGTGATGGCCGTGCTGGATGCCCGCATGGACGAGGTCTATGCCGCCGCCTTCACCTACCAGGCGGACGGCAGCTGGCTCTCGCCCGAAGACTTCACCCTCTGCGCCCCGCAGGCGCTGGTGGTGCCCGCCGGCTTCACCGTGGCGGGCAACGCCCGGGCCGCCTATGCCGAAAGGCTCGCGCCCGGCGCCCCGCACGTGCAGGCCCTGCCCACCGCCGCCGCGCTGCTGCGGCTGGCGCCGGCGCTGCTGGCGGCCGGCGCGGCCCTGCCCGCCGCCGCCGCGCTGCCGCGCTACATCCGCGACAAGGTCGCGCAGACCACCGAAGAGCGCGCCGCCGCCAAGCTGGCAGCCGCGGCGGCCTCGGCCACCGCCGCGCCCATCACGCCCGCCGCATGAGTGCCCTGCCCCGCCCGCCCAGCGCGCCGCCCGGCACCGAGGTGCGCTTCGAGCCGCTCACGCCGGAGCGGCTCGAAACCCTGCTCGAAGTCGAAAACACCGCCTATCCGCACCCATGGACGCGCGGCAACTTCATCGACGCGCTGGCCGCCGGCTACCAGTCGCAGCTGTTGCTGGCCGGCGAGACGCTGGTCGGCTACTTCGTCGCCATGCGCGGCGTGGACGAGGTGCATCTGCTCAACCTCACCGTGGCGCCCGAATTCCAGCGCCAGGGCTGGGCGCGGGTGCTGCTCGACGCGCTGGCCCTGTGGTCGCGCGGCCAGCAGGCCGAATGGCTATGGCTGGAGGTGCGCGTGAGCAACCTGCGCGCGCGCCAGATCTATGCCGCACACGGCTATGCCGTGGTCGGCGAACGCAAGCGCTACTACCCGGCCCACGGCGGCCAGCGCGAAGACGCCATCGTGATGAGCCTGAAACTATGAGCCTGGACCTCGACGCCCGCCAACGCGCCATGCTGCTGGAGATGGGCATCTCCGTCTGGGCGCCCGCGCCCGGGGTGGCGGCCCCGGCAGCCCGGCAAGCGGCTGAGTCCGAGTCAGCCTTCGCGCCGGCCGAACCGCCACCGGCAACGCCTCGCATGGCGCCATCGCACGACGCTGCGGCAGCGCAGCCACAGCGTGCCGCCCCGCCCGTTCCCGCGCCCCGCCCGGCTGCCTCTGCACCGGCCCAGGGCGCGCCCACCAGCACGCAGACCGTCGCAGCCGGCCCGGGCCTGGTCTGGCACGCCCCGGCGGCGGCCTACCCGCAGGCCGACCTGGCCGCCACGCCTGCCGCGCTGGGTGCGGGCTGGCTGGTGGTGGTCGAGAGCGCCCTGCCCGGCCAGCCCCTGCAGGGCGATGCCGGCAAGCTGCTGGACAACATGCTGCGCGCCATGCAGTTGCACCGCCACCCGCGCACCTGGATCGCCGCGCTGGGCCGTGGAGGCGCCGCGACCGAAGGTGCTGCCGACCCGGCCGACGGCATGGCCCTGGCGCTGGAACAGCTGCGCCCGTCGATGGTGCTGGTGCTGGGCCTGGGCGCCGCACGCGCCGTGCTGGGCAGCCGCGAGCCACTGGGCCGGCTTCGCGCGGGCGTGCAGTCGCTCACCGGGCCGGGCGGCCTGCAGGTGCCGGCCATCGTGAGCTACGACCCGGCCTATCTGCTGCGCGCCCCCGACGCCAAGGCCGCGGCCTGGGCCGATCTGTGCCGGGCACTGGCCCTGGTGCGGGGCGCGGGCTGAAGGGCCCCGATGCCGATCGCCGGCGGGCGCGCCACCGGGCCTCCAAAGCCCTGCGCCGCGGCTGCGGCACGCGCCGGTGCAGCGGGCTGCGATGCCATAATCCGGCGCTTTCTCAATCATGGAGAACCCTCTCGTGGAAACCTACCCCAGTCGGTAGCTTTCAACGCCCGGCCGGTCGCCTGCCGCGGGGTTGAAAGCGCCTCTCGCCCGCCCCTCATCGCAGTCGCCAACCTCACACCGGGAGTGAGCCCCCATGCTCAACATCTTTACGCTGGCCAACGGCCGGCTGGTCCAGGAAGAGATCGAATCCCTGGAAGAGCTCGCGCAGTTCCAGCCCATCTGGGTCGATCTGGAATCACCCACCCTCGAAGAAAAGCGCTGGATCAAGCAGCACTACGGCCTGTCCATCCCGGAAGACGCGATGGACGAGGACATCGAGGAATCCGCCCGCTTCTACGCCGAAGACAACGGCGAGCTGCACATCCGCAGCGACTTTCTCATTGATGACGACGAAGACCCGCGCTCGGTGCGCGTCGCCTTCATCCTGAACCTGGTCAACGACTCGCTCAAGAGCAAGGGCGTGCTGTTCTCCATCCACGACGAGGACGTGCCCGTCTTCCGCCTGCTGCGCATGCGCGCACGCCGGGCACCGGGGCTGATCGAGGATGCGCGCGAGGTGCTGCTCAAGCTGTTCGACGCCGATGCCGAGTATTCGGCCGACACGCTAGAGAACATCTACGACGAGCTCAAGGAAGTCAGCACCCAGGTGCTGGCCGGCGACGTGACCGACACGCGTGCCGGCGAGGTGCTCTCGGCCATCGCGCGACAGGAAGACCTGAACGGCCGCATCCGCCGCAACGTGATGGACACGCGCCGCGCCGTGAGCTTCATGATGCGCAGCAAGATGCTGAACGCCGAGCAGTTCGAGGAAGCGCGCCAGATCCTGCGCGACATCGAATCGCTGGACAACCACACGGCCTTCCTCTTCGACAAGATCAACTTCCTGATGGACGCCACGGTCGGCTTCATCAACATCAACCAGAACAAGATCATCAAGATCTTCTCGGTGGCCAGCGTGGCGCTGCTGCCGCCCACGCTGATCGCGAGCGTGTACGGGATGAACTTCCAGTTCATGCCGGAGCTGCAGTGGGACTACGGCTATGCCTACGGCATCGCGCTGATGGTGGCGAGCGCCATCGGGCCCATGTGGTACTTCCGCAAGCGCGGCTGGTTGAAATAATCCCCCTGAGGCGCTGGCGCGCCATCCCCCCGAGGGGGACGACCCCTCAGAACGTGTTCACGATCTCGCAGGGGATCATGAACATGTTCTGAGGACCGGCGGTGCCGGATCCGTAGCGTCTGCTGGTGAAGGCACGCCCAGTGCCTGAAGCCATCTTCGCGGGCATGCCAAGAGCCGGTGCTTTCATGTCAAATCTGCCCGCAGCGCTTATTCCGCAAGCGCCACCAGCTATCTATTTCATAGCGACTGCATGAACTCGCCGATGATTTCGTCGGCGTAGCGGCTCGCGACCTCGGTGACGAAGCGGGAAAAGTCGACGTGTGCGGCGTCGTCGGCGCGGTCGGAAATGGTGCGCATGGCGGCAAAGGGCACACCGTAGTCTGCGCACACCTGGGCCACGGCGGCGCCCTCCATTTCCACGGCCAGCACATCGTGGCCGGCTTCTGAGAGGCCCTGGTGCAGAGTGCGTGCCGCAATGGCAGAGCCCACGAACACGTCGCCGCTGGCGATCAGGCCGGTATGGCGGCGCGGCGCGGCCATGCGCTGCAGACAGGCATCGGCTGCGGCCTCCAGACGCGACGTGAGTGCGGCGTCGCATTCCCAACGGGCGCGGCCATAGCCTGGGACTTCCCAGCGCGGAAAGAGCGGCGAGGCGTCCATGTCGTGCTGCACGAAGTCGCGCGCCACCACCACGTCGCCCACCGCCACGCCCTGGCCCAGGCCGCCGGCCACGCCGGTGAAGACGATGCGCGTGGCGTGGAAGCGCTCCACGAGCGCCGTGGCCGTGGTGGCAGCGGCCACCTTGCCGATGCCCGAGAGCGCGAGCACCACGGCCTGGCCGTGCAGCGTGCCCTGCTGGAAGACGCGCCCGGCATGCGTGGTGCGGCTAATGGGGTACGCCGGGTCCAGCGCGGCGGCCAGCCCGGCCTGCTCGGCCGGCAGGGCGCTGAGGATGGCGGTGACGGGGCCGGCGCTCACGCCCGCTTGTCGCGCAGTTCGCGCCGCAGGATCTTGCCCACCGGCGTCTTGGGCAGTTCCGTGCGGAATTCGATCACCCGCGGCTGCTTGTAGCCCGTGAGGTTGGCCTTGCAGAATTCGCGCACGTGGGCCTCGGTCAGCTCTTCGCCGCCCGGGGCGGGCGGGCGCTTGACGATGACCAGCTTCACGGCCTCGCCCGTCTTGTCGTCGGGCACGCCCACCACGGCGCATTCCAGCACGCCGGGCATGCCGGCGACCACGTCTTCCACCTCGTTGGGATAGACGTTGAAGCCGCTGACCAGCACCATGTCCTTCTTGCGATCCACGATCTTGAAGAAGCCGCGCTCATCCATCACGCCGATGTCACCGGAGCGGAAGTAGCCGTCGGCCGTCATCACCTTGGCGGTCTCGTCGGGGCGCTGCCAGTAGCCGGCCATGACCTGCGGGCCCTTGATGGCGATCTCGCCCGCACGGCCGACGCCGGTGACCTCGCGGCCCTCATCGTCGATGAGCTTCATGTAGGTGCTGGGCAGGGGCACGCCGATGGTGCCGGTGAATTCCTTGGCCGTGATCGGGTTGCAGCTGGCCGAAGGGCTGGTCTCCGAGAGGCCGTAGCCCTCGCAGATCGGGCAGCCGGTCTTCTCGAGCCAGAGCTTGGCGACCGCGCCCTGCACCGCCATGCCGCCGCCCAGCGAAACGCGCAGGTTCTTCCAGTTCACCGTGCCGAACTGCGGGTGGTTCGCGAGGCCGTTGAACAGCGTGTTGACGGCAGGAAAGCTGTGGAAGGTGTGCTTGGACAGCTCCTTCAGCACCGCTGGCAGGTCGCGCGGATTGGGAATGAGGATGGTCTTGCCGCCGGTGCGCAGCGACAGCATCATGTTCACGGTGAACGCGAAGATGTGATAGAGCGGCAGTGCGCAGACGGTGGTGGGCTGCTCGCCGGCCGGCACCCGGGCCATGGCCGGCAGGTTCCAGGCCTCGGACTGCAGCACGTTGGCGATCACATTGCGGTGCAGCAGCACGGCGCCCTTCGAGACGCCGGTGGTGCCGCCCGTGTACTGCAGCAGCGCCACGTCGTCGGGCTGCAGGCTGGGCTGGGCGAGGGGCATGCCCGCCCCCTGCGTCAGCGCGTCGTTGAAGCGCACCGCGCCGGGCAACTGGAACGGAGGCACCAGCTTCTTGACGTTGCGCACCACGTAGTTGACCACCGCGCCCTTGAGAAAACCGAGCCGGTCGCCCATCGAGGCCAGCACCACGTGCTCGACCGGCGTGTGCGCGAGACAGGACTGCAGGGTGTGCGCGAAGTTCTCGATGATGACGATGGCCTTGGCGCCTGAATCCTTGAGCTGGTGCTCCAGCTCGCGAGGCGTGTAGAGCGGGTTGACGTTGACCACCACCAGCCCCGCGCGCAGCACGGCGGCGACGGCGACCGGGTACTGCGGCACGTTGGGCATCATCAGCGCGACGCGATCGCCCTTGGCGAGGCCCAGGCTCTGGAGGTAGGCGGCGAGATCGCGGCTCTGGGCATCGGTCTCGGCATAGCTGACGTCCTTGCCCATGAAGCTATAGGCCACGCGGTCGCCATACTTGCGGAAGGACTCCTCCATCAGCGCCACCAGGGAAGCGTATTGCGAAGGATCGATGTCGGCAGGCACGCCAGGGGGGTAGCTGCCGAGCCAGGTGCGGTCATTCATGTCCATTGTCTCCAGGTAGATTCCCGGCGCCGTCACGCCGGAGGTTGGTCACCTGACCGTTGCCGAGTCGAATTCAGCACGGTCGTTCTTTTTTTCGGATTATGCCCTCTCCACCTGCAATTCAGGCCTTGAGCGCGGCGAGCACCTCGTCCAGCATCTTGCGGGCATCGCCGAAGAGCATGCGGTTGTTCTCCTTGTAGAAGAGCGGGTTGTCCACGCCGGCATAGCCCGAGGCCATGGAGCGCTTCATCACGATGGAATGCCCGGCCTTCCACACCTCCAGCACCGGCATGCCGGCGATGGGGCTGGCCGGGTCGTCCTGCGCCGCGGGGTTCACGATGTCGTTGGCTCCGATGACGATGGCCACGTCGGTAGCGGGGAAGTCGGCGTTGATCTCGTCCATCTCCATCACGATGTCGTAAGGCACCTTGGCCTCGGCCAGCAGCACGTTCATATGGCCCGGCATGCGGCCCGCGACGGGGTGGATGGCAAAGCGCACCTGCACGCCCCGGCCGCGCAGCGTCCTGACGATCTCATTGACCGTGTGCTGCGCCTGGGCCACGGCCATGCCGTAGCCGGGCACGATGACGACGCTGCGGGCCTCGCGCAGCATCTCGGCCGTTTCGGCAGCCGTCACGGGCACCACCTCGCCCTGCGGCTCGGCGCCCTGGGCTGCAGGCGCCGCGCCGCCGCCCGTGCCGAAGCCGCCCGCAATCACGCTGATGAAGCTGCGGTTCATCGCCTTGCACATGATGTAGCTGAGGATGGCGCCC
>JBHIWE010000042.1:0-22859 GCA_041987645.1 Acidovorax sp. | reverse complement strand
ATCCTTGCCCAGCAGGAACACGGCCTCGGGGCTCACGCCCTCCATGGTCTGGAATTCGTTGGCCGACTTGCCAATGCGCTGGGTGAGCATGACCAGCTGGCCCGCGGCGGAAATCTCGGCGGCCGATGCGTTCTGCTGCAGCTTGAGCGAGGCGATGGTTTCAGCGATCTCCAGCAGTTCGGAAGACTGACGGTTGATGGTACGCAGCGCGTCGCCCACCTGGGTCAGCGTCTTCTGCTGCGCCATCACCACGGCGGCATTGCGTTCGGCACGCTCGGCGAGCGTGGTCACAGCCTCCAGTTCGCTCTTGTATCCCTGGCCCAGGGCCTGCACGCCCAACTCGGCATCGCCGCTGTTCAAGGCGCGCACGTTGCGCGAGAGCACGCCAGCGCTGTCGGCCACGTCCGGGAAGGCCTGCGGGCTGCCCACCAAAGCCTGAGACACCGACTTGGCGAGCCGCTGCGACTGCATCAGCGACTGACCGGTGGCCGCCAGCTGCTGAGCGGACCGGTCGGCCTGCCGCAGCACCCAGCCGGCGATGAGCGCCAGCACCACGAGGCCTGCGGCCAGCATGATCAGCAGGCGGCGCTGGTGGCGCGCGGCCGTGGCACGGCCCAGCACGGGCAACGTGATGAGGTCGCCTTCCGCATCGTCCAGCTCGGGCCCGACGGCGTAGCCCCCCGGATCGCCCTGCAGGCTGTTCAGCCCGTCCAGCACGGCACCGCCTCCCTGGCGCACGTTGGCGGCACCGTGCCCGCCCTGGGCCGGGGAGAGGTCCAGAGCCTCGGGGTCCGCAGGCTTGCGGTTGAACAGCTTTCCAAACAGGTTGACGACGGACATGAGACGGCCTTGGTGAAAAACGAATCGCGCCCGCAGGCGCTCAGACACTGATGCCGAGGAACGCAGGGTGCTGCGACAGGGCCTGGAGATCGAGCACCTGCCAGCGCCCGCCCTGGGCGTCGATATGGCAGGGGCCGAGATAGGGGGGCGCCCCGGCCGCGGGCGGCTCGGACGCGACGAAGGCATCGGGCCCGCGCAGGCCGGCCAGACGCTCCACCAGCAGCGCGGCATTGACCTCGAACGCCGTGTTCAGCGACAGCAGGCTGGACTCGGCCAGCGCGGCATCGGTCCGCGGGCCAGCGGCGCCCAGCAGCGCGGACACGTCCGCCACGCCGACCAGCACGCCGCGCAGGTTGGCGACGCCGAGGAACCAGGGCTGGGTGTAGGGCACGGAGCGCACGCCGCGCCATGGGAATATCTCGCCGGCCTGCTCCAGCGGCAGCAACAGGCGCAGCCCGCCGGACTCGACCGCCAGCCACGAGGAAATGGCCGAACCCTCGCCGCGCGCGGCCTGCAGCCGGACGGCGAGACGGGCCTGCAACTCCCTCAGCGCTTCACGATTAGCCATGGAACGTGGGGCGGGCGGTCTGTGGGAGCATGGCGTTCTGGTACATGCCGCATCAGTTCAGCGCGTCGATCTTGGCCTGCAACTCCGCAGGATCGACGGGCTTGGTGATGTAGCCACGCGCACCCTGGCGCATGCCCCAGACGCGGTCGGTCTCCTGGTTCTTGCTGGTGCACATGATGATGGGCACATCGGCGTACTGCGGGTCGCGCGAGATCGAGCGCGTGAGCTGGAAGCCGTTCTGGCCCGGCATGACCACGTCCATGAGGATCAGATCGGGCTTTTCCTCGGCCAGTCGCCGGAAGGCCTCGTCGGCGTTCTCGGCGGTCCGCACCTGCATGCCCTTCTTCTGCAGCAGGTCGGTCAGGAACATCAGCTCGGTCTTCGAGTCGTCAACGACCAGCACTTTCCGGATGGGCATTACAAGGCTCCTGGTTGGGCATGACCGAACTGCTGCACGGCTTGCAACAGCTGGTCCTTGGTGAAAGGTTTCGTGAGGTAGTCCTGGCAACCCACCATCCGGCCGCGGGCCTTGTCGAAGACCCCGTCCTTGGAGGAGAGCATGACCACGGGAATATCGGCAAAACGGGCGTTGCGCTTGATGATGGCGCAGGTCTGGTAGCCGTCCAGCTTGGGCATCAAGATGTCGCAGAAGATCAGCTGGGGCAGATGGTCGTTGACCTTGGCGAGGGCGTCGAAGCCGTCGTCGGCCAGCAGCACCTCGTGCCCGCCTTGCTTGAGGAAGATCTCGGCGCTGCGGCGGATGGTGTTGCTGTCGTCCACCACCAGCACCCTCAAGGCGCTACCTGTCGTCGTAGTCAATGTCATTGCTCCAGGGGAATGAAAAAACCAACGCTGGCAGGGTCCAGGGCTCGTCAACGGGCCAGGGGCTCACGCCTAGATGGCGACCATCTCGAAATCGTCCTTGCGCGCACCACATTCGGGGCAGGTCCAGTTCATGGGCACATCGGCCCATGCGGTGCCGGGTGCGATGCCATGCTCGGGCGCTCCCTGCGCTTCGTCATAGATCCATCCGCAAATCAGGCACATCCAGGTTTTGGGATCGGTCACAGGTTCCAGAGGCGTTCACATAGAATGGAACGATTGTATCCAGCCACCATGACGCAGGATGCAGCTTTCGTGCCTCGGCTTGAGGCCGGCGCCAGGCCCATGACGACCCACACCTCCCCCCCTCCCGATTCCGCCTCCGGCACCGACATGGCGGCGGACGCCGAGGACGCCTTCGCCCCCGTGTGCGTGCTGGTCTTCAATGCCAGCGACCCCAGCGGCGCGGGCGGCCTCACGGCCGACATCGCCACCATCGCCTCCGTGGGCGGCCACCCGGTCGCCGTCGTGACCGGCGCCTACGCCCGCGACACGGCCGAGATCTTCGACCACTACGCCTTCGACGACGAAGCCGTCGCCGAGCAGGCCCGTGCCGTGCTGGAAGACATGCCGGTTCAGGCCATCAAGGTCGGCTTCGCGGGCAGCCCCGAGAACCTCAGCGCCATCGCCGAAGTGGCCTCCGACTATGCCGACGTGCCGGTCATCGCCTACATGCCCAACCTCTCGTGGTGGCGCGACGACTTGATCGACCAGTACCTCGACGCCTTCCAGGAACTGCTGCTGCCGCAGACTTCGGTATTGGTGGGCAACTACAGCACGCTGCGGCGCTGGCTGCTGCCCGACTGGGGCAACGAGCGGGCGCCCTCGGCGCGCGACCTGGCCATGGCCGCCTCCGCCATGGGCGTGCCCTATGTGCTGGTCACAGGCATCCCGGCGCCCGAGCAGTTCATCGACAACGTGCTCGCTTCGCCGCAGGCCGTGCTCAGCTCCGCGCGCTTCGAGCGCTTCGAGGCGACCTTCGCAGGCGCCGGCGAGACCCTCTCGGCCGCGCTGACCGCCCTGGTGGCCAGCGGCGACGACCTGGCCGAAGCCACGGCCGAGGCGCTCTCCTATCTCGACAGCTGCCTGGATGCGGGCTTTCGCCCCGGCATGGGCCATGTGCTGCCCGACCGCATGTTCTGGGCCCAGCCCGACGAGGACGACGACGGCCCCAGCGATGACGAGCCTCCACAAGATCCCACGGCCACCGATGGCTTCGTGATGCCCCCTCATGACACCCAGCACTGACCTGAACCTTCCCCTCTTCGAGCGCGCCAAGGCGCTCATCCCCGGCGGCGTCAACTCGCCCGTTCGCGCCTTCCGCGCCGTGGGCGGCACACCCCGCTTCGTGCAGCGCGCACAGGGCGCCTATTTCTGGGACGCCAACGGCCAGCGTTTCATCGACTACATCGGCTCCTGGGGTCCCATGATCCTGGGCCACGGCCACCCGGCCGTGCTGGAGGCCGTGCAGAAGGCCGCGCTGGACGGCTTCAGCTTCGGCGCGCCCACCGAGCGCGAGGTCGATCTGGCCGAGGAGATCCTGCGCCACGTCCCGTCGATGGAGATGATCCGCCTGGTCAGCTCCGGCACCGAGGCCGGCATGAGCGCCATCCGCCTGGCGCGCGGCGCCACCGGCCGCAGCAAGATCATCAAGTTCAACGGCTGCTACCACGGCCATGCCGACGCGCTGCTGGTCAAGGCCGGCTCAGGCCTGGCCACTTTCGGCCACGCCACCAGCGCAGGCGTGCCGCCCGAGGTGGTGCAGCACACCCTGGTGCTCGAATACAACGACGTCGCCCAGCTCGAGGAAGCCTTTGCGCTGCACGGCAGCGAGATCGCGGGGCTGATGATCGAGCCCATTGCCGGCAACATGAACTTCGTGCGCGCGAGCGTCCCCTTCATGCGCCGCTGCCGCGAGCTCTGCACCCAGCACGGCGCGATGCTGGTGTTCGACGAGGTGATGACCGGCTTCCGCGTGGCCCTGGGCAGCGCGCAGAGCCTCTACGCCCAGGCCATCCCCGGCTTCAGGCCCGACATCACCGTGCTGGGCAAGGTGATCGGCGGCGGCATGCCGCTGGCGGCCTTCGGCGGACCGCGCGCGGTCATGGAACAGCTGGCGCCGCTGGGTCCGGTCTATCAGGCCGGCACGCTGTCGGGCAACCCGGTGGCCACCGCCTGCGGCCTGGCCACGCTGCGCGAGATCGCCAAGCCCGGCTTCTACGAGGCGCTGGGCGCGCGCACGCGCTCGCTCGTGCAGGGCCTGGCGCAGGCCGCGCAGGCAGCGGGCATGCCCTTCAGCGCCGACAGCGAAGGCGGCATGTTCGGCTTCTTCCTGCTGCCCGAGCTGCCGCAGAACTACCCCACGGTGATGACCACCGACGGGGCGCGCTTCAACGCCCTCTTCCACGGCCTGCTCGACCGCGGCATCTACATCGCCCCCGCACTGTACGAAGCCGGCTTCGTGAGCGCGGCGCACACTGACGAAGACATCGCCGCGACCGTCGCCGCGGCGGCCGAAATATTCCAGACCTGGGCGCGCTCCTGAGATGTTCGCCTTGCTGAAGATGGTGGCGTGCGGCCTGGTGCTGGCGCTCAATACCTTGGGCTGTTTCTCGCTGATGATGCCCTTTGCCTTGGCCAAGCTGGTGCTGCCCTTCGCGCCCGTGCGGCGCGTGACCGACCGCGTGCTGGCCACTCTGGCAGAGCTGTGGATCGGCATCAACAATCTCTGGATCCGTGCGGCCAACCCGGCGCCCTGGCAGGTGTCGGGCCTGGAGTCCTTAAGCCCGCGCCACTGGTACCTCGTCACCTGCAACCACCAAAGCTGGGTGGACATTCTGGTGATGCAGCGCGTCTTCAACCGGCGCATTCCGCTCCTGAAGTTCTTCCTCAAGTACGAGCTGATCTACGTGCCGGTGATCGGACTGGCCTGGTGGGCGCTGGACTTCCCATTCATGCGCCGCAGCAACGGAGGCGCCAGCGCCCGGCAGGACCTGCGCGCCGCCAAGGCCGCGTGCGAGAAGTTCCGCCGCATGCCCACGGCCGTGATGAACTTTGCCGAGGGCACGCGCTTCACGCCCGAAAAGCATGCCGAGCAGGGATCGCCCTACCGCCACCTGCTGGTGCCCAAGTACGGCGGCATGGCCACCGCGCTGCAGACCCTGCACGACCAGCTGGATTCGGTGTTGGACGTGACCATCGCCTACCCCGACGGCGTGCCCAGCTTCTCCGACGCCCTGGCGGGCCGCCTGGGGCGGGTGGTCGTGCATGTCGCGCGGCGCCCGGTGCCCGGTGCCCCTTCGCGGGCCGGCGGGCGCAACGCCATGCAGGAATGGCTGGACGGGCTGTGGCGCGAGAAGGACGCGCGGCTGGACACCTGGCTGGGCACCGGCCCCGCCGCTGCTGCCGATCCCGCTGCAGAGCCACATCAAAAACCATAGCACCTGGCGCTGATAGATCAAGGGCTGCAGGCCTTTTCGGCTTGAAAATTCCCACATCACCAGCCCCCGGCTCCCCCAAAAAAGAAAGCGGCCCGCAGGCCGCTTTCTTTTTGGGTGTGCGCCGAGTTGGCCTCGCGCCGGGCCTGTCTGCCGCACCGGCAGGCAGGCCCCTCAGGCTCAATGGCGGAAGTGGCGCACGCCGCTGAACACCATGGCCACGCCGCGCTCATCGGCGGCGTCGATCACTTCCTGGTCGCGCATGGAGCCGCCGGGCTGGATCACGCAGGTCGCACCGGCATCCACCACCACGTCCAGGCCATCGCGGAACGGGAAGAAGGCGTCGCTCGCCACGGCCGTGCCCTGCAGCGAGAGCTTGGCGTGCTCGGCCTTGATGCTGGCGATACGGGCGGAATCGAGGCGGCTCATCTGGCCGGCACCCACGCCCATGGTCATGCCGCCCTTGCAGAAGACGATGGCATTGCTCTTGACGTACTTGGCCACCTTCCAGGCGAAGAGCAGGTCTTGCAGTTCCTGGGGCGTGGGCTGCTTCTTGGTGACCACCTTGAGATCGGCCAGGGCCAGCTCATGGTTGTCGGCCGACTGCAGCAGCATGCCGGAGCCGATGCGCTTGGCGTCCATGGCGTTGCGGCCACGGCTCCAGGCCGAGTCACCGGCTTGCTCGGGCAGCGCGATCTTGAGCAGTCGCACATTGGCCTTGGGACGGAAGATCTCCAGCGCCTCGGGCGTGAAGGCGGGCGCCATCAGCACTTCGACGAACTGCTTGACCACGTGCTGCGCGGCCGCCGCGTCCACCGGGCGGTTGAAGGCGATGATGCCGCCGAAGGCGCTGGTGGGGTCGGTCTGGAAGGCCTTGCCGTAGGCCTCGGCCACGTCGGCGCCCACGGCCACGCCGCAGGGGTTGGCGTGCTTGACGATCACGCAGGCCGGCACGTCGAAGCTCTTGACGCATTCCCAGGCGGCGTCGGCATCGGCAATGTTGTTGTACGAAAGCTCCTTGCCCTGCAGCTGCTCGCCCGTGACGATGGAGCCGGGCGCGGGGTGGAGGTCGCGATAGAGCGCCGCCTGCTGGTGGCTGTTCTCGCCGTAGCGCAGGTCCTGCACCTTGACGAACTGGCCGTTGCTCTGGCCGGGGAACTGGCTGCGCTCGGGCACATAGGCCTCGGACAGCTTCTCGGCCTCGAAGGTGACGGAGGAGAGGTAGTCGCTGATCGCGCCGTCGTACTGCGCGATGCGGTTGAACGCGGCCACCGACAGCGCGAAGCGCAGCTTGTCGGACAGCTTGCCGGCGGCCTTGAGCTCGCCCAGCACGGCTTCGTACTGGTCGGCCGAGGTGACCACGCCCACGTCCTGCCAGTTCTTGGCGGCGCTGCGCACCATGGCCGGGCCGCCGATGTCGATGTTCTCGATGGCGTCGGCCAGCGTGCAGCCGGGTTGGGCCACGGTCGCCTCGAACGGGTAAAGGTTGACCACCAGCAGGTCGATGGTGTCGATGCCGTGCTCCTTCAGCGCGGCCACGTGCGCGGGCAGGTCGCGGCGGGCCAGCAGGCCGCCATGCACCTTGGGGTGCAGCGTCTTGACGCGGCCGTCGAGCATTTCGGGGAACTGGGTGACCTCGGCCACCTCGGTGACGGGCAGGCCCTTGTCGGCCAGCAGCTTGGCGGTGCCGCCGGTGGACAGCAAGCGGATGCCAAGGGCATGCAGCGCCTGCGCGAATTCGACGATGCCGGTCTTGTCGGAGACGGAAAGTAGTGCGTTCATGGGTTCAGGGGGCGGTTCTTGATGGCAATGAAATCGTTCACCAGCGCAGACGGATCAAGCGCAGGCAGCTATTTTTTTGGGAGCAAACGCTTTCGCCGGAGCCTCAGAGCAGCTTGTGCTCGACCAGCTTCTTGCGCAGCGTGTTGCGGTTCAGCCCCAGCCATTCGGCGGCACGGGACTGGTTGTTGTCGGCATGGCTCATCACCACTTCCAGTAGCGGTTTTTCGACCAGGCGCACCAGCATGTCGTACATGCCGTCGGGCGTCTCGCCCCCTAGGTCGCGAAAGTAGCCCTGCAGGCTCTCGCGCACGCATTCCTCAATATGTTGCTTGCTCATCCGTCCGTTCTCTCGGCTCCGTGTCGGCACCGGCATCGGCGTCGGCCGGGGGCAGCCGGTCCATCGAGGCGCCCAGCGCGTCGAAGTAATCGGCCACCGCCTGCCACTGCGCCGCGCAGTCCTCGATGGTGTTGATGTGTTGTCTGAAGGCCTCGCCGCCGGGCAGCGCCCGCACGTACCAGGCGATGTGCTTGCGCGCACTGCGCACGCCCGTCGCCTCGCCGTAGAGGCCGTAGTGGTCCTGCAGGTGGTCCAGCAGCAGGCGCCGCACCTCGGCCACCAGCGGCGGCGCAAGGTGCTCGCCCGTGGCGAGGTAGTGGCCGATCTCGCGGAAGATCCACGGCCGGCCCTGCGCCGCGCGACCGATCATGATCGCGTCGGCCCCCGTGGCGGCGAGCACCGCCTGCGCCCTCTCGGGCGAGGTGATGTCGCCGTTGGCCACCACGGGCACGCGCACCGCCGCTTTCACGGCGGCGATGGTGTCGTACTCGGCATGGCCCTTGTAGCCCTGTTCGCGCGTGCGGCCGTGCACCGTGAGCATCTGGATGCCCACACCCTCGAACGCCCGCGCGAGCTGCACGGCGTTCTTGTGCTGCTGGCACCAGCCGGTGCGCATCTTGAGCGTGACGGGCACGTTGCGCGGCGCGCAGGCATCGACGACCGCCTGCGCGATCTCGATGGCCAGCGCCTCGTTCTGCATCAGGGCGGAACCCGCCCACTTGTTGCAGACCTTCTTGGCCGGGCAGCCCATGTTGATGTCGATGATCTCGGCGCCCCGGTCGATGTTGTAGAGCGCGGCCTCGGCCATCATGGCCGCGTCCGTGCCCGCAATCTGCACGGCGATGGGGCCAGGCTCGCCCTCGTGGTTGGCCCGGCGCGAGGTCTTGAGGCTGTTCCACAAGTCCTTGCGCGAGGTCACCATCTCGCTGACCGCGTAGCCCGCCCCCAGCGCCTTGCACAGCTGGCGGAAAGGCCGGTCCGTCACGCCCGCCATGGGCGCGACGAACAGACGATTCGCCAAGGGAATATGGCCGATGTGCATGGGGGCGGGGGGATGGGGAGGGCAGCGCGTGCTGAAAAAGGAGGCAAGATTGTAGCCGCCCCGCCAGTTCGGCCGAGGGCGGGGCCGGCCGGAGCTCGCCTCCACGGGCCGCACTGCCGGACGGCGCGCCGGGCTACAAGGCGCAGCCGGATCCCCCGCCTACACTCGGCGGCACTTATGGAACTCTGGATGAACCATCTCATGGACGTGCTGGCCCTGCCCCAGTTCGGCCTGAGCACCGTCTTCGTGGTGTCGTTCATATCGGCCACGCTCCTGCCGCTGGGCTCCGAGCCGGCCGTCTTCGGCCTCATCAAGATCAACCCCGAACTCTTCTGGCCCGCCGTGCTGGTGGCCACGGCCGGCAACACGCTGGGCGGCGCACTCAGCTGGTGGATGGGCCTGGGCGCGCACAAAGCCGTGGACAAGGCCCGCGGCTTCCACAAGGAGCCCCGCGCTCTGAAGTGGCTGGAGCGCTTCGGACCCAAGGCCTGCCTGCTGAGCTGGCTGCCCGTGGTGGGCGACCCGCTCTGCGCCGTGGCGGGCTGGCTCAAGCTGCCGTTCTGGCCTTGCCTGGCCTACATGGCGGTGGGCAAGTTCGCGCGCTATCTGGTGATGACGGCCGGGCTGCTCTACTTCTGGCCCGGCGCCGTGGCGCACTGACCGCACGACCGGGGCGCCGCTGATTGCTATTTAATCAATAGCAATCAGTGCTTGCTCTGCAATCGCCACAACGCTTTTCTGCATGGAAAAAAGGGCGGCCCGCCCTACCGGCGGCCGCCCCTCGCGCAGGCCCGATGCGGCGCTCAGAACTCGGTATGCAGACGCACAGAACCCACGTTCACCGGCCCGCGGTCGGCGTTGTAGGCCGGGTTGCGGATGTACTGCCAGTCGAAGGTCAGCCACGCGGCCTTGGCCAGCCTGACGTTGTAGAAGGTCTCGTAAATCATCTCGGGCCGGTAGTTCAGGCGCCCGTCGCCGATGAAGAAGCCCACGCCCCCGTCTTCGAGGTAGCGCCGGTGCACGCCGGAAAGGCCGTTGCGCGCGAAGGCGAAGCCCACGGTGTCGTCCGCACGGCCCCAGGAGCGGCCCTTGACCAGCACGCCGCCCGAGAGCGAGCGCTCGATCTCGGTGAAGGCGTAGGTCTCGGTCTTGCCGTCCGCGCGGCTGGCGCGCAGAAAGAGGCCCACGTCGTCGTTCACGGCCTGCTCCAGGTTGATGCCGAAGCCGCTCTTGCCCTGCACATCCGTACGGACGGCGTTGATGTCCGGCGTGGTGCCCGTGCGCGCGGCGAGGTCCAGCGCGTCCTGGAAGCGCGACATGCGCGCCCGGTTGTGGAAGGCGAGCAGCCGCACCGTGCCCGGCTGGCCGCCCCAGGTGTGCGAATGCGCCAGCTCGATCTGGTCGCCGTAGTGGCTGAAGATGTGCCGGTCCAGCTGCTGCTGGTTGGGCTGCTTGGGCTGGATGAAGCGGCCCGCGCGCAGGGCCCAGTCATCGTGATACCACTCCAGTGCCGCACCCCAGGTATAGCCCCGCGCATCCGCTGCGAAGTCATAGGAGCCGTGCGTCATGATCGACCAGTTCAGGAACTGGGTGCGCGGATCATGGCTGTAGGTGTTGGCGTCGAAGATATCCGTCACCGACAGGTTGCCCGCCGTCAGCACCCAGCGGCGCTTGTCCACCATGCCCGCCAGCTGGTTGGGGCCGGACTCGACCGCCTCCTGCTCGCCGCCCATGCCCCAGGTCTGGCGCAGGAAGAGGCGCGCCCGGTAGAACTTGATCTCGGAACCAGAGGTGCGCGCCATCTCGCCGTTGGTGAGGCCGCCCAGGCCGGTCAGGCGGGACAGCGGCACGCCCTGCGCCGCTTCCGGGTTGAAATAGAGCTCGCCGCCCGTCCAGGGCCGCCAGCCCAGGAAGGCGGTCGCCGTGAAGGAATAGCTGCGCTCCTTGTCCGCCGACAGGCTGTTGGGCCCGGAATAGGCGGCGGAAAACGACGGCTTTCGCTGCCAGACGTAGGTGGACTGGAACTTGGCATTCCAGTTCTCCGTCTCCACCGTTTCGGCCGCCTGGGCCTGGACCAGCACAGGGACGAGCGCGGCAGCCAGCACCGCCACGCCCTGCAAGCGCGCCAGCGGACGCGCCATGAAACCATTCAAACGCATGTGAACTCCTGGCCGGCGCCGACAACGCGCACAGCCTCCGCGAGCCACCGCGAACGAGGCAGCCCTTGCATCATCGACGCCTTCGGAATCGCCACCAGCGCTGGCCTCATCCCGCAAGCCCCCTCGCCCGAAGGCGGCGAATTGTAACTGGGGAAATACATCATTCCGCATCCCCTCCAGGAGGATAGGATGACAGAACAATGACAGACCCCTCCGCCATCTACCCCGACGTCACCAAGCGCCTCAAGCGCGCCCAGGGCCACCTCAAGAGCATTCTGGCGATGCTGGATGACAAACGCGCTCCGCTGGAGATCGTCCAGCAGCTGCAGGCGGTGGAGAAAGCGGTGGCCAACGCCAAGCGCAGCCTGGTCCACGACCACATCGGTCACAGCCTGGAAGGCGCAGCGCAGCGGGATGCGGCCGCCTCGGGTGCGACGGTTCAGGCATTGAAGGAGCTCACCAAGTACCTGTGAGCGCCAGCCGCCGCGGGCATTGCGCCTGGGATGCGGCGGCGCGGCAAGGGAGGCAGCCGGCGCCGTAGCGCGCCCTGGTGGACTGATCCCGCGCCGCGCGCTCGCCTTCGACGGTCAGCGCGGCAGCGCGTAGGCCATCAGCGAGTCGCCCATCTTCGTGCCGAAGGAGCCGTGGCCGCCGGCCATGATGAGCACGTACTGGCGCCCATCGGCCTCATACGTCATGGGAGTGGCCTGCCCGCCCGCAGGCAGTCGCGCCTCCCACAGCAGATCGCCATTGCTCACGTCATAGGCGCGCAGGTAGTTGTCCTGCGTCGCGGCCACGAACATCACGTTGCCGGCCGTGGAGATGACGCCGCCCAAGCCGGGCACGCCGATCTTCAGGGGCGGCAGCTGGAACAGCGCCGGCAGGCTGTCGCGGATGGTGCCGATGCGCTTCTTCCAGACGACTTCATGCGTCTGCAGATCGACACCCGTCACAAAGCCCCATGCGGGCTGCTTGCACGGCAGCCCGAGCGGCGAAAGGAAAGGCTTGATCTCGACGCCGTAAGGCACGCCGTACATCGGCTGGATGCCGTTTTCGGTGCCCGCGCCGCGCTCGGTGTGCGGTCGATCGGCCTTCTCGGGTATCAGCCGGCTGACGAAAGGCAGCGCCAGCGGGTTCATCAGGGCGACCTGGCGGTCCGGGTTGACGGACATGCCGCCCCACTCGAACACACCCAGGTTGCCGGGGAATACCAGCGTGCCGTTCTCGGACGGCGGGGTATAGATGCCCTCGTAGTTCAGGCGGTGGAAGATGATGCGGCAGGCCAGCTGGTCGAACATGGTCGCGCCCCACATCTTGGCGCCGTCCAGGCGCTCTGCGGGCGCCAGGTTGAGCGGCGAGAAGGGTTGCGTCGGCGAATAGCGTTCGCCGCGGGTCTGCGGGCCGCGCTGCACGGTCTGGGGCACCGCCCGCTCCTGCACGGGCAGGATGGGCGCGCCCGTCGTGCGGTTGAGCACGAACACGTTGCCGGTCTTGGTCAGCACGTAGATGGCCGGCACGGTCTGGCCCGAAGGCAGGCGCAGATCCAGCAGCGAGGGCTGCGAAGGTACGTCCATGTCCCACAGGTCGTGGTGCGTGGTCTGGAAATGCCAGATCAGCCGGCCGGTGCTGGCGTCGAGCGCCAGCACGGCGTTCGCATAGCGCTCCTTGAGTTCGCTGCGGTCGCCCCCCCAGATGTCGGGCGTGCCCACCCCGGTCGGCACGTACACCGTGTCGGTGCCCGCGTCATAGGCCAGCGGTGCCCAGGCGTTCGGTGAGTTGTGCGCGAACAAGCCCTTCTCTCCCGGCATCTGGTTGGGGTCCTGCGCGCCGGTATCGAACACCCAGCGCAGGGCACCGGTGTTCACGTCATAGCCCCGGATCACACCCGAAGGCTCCCGGTTGGAGAGGTTGTCCGTCACCGAACCGCCGATCACGATGGTGGAGGCCGTCACCACGGGCGGCGAGGTGGGGTTGTAGCCACCGGGGTACGGATAGGGCATGTTGGCCTGCAGATCGATCTCGCCGCCGCGGCCGAAATCGCTGCAGGCCTGGCCGGTATCCGCATTCACCGCGATCAGGCGCCCATCGTTGACCGGCAGGATCACCTTGCGCGGGCAGACCGATGAAGGCGCGGAACCCGACGGCCGAGAAGCGCTCTTGGCGAAACGCTCGGGATTGCCCGCATCGTGATAAGACACCCCGCGGCAGGTCATGTGCTGGAACGTACGGTCGGCCTTCAGGTGCGGGTCGAATCGCCAGAGGCGCTTTCCGGTGGAGGCATCCAGGGCATCGAGGAACTGGTGGGCCGTGCAGAGGAAGACCTTGTCGCCCACTTTGATGGGCGTCACCTCGTTGGTAGTCTCGCCTGAATCGTTGGCGGTCTTGAAGTCTTCGGTGTGATAGGTCCAGGCGACCTTGAGATCCTTGACGTTGCGCTCGTTGATCTGCGCGAGCGGCGAATAGCGCACGCCGGCTTCTGTCCGGCCGTAGGCAGGCCAGTCCTGGGGCGCCACGCCGGCCACCGGCTGCACCGCGGCGGGCTGGCTGCGCGCGATCGTGCCGTTCACCTCCTGCGGATCATGCAGGAGCGCATAGCCGAGCGCGCCCAGCGTGGCCACCATGGCGGCGCCCATCAGCGCCTTGGGCGCTGCGCTGCGCCCGACGAGGGAACGCGATGCCCAGGGCAGCAACAGCCACAGGCCGAACAGGAACCAGATGTCCACGCGGGGCGCCAGTGCCCAGAAGTCGGTTCCGGCCTCCCAGAGGCTCCAGCCCAGCGTCACGATCAGCCAGACCGCATACAGCCACAGGCTGAGGCTGGACCCCCGCCAGTAGGCCAGCGCCACAGCGGCAAGCACGATCGCAGCCAGCACGTAATACGCGGAGCCGCCCAGGGCCAGCAGCCAGCCGCCGGCGGTGCCGAGAGCGACCGCCATGACGATCAGAAGGGCCAGGGTGATCCCCCGCGTCCATGAGCCTGACGATGTTGTTGTTTCTTCTTTCATGACCGCCTCATAAACAAAACAGGGAGTGATTGTGTTGCGTATCAGGCGCATTGCCATGTAAGCACATGGCGACAAATGGCTGTTGGAGGCGTCACGCAGGCCAGGAGGTCAGCCTTTCCCGAACCCGACAGCCGGCCGCCGCCGCACCATGAAAAAAGCCCCGCATCCACGGGGCCGTTTTCTTCTCATATCCGTCGCGACCGCCCCTGGCGGGGCGCGAAGGCGGGGATCAGACGTTGAACAGGAAGTTCATCACGTCGCCGTCCTTGACGACGTACTCCTTGCCTTCGGCGCGCATCTTGCCGGCGTCCTTGGCGCCCTGCTCGCCCTTGAAAGCGATGAAATCGTCGAAGGCGATCGTCTGTGCACGGATGAAGCCGCGCTCGAAGTCGCCGTGGATCACGCCGGCAGCCTGGGGCGCGGTGTCGCCCACCTTGATGGTCCAGGCGCGCACTTCCTTCACGCCGGCGGTGAAGTAGGTCTGCAGGCCCAGCAGCTTGAAGCCGGCGCGGATCAGACGGTTCAGGCCGGGCTCTTCGAGGCCCAGTTCCTGCAGGAACATGTCGCGGTCCTCGTCTTCCATCTCGGCCATCTCGGCCTCGATCTTGGCGCAGATGGCCACCACGGGGGCGCCCTGGGCTTCGGCGTAGGCCTTGAGCTTGTCGAGCAGAGGGTTGTTCTCGAAGCCGTCCTCGGCAACGTTGCCCACGAACATGGCGGGCTTGGCCGTGATCAGGCAGAAAGGCTTGAGCAGGGGCGCATCCTCCTTGCTGACGGGCACCGTCCGAGCGGGCTTGCCCTGGTCCAGCGCGGCCTGGATCGGCGTGAGCAGCGAGACCAGCTTGGCGGCTTCCTTGTCGTTGCCCGACTTGGCGGCCTTGCTGTAGCGGTTGAGAGCCTTCTCGACGGTGGCGAGGTCGGCCAGGCACAGCTCGGTCTGGATGACTTCGATGTCGGCGATCGGATCCACGCGGCCAGCCACGTGGATCACGTTCGGATCCTCGAAGCAGCGCACGACGTTGACGATGGCATCGGTCTCGCGGATGTGCGCCAGGAACTGGTTGCCCAGACCTTCGCCCTTGCTGGCACCCGCCACCAGGCCGGCGATGTCCACGAATTCGACGATGGCCGGCACGATGCGCTCGGGCGTGATGATCTGGGCCAGCTGCCGCAGGCGGGGATCGGGCACTTCCACCACGCCGGTATTGGGCTCGATGGTGCAGAACGGATAGTTCTCGGCGGCGATGCCGGCCTTGGTGAGGGCGTTGAAGAGGGTGGACTTGCCCACGTTGGGCAGGCCCACGATGCCGCATTTCAGGCTCATGGCAGGGCTTTCAGGGTTCGGGAAGACAAACCGCCGATTTTAAGGGCGCGGCACGCAAAGCCTCGAAGGCACCCCCTCGGAGCCCGTCATAGCACCCCTGTCAGTCGAAGCGCAGGTCGGCGGCGACGGGCTGGCCCACGCGCAGCAGCTTGCCGGCGCCTTGGCCCACGATGGCATTCATGGCGAAACTGATGGCGCCATCCAGGCGCCTGTCCTGCCGGTAGCGGCGCAGCGCATCGCCCACGGCGGGCGTGCTTTCGGCCGTGGCGGGGTCGATGTCGGGAATGGGGCAGCGCACGCAGGGCTTGACCAGCTGCAGCCGGACTTCGCCCTCGGGCGTGCCGACGTAAAGCGCATCGATGCGGTCTTCGTCGTGCGCCTCGACGCCGTCGATCACGATGTTGGGGCGAAAGCGTTCCACGCCCACGGCAGGCTGGCCCGCCGCCAGCAGCCGCTCGTTCAGGCCATCGACCGAAGCCTGGCTCACGACCAGCAGCGGGAAGCCGTCGGAAAACTGGTTCGGCGCCTCGACGCCGCCGGTCCACTGCAGGCTGGAGAGGCGCCGGTGGGCGGGGTCGAACCGCACCAGGCGGCAGGCCAGCCCCAGGAAGTCGCTGAACCATTGCGCGGCGAGCTCGCCCATGTCCCGGGCCGGCACCACGTCGTCCCACACGCTCACGCGGGCTGGCGGGCCGTCCATCGCCTGCAGGGAAACGTGCAGCGCCGGCATGCCCGGGGCCTGCAGCACCATGCGTTCAGGGGCCTGGATCTCGGGCCGTACCAGCGCCATGCGGGCATGCCCGCGCTGGGTGAGGAAGGCGCCCTGGCCGTCCACCACCATGAAGGCGCGGTCCAGCGCCAGTCCGGCCGGGGTCAGCAGGGCTTCGCGCACCTCCACGCCCGCGCAGGACTTGACCGGGTGGACGAACAGGCGGGCGATGCTGCCGCAGAGGTCGAGATCGGGGCGAAAGGTCACGGGGCGGTCCTGGAAGGCACGGATGGGGCAGCGAAGCGGCCGAGAAAGGCAGGAGCGGGATTTTGCCCCTCGGCCAGGGACATCGCCGCGTCGCGCCTGCCGGGGAACGCCGGCTCCTACAATCCGGCATGGCGCAAACTTTCGATGTCTGTATCCGTGGGGCCGGTGTAGTCGGCCGCACGCTCGCACTGCTCTTGGCCCGCGAACGGCTGCGGGTAGCCCTGGTGGGCAGCCCCACCACCGACGCGGCACCCGCTGCCGCCGACATTCGCGCCTATGCGCTGAACGCGGCCTCCCGCAGCCTGCTCGAATCCGTGCGCAGCTGGCCCGACGCCATGCACGCCACCGCCGTGCGGCAAATGGAAGTGCATGGCGACCAGAGTGGTCGGGTCACCTTCGACGCGGCCCGACAGAGCACGGACGCGCTGGCCTGGATCGTGGACGTTCCTGCACTCGAAGCGCGTCTGGCCGAGGCCGTGCGCTTCCAGCCCCAGGTGGAACTGGTACCCACACCGGTGCCCGCCCCACTCACCGTCATCTGCGAAGGCCGCGCGAGCAGCACCCGCCAGGAGCTGGGCGTGGAATTCGACGTCACGCCCTACGCACAGCATGCCATTGCCACCCGCCTGCACTGCGAGCGCCCGCACGGACAGGTCGCACGGCAATGGTTCCTGCCCGATGGCGTCCTCGCCTTCCTGCCGCTGGACGGCGCCGAGGGGAACTCCGTGGCCGTGGTGTGGTCTGTTCCCCAGGAACAGGCCGCAGAGCGCATGGCTCTGGATGCCGAAACGTTCGCCCATCGCCTGCAGGACGCTAGCCAGAACGCCCTGGGCACGCTGCAGCAGGTCGGCGGCCGTGCCTGCTGGCCGCTGCAGCAGGCACGCGCGCGCCGCTGGTGCGGCGCCATGCCGGTGCAGCCGGCCAAGGGCGCGCAGCGCACCTGGGTGCTGGCCGGCGATGCGGCGCACACGGTGCATCCGCTGGCCGGACAGGGGCTGAACCTGGGCCTGGCCGATGCCGATGCGCTGGCCAGGCTGCTGCGCGAACGCGACTACTGGCGCAGCATCGGCGACATGCGGCTACTGAGGCGCTACGAGCGCGAGCGCAAGGCGGGCCTGCTGCCGCTGGGCCTGACGATGGACGGGCTGCAGCAGCTGTTCGCACGCACCGAAGCGCCCGTGCAGGCCGTGCGCAACTGGGGCATGCAGGGCTTCCAGCTCAGCGGCCCGCTCAAGGACTGGGTCGCCACCCGGGCCATGGGCCTGCGCTGATCCGGCGCGCCAAATCACCGGAACACCTCTCCATTCAGTGAACGAACGACGACGAAGGACACGACATTGAAAGCGAAACCACTCCTCCCCGCCCTGCTGGCCGCTGCCACCCTGGCCCTGAGCTTCGGCGCCCATGCGCAGGAGGCCGAGATCCGCAAGGCCCTGGGCCAGCGCATTCCGCAGTTCGGCAAGATCGATGAAGTGGTGGCCACGCCCATGAAGGGCCTCTACGAAGTGCGCGTGGGCACCGACGTGTTCTATACCGACGCCAAGGGCAACTACATCATCCAGGGCGAGCTGATCGACACGCAGGCGCGTCGCAACCTGACCGAAGACCGCATCAACAAGCTGACGGCGATCGACTTCTCCGCCCTGCCGCTGAAGGACGCGTTCACCATCGTGCGCGGCAACGGCAAACGCAAGCTGGCGGTTTTCGAGGACCCGAACTGCGGCTACTGCAAGCGGTTCGAGAAGGACCTGCAGAACGTGGACAACGTCACGGTCTATCTTTTCCTCTACCCCATCCTGAGCCCCGACTCGGCCGAAAAGTCCCGCAACCTCTGGTGCGCCAAGGACCGCGCCGCCGCCTGGCAGGACCTGATGGTGCGCGACAAAGTGCCCGAGGCCGCCACCTGCGATACCGGCGCCGTTCAGCGCAACCTGGCCTTCGGCAAGAAGCACAAGATCACCGGCACGCCCACCGTGCTGTTCTCGGACGGCACGCGCGTGCCGGGCGCCATCGGCGCCGCCGCGATCGAAAAGCGCTTCGCCGAGATCGCCGCCACCAGCAACTGACGACCGTCTGCGACCGAGGTCGCACGCCGTTTCGCGGGGCGCTGCCGCTAATCTGGCAGCGCCCTTCTTTCATTTTCTGGCGCCTCCGCCATTCCGTCCATGCCCGCAGCACACCGCTCCCAGTCTCCCGCCGCCCCGGTCCACTACCGCGTCGAAGCCGCCGATCTGCACGCCCACCTGTATGCGGTGACGCTCACCGTGGCGGCGCCCGCAGCGCGGCAGGAGCTGTCTCTGCCGGTCTGGATTCCCGGCAGCTATCTGGTGCGCGAGTTCTCCAAGAATCTGCAGTCGCTCCAGGCCACGCAGAACGGACAGCCGGCCGCTCTCAAGCAACTGGACAAGCACCGCTGGCAGGCCCAGTGCAAGAAGGGCTCGCCGCTGGTGCTGACCTATCAGGTGGTGGCCTATGACACCTCGGTGCGCACCGCTTGGCTGGACGCCTCGCGCGGCTTCTTCAACGGCACGAGCCTCTGCTTGCGCGTGCACGGACAGGAATCCTCAGCCCACACGCTGGAAATCGTCCGCACGCCGGCGTTGAACGGCTGGTCGGTCGCCACGGGCCTTGCGCCCGCCAAGGTCACGCGCCAGGGCTTCGGCACCTACCGGGCCGCAGACTACGACGAACTGGTGGACTGCCCTGTGGAGATGGGAGCGTTCTGGAGCGCCCGCTTCACCGCCTGCGGCGTGCCGCACCGGCTGGTGGTGGCTGGTGCCGCCCCCTCCTTCGACGGCGACCGGCTGGTGGCCGACACACGCCGCATCTGCGAAGAGCTGATCCGCTTCTGGCACGGCCCCTCGCCCAAGCCGCCGCACAGCAGCTACGTCTTCATGCTGAACGTGGTGGACGACGGCTACGGCGGGCTGGAGCACCGCAACTCCACCGCCCTCATCTGCGGCCGGCGCGACCTGCCCCGCCAGGGCGAGGCCCGCACGCCCGAGGGCTACGCCACGCTGCTGGGCCTCATCAGCCACGAGTATTTCCACACCTGGAACGTCAAGCGCCTGCGCCCTTCGGAGTTCGCGCGCTACGACTACGGCCAGGAGAACTACACCGAACTGCTCTGGTTCTTCGAGGGCTTCACCAGCTACTACGACGACCTGCTGCTGCGCCGCTGCGGCCTGCTGGACGATGCCGCCTACCTGCGCCTGCTGACCAAGGCCACCAACCAGGTGCTGCAGACGCCCGGCCGGCACGTGCAGTCGGTGGCCGAAGCGAGCTTCGACGCCTGGATCAAGTACTACCGCCAGGACGAGAACACGCCCAACGCCACGGTCAGCTACTACACCAAGGGCTCGCTGGTGGCCCTGTGCCTGGACCTGGCGCTGCGGCGCGAAGGACGCACCACACTGGATGCGGTCATGCGCGGCCTCTGGCAGCGCTGCGCCGGCGGCCCCATGAAGGAGACCGACCTGCTGCAGGTGCTCAAGTCGCTCTCGGGCCGGGACTGGTCCCCAGAAATCGCGGCCTGGGCGCATGGCACGCAGGACCTGCCGCTGGCCGAGCTACTGGCCGCCCACGGCGTCCAGCTGCACGAAGAAGCCCCGCAATGGGCCCAGCGCCTGGGCCTTCGGGTGGGCGAATCGAACGGCCTGCAGGCCAAGGTCGTGCTGCGCGGCGGGCTGGCCGAAAAGGCGGGCTTCATGGCGGGGGACGAATGGCTCGGGGTGGAAACGCCCGAGGGAGGCGCTTGGCGCCTGACGAAGCTCGAAGACCTGCCGCTCTACGCCGGCTCCGCCCCCCAGGTCACGGCCCTCGTCGCGCGCGACCGGCGCCTGCTGCGCCTGACGCTGGACTTGCAGCCACAGCCCGGGCGGGCGGCCGATACGGTGCGCCTGGCCGTCACCGACACCGCCGCCGCCGCCCGCTGGCTGGCGCCCCAGTGACTGCCGGCCGGAAGGGGCCTTCGGTATAGTCTGCGGACCACCACACGACAGACGGAGACACCCCTTGGCCTACGAAGTCATCGCAGTCCGCACCGAGGCGGACAAGGTCGGCATCATCACGCTGAACCGGCCCAAGCAGCTCAATGCACTGAACGACCAGCTGATGAACGAGCTGGGCGATGCGCTCGCCGCCGTCGATGCGGACGAGCGCATCGGGTGCATCCTCATCACGGGCAGCGAAAAGGCCTTTGCCGCTGGCGCGGACATCGGCGCGATGGCGAGCTACAGCTTCACCGACGTGTACAAGGGCGACTACATCACCCGCAACTGGGAACGCATCCGCGCGGTGCGTAAGCCCGTGATCGCTGCCGTGAGCGGCTTCGCGCTGGGCGGCGGCTGCGAGCTGGCGATGATGTGCGACTTCATCATCGCCGCCGACAACGCCAGGTTCGGCCAGCCCGAGATCAAGCTGGGCGTCATCCCGGGCGCTGGCGGCACGCAGCGCCTGCCGCGCGCCGTGGGCAAGTCCAAGGCCATGGACATGGCTCTCACCGGCCGCATGATGGACGCCGCCGAAGCCGAACGCGCGGGCCTCGTCAGCCGCGTGGTTCCCTACGACAAGCTGGAAAGCGAAGCCCTGGGCGCTGCCCTGGTCATCGCCGGCTTCTCGCAGATCGCGGTCATGGCGGCCAAGGAATCGGTCAACCGGGCCTTCGAAGGGTCGCTCTCCGACGGCGTGATGTTCGAGCGCCGGCTGTTCCACGCCCTGTTCGCCACCCAGGATCAGAAGGAAGGCATGGACGCCTTCATCAACAAACGCGCGGCGAACTTCACACACCGCTAAAATTGCCCTATAATTTGAGGCTTCGGTGGTATAGCTCAGTTGGTTAGAGCGCAGCATTCATAATGCTGATGTCGGTGGTTCAAGTCCACCTACCACCACCAAACAAGAAACCCACAGTGCCTGCACTGTGGGTTTTTTCTTTGGGCGGCGCCTTTGCCTCACGCCGCCGCATGGGCCTGCCGCCTTCCTAGAATCACGCCTTCAGCCCCTGGATGTACACCATGAACCGCTGTCTGCCGATCCGCGCCGCGCGCCGCGCCCGCCTGCTCCTGCTGGCCGGCCTGGCTTGCTGCTGCGCTGCTGCGCCCCTGGCTGCCGCCGCGCAGCCGCTGCAGCCCTACATTCCGCCCGCCTCGGGCGTTGCGCGCAACTTTCCCGATGCCGCCCAGCGCGGCACGCTGATGGTCACCAGCACGGCCGAGGCGGAGCTGGACGGCAAGCCCCTCCGCATGGCGCCGGGCATGCGCCTCTTCAGCCCGCAGAACAGCCTCATCTTCCTGCACACGGTGATCGGCCAGCGCATGCGGGTCAACTACCTGATCGAGGCCAGCACTGGCATGCTGCTGACGGCCTGGATCCTGAGCGAGGGCGAAGCCGCCACGCCGCTCAGGGGCAACGCGGACACGGTCGAACGCAATTTTCGCTTCGGCCCCGAGCCGGACCGCAACGCCCCCGCATTGCGCTGAAGCGCGCGGAGGCAGGCCCCACCGGCTTCCGCACCCTTCTTGCCGCTCCCTTCCCCGTCGCCAGCGCATCTCTCGGCGCGGCGCATCCCATCGGATTTACAGATGTCCAAAAAAGTCTTCGTCAAAACTTTCGGCTGCCAGATGAACGAGTACGACTCGGACAAGATGGTGGACGTGCTCCACGCTGCCCAGGGCTACGAGCCCACGCAGAACGTGGAGGAAGCCGACCTGATCCTCTTCAACACCTGCTCCGTGCGCGAGAAGGCACAGGAGAAGGTGTTCAGCGACCTGGGCCGCATCAAGCATCTGAAGGCGCGCGGCGTGAAAATCGGCGTGGGCGGCTGCGTGGCCAGCCAGGAGGGCGACGAGATCATCAAGCGCGCGCCCTACGTTGATGTGGTCTTCGGCCCGCAAACCCTGCACCGCCTGCCCGAGTTGCTGGCGCAGCGCGAGGCCCTGGCGCGCCCGCAGGTGGACATCAGCTTTCCCGAGATCGAGAAGTTCGACCACCTGCCGCCCGCGCGCGTCGAGGGCGCAAGCGCCTTCGTCTCGATCATGGAAGGTTGCAGCAAATACTGCAGCTACTGCGTGGTGCCCTACACCCGGGGCGAGGAAGTCAGCCGCCCCTTCGACGACGTGCTGGTGGAGGTGGCCGGGCTCGCCGACCAGGGCGTGAAGGAAGTCACGCTGCTGGGCCAGAACGTGAACGCCTACCTGGGCAAGATGGGCGGCACGGCCGAGGTGGCGGACTTCGCCCTGCTGCTGGAATACGTGGCCGACATTCCCGGCATCGAGCGCATCCGCTACACCACCAGCCACCCCAACGAATTCACGCCGCGCCTGATCGACGCCTATGCGCGCATCCCCAAGCTGGTCAGCCACCTGCACCTGCCCGTGCAGCACGGCTCCGACCGCATCCTGATGGCGATGAAGCGCGGCTACACGGCCATGGAATACAAGAGCACCATCCGCAAGCTGCGCGCCATCCGCCCCGACCTGGCGATGAGCAGCGATTTCATCGTGGGCT
>JBHIWE010000041.1:0-22990 GCA_041987645.1 Acidovorax sp. | reverse complement strand
ACGATGGCTGGCAGCACGGCGGGCACCAGCACGCCCAGGAAGCGCTGCGCAAAGCCTGCACCCAGCGAGCGCGCGGCCTCTTCGAGCGAGCGCAGCTCGTCCTTCTGGAAGGCCGAGCCCACGGTGCGCACCATGAAGGGCAGGGTGAAGATCATGTGCCCGACCAGGATGAAGGCGAAGCTCTGGCGGAAGCTCGACAGCTGCCCGTAGGCCAGGATCAGCGCCAGCGCGCTGGCCAGGCCCGGCACCGCCACGGGCAGGGTCAGCAGCTCCTCGAAGAGCCGCGCCCAGCGCGAGCGGCTGCGCGCCAGCGCATAGGCGCAGGGCACGCCCAGCAGCAGGTTGCCCGCCACGCACAGCAGCGCGAGGGTGAGCGACCAGGTCACGGTGCTGCCGTAGTTCTCCCACACCTCGCCCAGCCAGCGCAGCGTGAGACCGCTGTGCAGGCCGACGCTGTAGTTGTTGACCAGCCCCGCCATCACCGAAAGGGCGATGGGCGCGGCCATGAAGAGGGCCACCAGGGCCGTAAGGGCCACCAGCGCCCAGGGCGCCTGCCTTGCGTTTCTCATCGTGGCGCTTTCTCAGAAGGCGGACGTGCCGGCCCAGCGGCGCGAGAGCCAGAGCACCAGCCAGGTGATGAGCCCCAGCGCGATCGACAGGCTGGCCGCCAGCGCGAAGTTGGCGTAGTTGGTGAATTCGTCGTAGATGGTGATGGGCAGCACCTCGAACTTGGCCGACAGCGTGAAGGCCGTGCCGAAGGCGCCCATGGCGGTGGCGAACACGATGGCGCCGCAGGCCAGCGTGGTGGGTGCGAGCGCGGGCATCCACACGTCGCGCGCCACGCGCCAGCGCGAAGCGCCGAGCGAGCGGGCGGCCTCTTCGAGCTGCGCCTCCATGGCGCCGGCCGCCGCCGTGTAGGTGGCGATGGCGCGCGGCAGCGAGAAGTAGAGGTAGGCCAGGAACAGGCCCAGCAGGCCGTAGGCGAAGGTCACGCGGCCCAGGCCCAGCGCATCGGTGAGCCCCGCCAGCGTACCCTGGCGCCCGCCCAGCAGGATCATGAAGAAGCCCACGATCACGCCGGGAAACGAGAGCGGCAGCGTCAGCAGCGACAGCAGCAGCTGCCGGCCGGGAAAGCGCTGGCGCGCCAGCGTGATGCCCACCAGTGCGCCCAGCACCAGCGTGGCCAGCGTGACGGCGAGCGACAGGCCCAGGGTCTGCAGCAGGCTCTGCAGGTAGCGGCCGTTCGTTACGACTGCGAAGTAGGTCGCCCAGCCCTGGCGCGCCGGCAGCGCCAGCAGCAGGGCCGTAGGCAGCAGCCAGAAGGCCGCGAAGAATGCCACGGCCGGCGCAGCGCAGGCGGCGAGCAGCCCGCGCGAGGGGGCGAAACCGCCGTGGCGTGCGCTCATTTCACTTCCTGCAGGTAGCGGTCGGAGAACGCCTTCTGCGCGGCGGCCATGCGGCCGTAGTCCACCGTCCTGGCGCGGGCGTATTCGCTGGCGGGCAGGAAGCGGGCCTGCACGTCGGCGGGCATGGCGGCGGCGCGCACCGGGCGCAGATAGGCCTTGGCCCAGATGGCCTGGCCTTCGTCGGAGAGCACGAAGTCCAGCACCTTCTTCGCGTCGGCGGCATGGGGCGCCTTGGCGACAAGGCCCATCACGTAGGGCACGGCCACCGTGCCTTCGGTGGGGATCACGAACTGCACGTTGGCGCCGTCCTTGTACTTGGCGCGGTAGGCGTTGAAGTCGTAGTCCAGCAGGATGGCGATCTCGCCCGAGAGCACGCGGGCGTAGGCGGTTTGCTTGGGCACGATGGGGTCGTTCTTCTGCAGCGCCTTGAAGTAGTCGATGCCGGGGCCGAAGTTCTCCAGCGTGCCGCCGCGCGCCTGGTTGGCCGCCACGGCACCCACATACCCCACGAAGGCCGAGGCCGGGTCCAGGTAGCCGATCAGGCCCTTGTATTCGGGCTTGAGCAGGTCGGCCCACGACTTCGGCACCGGCTTGCCCTTGAGGGCATCGACGTTGACCATGAAGCCCAGCGTGCCCGAGTGGATGGTGAACCAGTGGCCGGCCGGGTCCTTCATGCCATCGGGAATGTCCTGCCAGTGGGCGGGCTGGTAGGTGCCCAGCAGGCCGTCCTTCTGTGCCTGGATGGCGAAGGTGACGCCCAGGTAGGTCACGTCGGCCACGGGGCTGGCGCGTTCGGCGGAGAGCTGTGCCAGCGACTGGCCGGAGTTCTTGTTGTCGGGCGGCACGGTCACGCCTGTCTTGGCCTTGATGGCCTTGAGCTGCGTGCCCCAGTCGGCCCATTCGGGCGGGCAGTTGTAGCAGATGGCGGTCTGCGCCAGGGCGGCGGCAGCGCTGGCGGCCAGGCCCAGGGCCAGGGCCGTGTGGCGGGCGATACGCATCAAACGGTGTTGCATGGAAAGACTCCTGAAAGGGAAGGAACGGGAGAGCGGGAGAAACGGAGAAAAGGGGCGGCGCCAGGCGCTAGCGGCCCGCCATCGCGGCGGCGCAGGATTCACCTTCGCGGAATTGGTGTGGCAGCGTCAGGCTGGCCGCAGGCCGCAGGGGCGCGCCGCCGGGCTGCAGGGCCTGTACCAGCAGCTCCACGCTGCGGTGGCCGATGTCCGCATTGGGTTGGGCGATGGTGCTGAGTGTGGGCGTGAGGTCCTGCCCGAGCGCGATGCCGTCGAAGCCGGTGATGCTGATCTGCGAAGGCACGGCCAGGCCCGCCAGGTGCGCTGCGCGCAGGCTGCGGATGGCCAGCAGGTCGTTGGAGCAGACCAGCGCCGTGGGCCGCCCCGGCGCCTGCAGCCGCGCGGCGATCTCGCTGACGGCGGTCTCGACGAAGGGCACTTCCAGCACCGCGCCCGGGCCCAGCCCGGCCGCGGCCATGCCGCGCTGGAAGCCCCGGCAGCGCTGCTGCGCCCGGTCGGAGGCGGCCAGCTGCCCGCTCACCATGGCGATGCGCCGGTGGCCCAGGGCGGCCAGGCGCCCCACCAGATCGGCCACCGCCTGCTCGCTGTCCACCGAGACGCAGGGGTGGGCCGGATGGCGGTTGTAGGCCAGCACGTAGGGCAGGCCGGCGTCGGTCAGCCGCTGCAGCGCAGTCGACGTCTCGGGGCTGGAAACCACCAGCACCATGCCTTCGACATTGGCGGCGAGCAACTGCTGTACGGCCTGGTCTTCCTGATCCACGCGGTAGTCGGTGGTGCAGGGCAGGATGGCGTAGCCGGCCTGGGCCGCGGCGCGCGCGACGCCGCTGAAGGCTTCGGCGAACACCGGGTTCAGCAGGGTGGGCAGCACCACGCCGATCACGCGGCTGCGCTGGGTGCGCAGCGTGCGGGCGCTGGCATTGGGTAGGTAGCCGAGCTGGCGCGCCACCTCGCGCACCTGGTCGCGGGTGGCGGGCGTGACCTTGTCGGGCAGGTTGAAGACGCGCGAAACGGTGGCGACCGAAACGCCGGCCTGCCGTGCCACTTCCTGGATGCTCATGGGGCTGATGCCTTGTCTGCGAGGTGATGTAAACGTTTACATTGAAGCGCAGCGCTGTGACGCCCTCATGACATGGCGGGCGGCTCCGGCCCGGGCCGCGGACAAAAAAAAGGCCCGCGATCGGCGGGCCTGGGGCAGAGGGGAAGGGGCTCTCGGCGGCGTCAGCGCGACCGCTTGACCCGCAGCAGCTCATCGACGATGAGGCAGATGGCGCCCACCGTGATGGCCGCATCGGCCAGGTTGAAGGCCGGGAAGTGCCAGCCGCGCGCGTGCACGTCGAGGAAGTCCACCACGTAGCCGTGCATCATGCGGTCCACCACGTTGCCGATGGCGCCGCCCAGGATGCTGGAGAGCGCGAAGCAGAACAGCTTCTGCCCCGGATGGGCACGCAGCTGCCAGACGATGAAGAGCGCCGCCGCCACGCCGATGCCGGTGAAGGCCCAGCGCTGCCAGCCGCCCGCATCCGCCAGGAACGAGAACGCCGCTCCGGTGTTGTGCGCCCGCACGATGTTGAAGAAGTCGGTGACGTACGTGGCGTCGCCCAGCCGGTAGTAGCCCAGGATCAGCGTCTTGGTGAACTGGTCGGCCACCAGGATCAGCACGGCCCAGGCGAGCCAGGGCCAGATCGAGCCGCCTTTGGCGGACGCGGCGGAGGAGGAGGTGCGGGCCATTTATGCGTGCTCCCGGTGTTCACCGCTGCCGTAGAGATTGCTCACGCAACGGCCGCAGAGGGTGGGGTGCGCCGGGTCCTGGCCCACGTCGGCGCGGTAGTGCCAGCAGCGCTCGCACTTGGCGTCGGAACTGGCCTTCACGCCGATGGAAAGCGCGTCGCCTGCGACCAGTTCGATCGCGGAGGTGATGAACACGAACTTCAGGTCGTCGCCCAGGCTGGCCAGCAGGGCATGGTCTTCCGGCGCGGCGGTGAGCGTGAGGTTGGTCTGCAGTGACGAGCCCACCTGGCCGGTGGCGCGCAGCGCCTCGATCTCCTTGTTTACCACGTCGCGGATGGCGCGGATGCGCGTCCACTTGGCGGCCAGGCCCTCGTCGGCACCGGCGATGGGCTGGTAGGTCTCCAGGAAGATCGACTCGGAGCTGCCGAAGGTCTTCCAGGCCTCTTCGGCCGTGAAGGACAGGAAGGGCGCCATCCAGCGCAGCATGGCGTGCGTGATCTGGTGGAGCGCGGTCTGGGCACTGCGGCGCGCCAGGCTCTTGGGCGCGGTGGTGTAGAGCCGGTCCTTGAGCACGTCGAGGTAGAAGCCGCCCAGGTCTTCCGAGCAGTAGAGCTGCAGCTTGGCGACCACGGGGTGGAATTCATAGACCTGGTAGTGCGCCAGCAGATCGGCCTGGAATGCGGCCGCACGCGTCAGCGCGTAGCGGTCGATCTCCAGCATCTGGGGGAAGGGCACGGCGTCCGTGGCCGGGTCGAAGTCGCTGACGTTGGCCAGCAGGAAACGCAGCGTGTTGCGGATGCGGCGGTAGGCGTCCACCACGCGGGCGAGGATCTTGTCGTCGATGCCCAGGTCGCCCGAATAGTCGGTGGAGGCCACCCAGAGGCGGATGATCTCGGCGCCCAGCTTGCCGCTCACCTGCTGGGGCGAGACGGTGTTGCCCAGCGACTTGCTCATCTTCTTGCCCTGGCCGTCCACCGTGAAACCGTGCGTGAGCAGGCCGCGGTAGGGCGCGCGGCCGAAGATGGCGCTGGCCAGCAGCAGCGAGGAATGGAACCAGCCTCGGTGCTGGTCGTGGCCTTCCAGGTACAGGTCGGCCTCGGGGCCGCTGTCGTGGTGCATGCCGGCGTGGGTGCCGCGCAGCACGTGCCAGAAGGTGGAGCCGGAGTCGAACCACACTTCCAGGATGTCGGTGCTCTTGGTGTAATGGGTCGCGTCTTCGGCGCCCAGGATCTCTTCGGCCGTCACGCGGCTCCAGGCCTCGATGCCGCCGGCTTCGACGATGGTGGCCGCCTGGTCCATGATTTCCATGGTCCGCGGGTGCAGCTCGCCCGAATCCTTGTGCAGGAAGAACGGGATGGGAACGCCCCAGCTGCGCTGGCGCGAGATGCACCAGTCGGGCCGGCCGGCGATCATGTCGCGCAGGCGGGACTTGCCGTTCTCGGGGTAGAACTTCGTCTCCTCGATGGCGGCCAGCGCGATCTGGCGCAGCGTCTGCGCGGGCTTTTGGGCCGGATCGGTGAATACGCCTTCGCCCTCGTCCATGCGGATGAACCACTGCGCGGCGGCACGGTAGATCACCGGCGTCTTGTGGCGCCAGCAGTGCGGGTAGCTGTGCGTGATGTCCTTGGTGGCCATCAGGCGGCCGGCGTTCTTCAGCGCCTCGATCACGACCGGGACGGCCTTCCAGATGTGCAGGCCGCCGAAGAGGGGGAAGTCGGCCGCGTAGGTGCCGTTGCCCTGTACGGGGTTGAGGATCTCGTCCAGCGCCATGCCGTGGGCCACGCAGGAGTTGAAGTCGTCCAGGCCGTAGGCGGGCGACGAATGCACGATACCCGTGCCGTCGTCGGCGGTGGCGTAGTCGGCCAGATAGACCGGCGCGAGGCGCCGGTAGCCGTAGCTGCCGTCATCGCTGGCCACGTCGTAGAGCGGGTGCTCGAACTCCAGCCCGGCGAGCTGCTTGCCGGCGGCGGTGGCGATCACGCTGCCCGTGAGGCCGTAGCGCTCCAGGCAGGCGGCCACCAGCGGCTCGGCCACCAGCAGGATGCGCTCGCCCGTGTCCACCAGCGCGTAGCTGATCTCGGGATTCAGGTTCAGCGCCTGGTTGGCGGGGATGGTCCAGGCGGTGGTAGTCCAGATGACGACGAAGGCGTCTTTCTCGAGCGCGGGCAGGCCGAAGGCCGCGGCCAGCCGGGCCTTGTCGTGCGCCTTGAAAGCCACGTCCAGCGTGGTGCTCTTCTTGTCCTGATATTCGATCTCGAACTCGGCCAGCGAGGAGCCGCAGTCGAAGCACCAATAGACGGGTTTCAGGCCGCGATAGACGAAGCCGCGTTCCATCACCTTCTTGAGCGCGCGCAGTTCGCCGGCCTCGCTCGCGAAGTTCATGGTCTTGTAGGGGTGGTCCCATTCGCCCAGCACGCCCAGGCGCTGGAAGTCCACCAGTTGCTGGGCGATCTGCTCGGTGGCGAAGGCTCGGCCCTTGGCCTGCATCTCGTCGCGCGGCAGGTTGCGGCCATGCAGCTTCTCGATGGCATTCTCGATCGGCAGGCCGTGGCAGTCCCAGCCCGGGGCGTAGAGCGCGTCGAAGCCCTCCAGCTGGCGCGCCTTGGTGATCATGTCCTTGAGGATCTTGTTCACCGCGTGGCCGATGTGGATCTGGCCGTTGGCGTAGGGCGGGCCGTCGTGCAGGATGAACTTGGGCGCGCCGCGGCGGGCATCGCGCAGGCGCTTGTAGATGCCCTTTTCATCCCATTCCTGAACCCAGCCCGGCTCGCGCTTGGGCAGATCGCCGCGCATGGGGAAGGGCGTGTCGGGCAGGTTCAGCGTGGCGCGGTAATCCGTGCCGTTGGCGGGGGTGGAGGCGGTGGGGTTCTGTTCGGACATGGCAAGACCTGGGGTGCTTTCCGTGGCGGCGGCCCGGAAGGCGGGGAAAGAGGGGCGGGGGCAGTGGGCCGTGGTGCAGCGCCGCCGCAGCGTGTGCCGCGGCGGTGGGCGATCGTCAAATTCGGTCACGCGTGGTCTGGCGGTGGGTTTCGGCGTGGGTGCTGCCGGCGAAGAACGCCCGCGCGTCGTCGCAGTCCTTGGCGATGCCGGCGGTCAGGGCGTCGAAGCTGTCGTATTTCAGCTCGTCGTGCAGTTTGAGCAGGAGTTCCACACGGACGATTTTACCGTAGGCCCCTTCCGGCCCCAGGTGGGCGGGCCACTGCAGGCAGTGCGTCTCCAGCAGAACGCGGCCGCCGTTCACGTCGTTCGCGTCGAGCGAAGGGCGCACGCCCAGGTTCGCCACGCCGGGCAGGGGCGCGTCGCCCAGGCCGTGCACGCGCACCGCGAAGATGCCGCTCGCGGCCGGCTTCCAGTGCGCGAAGCGCAGGTTCAGCGTGCGGAAACCGTCGCCCGCGCCCGCGCGGCTGGCGCCCAGGTCGCGCCCGAGCTTGCGGCCATGCACCACATGGCCGCTGATGGCGTAGGGCCGGCCGAGCAGGGCGGCGGCGGCTTCCATGTCGCCGCGCGCGAGCGCATCGCGCACGGCCGAGCTGGATACGCGAAGGCCATGCACCTCGTAGCTGTTCATGCGCGCCACGTCGAAGCCGCGCTCGCGGCCGGCCTTGTCCAGCAGGGCGTAGTCGCCCGCGCGCTGGGCGCCGAAGCGGAAGTCGTCGCCCACCAGCACGTAGCGCGCGCCCAGGCCGCCCATCAGCACTTCGTCGATGAACCCCTGCGCGGGCTGGCGGGCCAGGCTTTCGTTGAAGGGCAGCACCACCGTCTGCTGCACGCCGCAGGCGGCGAGCTCGGCCAGCTTGTCGCGCAGCGTGCCGATGCGGGCCGGGGCCAGCTCGGGCCGCTGGCGGGCGGCGGCGAAGTAGTCGCGCGGGTGCGGCTCGAAGGTGAGCACGCAGCTGGGCACGCCCCGGTGCGCGGCCTCGCTGTTGAGCAACGCCAGCATGGCCTGGTGGCCGCGATGCACGCCATCGAAGTTGCCGATGGTGAGCGCGCAGGCCGGCGCGATGCCGGGGTGTTGGAAGCCGCGGAAGATCTTCATCCGTTTGCTCTGTTTTTGATAGCGTTAAGCGCAGGCGCAACAAGCGCTGGACGCCAATTTGTCATGAAAGGAGTATATTGTGCGCCAGGGAAGTGCTGGACGAACGACGCTGCGGCGGTTCATTCAGCGGCCTCCCTGGGTGGCTTGGCAGGCCACCGCGAGACATCAGCGTTCCGATTCTTGTGAATTTCAGCAGGAGGCGTGTTGTGAAGGTCTTGAAGTTGTCGGCCCAGGGGCTGCCCCAGTCGTGGATCTCGCTGGAGCAGGCGGTGATCCACTACGCCGCAGGCGAGGTGCGCTGGGAATCCGGTGCGCAGGTCGCGCTGTTCCGCGGCGGCCACAACGCCGTGACGGGCGAGCAGTCGGTGATCGCCGTCAACAGCATCATCGGCACCCGGGGCGTGCCGGCCATCAACCCGTACGACCTCAAGCCCACGCTCACCAACAGCAAGCTCTTCGCGCGCGACCGCAACGTCTGCGCCTACTGCGGCGGCCACTTCCACGAGGAAGAGCTGACCCGAGAACACATCGTGCCTTTCGCCCGCAACGGCGTGGACCACTGGATGAATGTGGTCACCGCCTGCCGCCCCTGCAACCACCGCAAGGGCCCGCGCACGCCCGAGCAGGCCCACATGCCGCTGCTCTATGCGCCCTACGTGCCCAGCCTGTGGGAAGACTTCATCCTGCGCAACCGCCGCATCCTGGCGGACCAGATGGAGTTCCTCATGGCGCACGTGCCCAAGTCGTCCCGCCTGCTCGACTGAAGCGCGGTGCCGAATGGCAGCGTAAACGCAATCGCGAAATGCAAAGGGGGCTGAGCACAGCCCTCTTTTTTTACCTTCTCCAGCGCGAGGCTGGCCTCGGTGCTACTGGCTGATCTCCAGCAGCACCACATGCCCTTGCGCAGCCGGCCAGGTCTGGCCCGTCACCCGTTCGCCGTTGAACTCGGCGGTGATTGCACGCTGCGGCCCTGCCGGCTTGACCTTGGCGGAGGACACCCCGGCGCCGGCGGGCACGCCCGGCGGCGGTGCGCCGTCCAGCAGCATGCGGTCGCGGGCCGGGTCCAGGTAGCCGCGCGGGCGGGTGACGGTGACGATGGCATCGGCCGTGCGGTCCGCGTCGGCGATGCGTTCGGCGCGCAGGTGCACCAGGTCGCTGCCCCGCGGGAAGCCGCTGCGGTAGATGTGCGTTGTGGCATAGCCCGGCGCCGAGAGAACGAATTCCACCGGCACGTTCGGCGCGACGGTGAGCGGCCCCCAAACGCCGTCCGCGCCGACGGTGCGGCTGAGCAGCGGCGCACCGGTGCGTGCGCCCGTTGCCGGATCGGTCATGAACACCTGCAGTTGCGCGCCGCGCAGCGGCAAGTTGTTGCTGAAGCTGCCCGAGGCGGGGTCGGTGGAGTTCAGGCCGAGCCCGGTGATCTTGCCGTTGAGCACCACCGCGCTTTCAGCGGCGATGTCGGTGCGGGCGGGGGCCTCGCCGGTGATGAAGCGGTAGGAGGCATCGAAGGCCGCGGGCGAGAAGGAGGTTTCGCGGTGGTCGATGCGCGGGATCACCACGTTATGCGCGCCCTTGAGTTCGGGCCCGGCGGCGGTGACATGGGTCGGCGTGCCGGGCCGGCCGATCCACAGTCCGTCGGGCTGGGCGAACTTGTCGTTGCCATCGGAGCGGATGGTCATCCACCGCGCCGGGCCGGCCACTTCGTCGCCTGCCGCGTTCCGGGGGGTGTTGAGCCGCGTGAGGAAGGGGCCGGTGCCCGAGAACTCGCTGCCTTCGCGAAAGCCCGCAATCGCCCAGACGCCGTGGTTGGGCGTGCCGCCCAGAACGACATGGCTCACCGTGCGGTCGCCACCGCCGTTTTGCAGGTAGTTGCGGATGGCGTAGCCACCGCGCGAATTGCCCAGCAGCACGACCTGGCTGGCGCCCGTGGCCTGCAGCACCTTGTCCACCTCGGCTTTGAGGTAGGCCATGTGTTCGGCGGTGGAGGTGCGGCCTGGCTGGGCCACGGTGTCGTCATCGCGCGCGAGCGGATAGGGCACGTCGATGGCGTGCAGTAGTTCGCGCGGCCAGCCGTTGGACTCGAAACGCCAGGCCGTGGTCTGCCACAGCGCCGCGGTGTCGCCGTTGCCATGGACGAAGACGATGGGCGGGCGATCAGGCGTGCTGGAGCCGCAGCCGGCCAGGACGAAGGAAGTGGCGGCGGCGGCCATCAGCAGCGACCGGCGCTGCAGCAGGGAAGGGGGCATGGGGCGCTCCAAGAAAAGCGAAAGGCCCGGGAACGCGGCGAGCGATACCCTGGGCCTCGGATCAAAGAAAGCCGGCCGATGTGCGTCAGCGCAGGCGGGCGGAAGTGCGCGGGCTTATGCGAAGACGCCCGCCGTCTCCTGCATGCGGGCCGAGACCTCGCCCAGATGGTGCAGTGTGTCGCCCCAGGCCATTTCCATCTGCGTGAGCTTCTTGAAATAGTGGCTGCCGATGTATTCGTCGGTCACGCCGATGCCCCCGTGCAGCTGCACCGACTGCTGGCCCACGAAGCGCATCGACTGGCCCAGCTGCACCTTCGCGCGCGACAGGGCGCGGCGGCGCTCCGCAGGCGCCTCGCCCAGCTTGAGGCTGGCGTAGTAGCTCATGGAGCGGGCCAGCTCCAACTGCATCTTCATGTCGGCCACGCGGTGGCGTAGGGCCTGGAAGCTGGCGATGGGCACGCCGAACTGCTTGCGCTGGTTCATGTAGTCCACGGTGAGGGCCAGGGTCTGGTCCATCACGCCCACGGCTTCGGCGCAGGTGGCGGCAATGCCCACGTCGGCGGCCAGTTCCAGCGCGGCAAGGCCGTCGGTGGTGACGAGCGTGGCCGGCGCGTGGGTCAGCGTGACCTCGGCGGCGCGGCTTTCGTCCTGCGTGCGGTAGCCCTGCGTGGCAACGCCGCTGGCCGTGCGCTCGACCAGGAAGAGGGCGATGCGTCCGTCCAGCTGCGCGGGCACGATGAAGGCATCGGCCTGGTCGCCGGCGGGAACTATGCTTTTCATAGCGCTGAGCGTATAGCTGTCGCCGGCCTGCGCCGCTTTTGCCTCGCAGACGTCGAGGCGGTAGCGGGCCTTGCGTTCCTGGTGGGCCAGCACCACCAGCGCCTCGCCGCTGGCGATGCGCGGCAGCCAGTCGGCCTGCACGGCTTCGGGGGCATAGTCGGCCAGAACGCGGCTGGCGATGAAGGTCTGCGCCAGCGGCTCCAGCACGATGCCGCGGCCCAGCTCTTCCATGGCCACCATGGCATCCACGGCGCCCTGGCCCAGGCCGCCCTGCGCCTCGGGCACGGTGAGCGCCGTCAGGCCCAGCTCGGCCAGCTCGCCGTAGGCCGCGCGGTCGAAGCCGCCCGCCGCCACGATGCCCTTGCGGCGCTCGAAGCCATAGCCCTTCTCCACCCAGCGGCGCACCGCGTCACGCAGGGATTGCTGGTCATCGGAAAAATCAAAGTCCATTGCATGTCTCCAAAAGCAGTTCAGTGCAGAGCACTTGCGCTCACCCGGCAAAACCCGGCGAAGCTCTTGCGGGAACCCCCTCGCGCAGGGGGCCGGGGGAGCAGTCCGGTCGGCTGGGCGCGGACCGTTCAGGGCGTCAGCCCAGAACGGTCTGCGCCACGATGTTGCGTTGCACCTCGTTGCTGCCGCCGTAGATCGTGGTCTTGCGCAGGTTGAAGTAGGTGGACGCCAGCGGCGCGTTGGCGGTGACGCCGCCAGGGAAGTCGCCTTGCCAGCCCGCTTCCATCGCTTCTTCGATGAAGGGCAGGCTGAAGGGGCCGGCCGCCAGCATCATCAGTTCGGCATAGCGCTGCTGGATCTCGCTGCCGCGGATCTTGAGCAGGCCGGCGATGTCCAGCGAGTTCTTGCCCGACTTCTCGGCCGAGAGCACGCGCAGGACGAGCATCTCCAGCGCGACGATGTCCACCTCCAGTTGCGCGATCTGGTCGCGCAAACGCAGGTCGTCCCAGAGGCCCTCGGCCTTGGTGATGCGCTTCAAGCGTTCCAGCTCGCGCTTGCTGCGGTTCACGTCGGCGATGTTGGTGCGCTCGTGGGACAGCAGGTGCTTGGCGTAGGTCCAGCCCTTGTTCTCCTCGCCGATGAGCTGGTCGGCCGGCACTTCGACGTTGTCGAAGAACACCTCGTTGACCTCGCACTCGCCGTCCAGCAGCTTGATGGGCCGCACGGTGACGCCGGGCGACTTCATGTCAAGCAACAAGAAGGAGATGCCGGTCTGGGGCTTGCCCTCGGTGCTGGTGCGCACCAGGTTGAACATCCAGTCGCCGTACTGGCCCAGCGTGGTCCAGGTCTTCTGGCCGTTGACGATGTACTTGTCGCCCACGCGCTCGGCGCGGGTCTTGAGGCTGGCCAGATCCGAGCCCGAGCCGGGCTCGCTATAGCCCTGGCTCCACCACACCTCGCCGCTGGCGATGCCGGGCAGGAAGCGCTTTTGCTGCTCGGGCGAACCGAAGGCCATGATGACGGGCGCGACCATCACCGGCCCGAAGGGAATGATGCGCGGAGCGCCGGCCAGCGCGCATTCCTCCTCGAAGAGGTGCTTTTGCACGGCAGTCCAACCCGGGCCGCCGAATTCCTTGGGCCAGCCGTAGCCCAGCCAGCCCTTCTTGCCCAGGATCTTGGCCCAGCCCTGCATGTCTTCGCGCGACAGGCGCAGGGCGTTGTGGACCTTGTGGGCGATATCCGCCGGCAGATGGGCGCGGACCCAGCTGCGCACTTCCTCGCGGAAGGCCTGTTCTTCGGGGGTGAATGCGAGATCCATGCAGCTTGTCTCCTGTCCAGAAAATTCTTGGAAAGCCGGGGCTTTTTCGATCTCGCCGTTGTAGCACGGGCGTGCTTTTCCTCTCTGTCAGGGTGGCGACACGGCCCCTTCGTCCGCGCTGCCCGACTCGCCTTCATCCGGTGCGGCGGGCGGAGCGATGCCGAGCTCGCGGCACAGCTGCTGCACCACGCCGCGCAGCTGGGCGACTTCGGCCTCCAGCGCGGCCACCCGGGGCGCCAGGGCGGCGCCGGCACCGCCACTTTCGGCCGGGGCGTGGGCCACCTGCGCGGCCGTCAGGCTGGCCACATCGACGGGGCCGCAAAGCAGGTGGGCCCAGCGCGGCTCGCGGGCGCCGGGCGCGCGGGGCAGCAGCACGACCAGCGGGCCGCCCTTCTCGTCGCTGCGCTCGGCCAGCTCGTTCAGGAAGGCCTCGACCGAGGAGATGTCGGCAAAGCGGTGCCAGCGCTCGGAGTTGATGCGCAGTTCGCCCGCCGTCTGCGGGCCGCGCAGCATCAGGAGCGACAGCAGCACGGCGGACTGGTCTGGCACGCCCACGCCGCGCGGAAAGTTGTGCTCGAAGCGCGTGGCGCGGTTGCCGCCGATCTCCACCGACAGGCTGCGCTGACGCAGGCCGTCCAGCGCCTCCTGCGCCTGGGCATCGGTGATCTGCATGACCGGGTCGCGGCTGCTTTTCTGGTTGCAGCCGGTGACGACGGAGTTGAGCGTGAGCGGATAGCTGTCGGGCACGGTGCGCGACTTCTCCATCAGCGTGGCGAGCACGCGGGCTTCGGTGGCGGTCAGCGGGCGGGTGCGAGGGTCGAAGGACATGGCGGCGGGGATAATCGCGGGCTAATGAAGAAGAACATCGTGATTTTGATCTCCGGCGGTGGCTCCAATATGGCAGCCATCGTGCGGACTGCGCAGCAGCAGGACTGGGAGGGCCGCCACGGCGTGCGGGTGGCCGCCGTCCTGAGCAACCGCGAAAGCGCTCAGGGGCTGGAGTTCGCCCGCAGCCAGGGCATCGCCACCCAGGCCATCGACCACCGTACCCACGCCACGCGCGAGAGCTTCGACGCGGCGCTGGCCGCCGCCATCGACGTGCACGCGCCCGCCCTGGTGGTGCTCGCGGGCTTCATGCGCATCCTGACCGAGGGCTTCGTCGCGCACTATGCGGGCCGGCTGGTCAACATCCACCCCTCGCTGCTGCCGGCCTTTCCGGGTCTGCACACGCACCAGCGCGCCATCGACGCGGGCTGCAAGGTGGCGGGCGCCACCGTCCACCAGGTGACGGCCGACCTGGACGCCGGCCCCATCGTGGCCCAGGGCGTGGTGCCCGTGCTGCCGGGCGACACGGCCCAGGCGCTGGCCGCCCGCGTGCTGGCGCAGGAGCACGCGATCTACCCACCGGCGGTGCTGGGTCTGCTCATCAATTCATAGCGGTTGGCGAAGGCTGCAGGCGGGATGCAGCCATTTTCAGGGCGAATCCTGGGTGGCTGAGTCGCCGCAGCGCGTGAAGCGCAGCTGCGCCACGCCCTCGATCACCACGGTTTCCTCGAACATCGCCGCGGGCCGTACCCAGAGGCCGTGGGCGCCGTAGAGTGCGCGGTAGAGCACCATGGGCTCCAGCGTCTCGCTGTGCCGCACGAGGCCCAGCACGTCGTAGAGGCCGCCCTTGTAATGGCGGTAACGGCCCGTGGACAGGGCGGGCAGGGGCGGCAGGTCGTCGTCGGTGGGCGCGGTCATGGCGGGTGTCTTTATCAAGCTATGGAAATGGTAGCTGCATGCGCTGCCGGCGAAGGGGCTGCTGCCGGTTTTCGGTCGATGCAGCGTGGCAATGGCCCTGAGGCCGCCGCAATGGGACAATCGGGCCATGCACCCTAAAGCCCTTTTGGACGCCTGCGCGGAACTCGTCAAGCTCACGTTGACCTTCGAACACCCCGCGGATTCCGTCGTTTCCCGTTTCTTCCGCGACAACCGCGCCCTTGGCCCGCGCGAGCGCGCCACCCTGGCCGAGACCACCTACACCGTACTGCGCAAGAAGCTGCTGTTCGAGCAGCTGGCCCGCTCCGGCAGCGGCCCCAAGGAGCGGCGCCTGGCCATCCTGGGCTTCCACGGCCCGCGCGATTTCCTCAAGAGCGCGCTCAACGACCAGGAAAAGACCTGGCTCGAACAGTGCGACACCGTCCAGCCCGACGACCTGATGGAGCGCCACCGCCACAACCTGCCCGAGTGGCTGGCCGGCCCGCTCAAGGCCCAGCTGGACGCGGGCTTCTGGCCTCTGGCTGAAAGCCTGCAGCAGGGCGCGCCGCTCGATCTGCGCGTGAACGCCCTGGCCGACAAGCGCGCCGAGGTTCAAAAGGAACTCTCCGCCGCCGGCATCAAGGCCGTCGCCACGCCGTATTCGCCCTGGGGCCTGCGCGTGGATGGCAAGCCCGCGCTCACCAAGCTGCCCGCCTTCGTGCGCGGCGCCATCGAGGTGCAGGACGAGGGTTCGCAGCTGCTGGCCTTGCTGCTGGACGCCAAGCGCGGCGAGATGGTGGTCGATTTCTGCGCGGGCGCGGGCGGCAAGACCCTGGCCATCGGCGCCAGCATGCGCAATACCGGCCGGCTCTATGCCTTCGACGTGTCGGCCCACCGGCTCGATGCGCTCAAGCCGCGCCTGGCGCGCAGCGGCCTCTCGAACGTGCATCCCGCCGCCATCGCGCACGAGCGTGACGACCGCGTCAAGCGCCTGGCCGGCAAGATCGACCGCGTGCTGGTCGATGCCCCCTGTTCCGGCCTGGGCACGCTGCGCCGCAACCCCGACCTGAAGTGGCGTCAGTCGCCCGAGGCGCTGCAGGAGCTGGTCGCCAAGCAGACCGCCATCCTCGCCAGCGCCGCCCGCCTGCTCAAGCCGGGTGGCCGGCTGGTCTATGCCACCTGCAGCGTGCTCCCGCAGGAAAACGAGGAGATCGCCCAGGCCTTCTCTGCCGCACACTCCGACTTCGTGCCGGCCGATGCGGGCGAGCTGCTGACCCAGCTCAAGGTGGAGAACGCCGCGCAGCTGTGCAGCGGCGGCGAGACGGGCACTGGCTATTTGCGCCTCTGGCCCCATCTGCATCAGACCGACGGCTTCTTCGCCGCCGTGTGGACGCGCAAGCCCTGATGCGGGGCCAGCGCCCTTTTGAGAGACGGAATACCTTCGATGCTGCTACCTGACTGGGCGTTCATCGACGCCGCGATCGACTGGCTGGCCCATGGCACCCTGGATTTGTCCTGGTGGCAGGTGCTGCTCTACACGCTGGTCACTACCCATATCACCATCGCCGCGGTGACGATCTTCCTGCACCGCTCGCAGGCGCACCGCTCGGTGGACCTCGGGCCGGTGCCCTCGCACTTCTTCCGCTTCTGGCTGTGGCTGGGCACGGGCATGGTCACCCGCGAATGGGTGGCTGTGCACCGCAAGCACCACGCCAAGTGCGAGACCGAAGACGACCCCCACAGCCCGCAGACCCGCGGGCTCGACACCGTGATGTGGCGCGGCGCCGAGCTGTATCGCGCCGAATCGGCCAATGCCGAGACGCTCGTCAAGTTCGGCCACGGCACGCCGCAGGACTGGATGGAGCGCAACGTCTATGGCCGCTACAGCGCTTTAGGCGTGTCGCTGATGCTGGTGCTCAATCTGGCGCTCTTCGGCGCCCTGGGCGCCACCGTGTGGGCCGTGCAGATGCTCTGGATTCCGTTCTGGGCGGCCGGCGTGGTCAACGGCGTGGGCCACTTCTGGGGCTACCGCAACTTCGAGGCGACCGATGCTTCCACCAACCTTGTGCCCTGGGGGCTGGTCATCGGCGGCGAAGAGCTGCACAACAACCACCACACCTACCCCACCTCGGCCAAGTTCTCGGTCAAGCGCTATGAGTTCGACATCGGCTGGGCGTATATCCGCCTGATGCAGGCCGTGGGCTGGGCCAAGGTCAAGAAGATGCCGCCCAAGCTGCGCCTGGGCGAGGTCAAGGCCGTGGCCGACGAGAAGACGCTGGAGGCTGTGATCGCCCACCGCTACGAGATGATGGCCGGCTATGCCCGCAGCGTGCGCCAGGCCTGCCGCGACGAGCTGGCCGTACTCAAGGCCCGCCAGGCCGACGTATCGGTACTGCGCGCTGCGCGGCGCTGGCTGCACCGCGATGCCGAGAAGGTGCCCGCGCGTGCCCGTGAGCACATCGCCCTGGCACGCCAGGCGCACCCGGTGCTCGACAAGATGGTCTCCATGCGCGAGGAGCTGCGCCAGCTGTGGCTCAACACCTCGCGCACCCGCGAGCAGCTCACCGCCGACCTGCAGGCCTGGTGCCAGCGCGCGGAGGAAAGCGGCGTGGCCGCGCTGCGCGATTTCTCGCTGCGGCTGCGCGCAGCCCAGGCCTGAGCGCCTCTCCCTGAGCGGCGGCGCTGCTGCTCAGGCCGCAGCCCTCTCGGCCGTGACAGGCCGCGTGCCGCCCCGCAGGCGCTGCAGCAGCCCCGCCAGGGCGCGCAGCGGCCAGGCCGCTTCTGCGGGCGGCGGCTCCATCACCTGAAGCACGGCGGCGTCCTTGCCCATGCTCGACAGCTGCAACCAGGCCGCTTCGCCCGGCTGCGGCGCGCTCCAGCCATGGCCGGTGGCCAGCCGCTGCACCGGGGGCTGCGCCAGCAGCACCTGCCCGCACATCGCCGGGCCGGCCTGCAGTGCGATCCGGCCTTCGGCCACGCGCAGGACGGCGCCGGGCGGCAGGCGCATCCAGGTGCAGGTGCCGGCGGGCAGGGTGAGGGGCGATGCGGCGGATGGCGTGGATGGGGCGGTGCGGGTGGAAGGCATGGTGTTTCCTCGGTGCGCAAGGGGCTTGCAAAAGAGCCTCCAGCGTAGGCCGCGCGGTCTTTGCGCAACAGGCACAGGCGCCGTCGCCCCGGGCCGTAACAGCGGCTTTTTTTCCGGTGCTGTTATGGTTCCGGCAAGTCCCGCCTGTATCTGTCGCACTCCTCGCGCCTGGGGCATCATCTTTGCGCCCCGTCCTCTGTCTGCGCCCTCTGCCCATGTCCTCGCGCTCCCCCCAGCCTTCTCTCGCCATCGTCCATGAGCCGCTGCCCCCGACAGCGGCTGCTGCGGGGGTGCCGCGCTACCGCCAGCTCGCGGGGCTCTACGAGCAGGCCATCGCCTCCGGCAGCCTGGTGCCCGGCATGCGGCTGCCGTCGGTGCGCGAGCTGTGCCAGCGCCACGGCGTCAGCCTCACGACTGCGCTGCAGGTGCTGCGCCACCTGGAAGGGCAGGGCTGCGTCGAGGCGCGCGAGCGCGTGGGCTATTTCGTGCGCAGCAGTGGCCGCTCCGATGCGCTGCCTGCCGTGCGCGAGCCCGAGCTGCACGAGCCGCTGGCGCCCGATCCCCACGTCTTCGCGGGCATCAACGAGCGGATTTCGCTGTTCCTCGAAAAGGCCCGCCGCGCCGGCCCCGGCGTGCTGGACCTGGGCAGCGCCATGCCTGCGCCCAGCCTGTTCGACGCGACGGCACTCAACCGCCTGGCTGCGCGCCTGCTGCGCGAGCAGCCCGACATCCTGGTCTATGGCCCCTCCGCGCCGACCACGCACGCCGAATTCCAGCAGGCCATGGCACGCCATGCGCTGGGTTTCGGCGTCAGCCTCTCGCCCGACGAGATCGGCGCCACGCACGGCAATTCGGAGGCAGTGAACCTGGCGCTGGACGCCATCGCCGAGCCAGGTGACGTGATCGCAGTGGAGTCGCCTACCTTCTTCGGCATCCTGCAGGCCATCGAGGTCCGCGGCCTGCGTGCGCTGGAGATCCCCAGCAGCCCGCGCACCGGCATCTCGCTGGAGGCGCTGGAGCTCGCAGCGCGCAACGAGCCGCGCCTGAAAGGCGTGGTGGTCGTGCCGCACCTGCAGATGCCGCTGGGCAGCGTCATGCCCGACAGCCACAAGGAGCGGCTGGTGGCGCTGTGTGTCGAATACGGCCTGGCGCTGATCGAAGACGACATCTACCGCGAATTCGTAGAATCGCCCCAGCCGCTGCGCCCGGCCAAGGCCTGGGACCGGCCGGGCGAGGCGGGGCAGGTGATCTACTGCGCATCGCTCAGCAAGAGCTTCGCCCCTGGCCTGCGCCAGGGCTGGATGAGTGCTGGCCGCTGGCATGCGCGGGTGCAGATGCTGAAGTTCGCCCGCACCCGCAACATGCAGTCGTGGTCGCAGCTGTTGGCGGCGCGCAGCGTCGATTCACCCGATTACGAGCGCCACATGCGCCGGATGCGGCTGCAGCTGCGCGAGCAGCGCGAGGCCTCGGCACGGGCCATCGCACGCTACTTTCCGCCGGGCACGCGCCTGAGCCTGCCGCCGGGCGGCATCAGCCTGTGGATGGAGCTGCCTCCGGGTATTTCCACCAGCCGGGTCTACGACGAGGCGCTGGCGCGCGGCATCCGCGTGGCGCCGGGCTCGATGTTCTCCAACACCGGGCGCTACGAGCACTTTCTGCGGATGAGCTGCGGCATGCCCTTCACGCCCCAGGTGGAAGCGGGCTACCGCGTTCTCGGGGAACTCATGGCGGCACAGCAGCGCCCGGCCGCAGCGGCGCCAAGCGCTGCCCACGTCGGCGGATTACGGGCATAAAAAAACCGCCCCGAGGGGCGGTTTCTTCGTTCAAGGGAGTGAACCTGAAGGATTACTTCAGCTTCATTTCCTTGTACTCGACGTGCTTGCGAGCCTTGGGATCGAATTTCACGATCAGCATCTTCTCGGGCATCGTCTTCTTGTTCTTGGTCGTGGTGTAGAAGTGGCCGGTACCCGCAGTGGATTCCAGCTTGATCTTGTCGCGTCCGCCTTTGGTTGCCATGGTCGCTCTCCTTTAAGCCTGGCCGCGTGCACGCAGGTCTGCGAGCACGGCGTCGATACCGTTCTTGTCGATCAGGCGCAGACCGGCGTTGGAAATGCGCAGACGCACCCAGCGGTTTTCGCTCTCAACCCAGAAACGGCGGTATTGCAGGTTCGGCAGGAACCGGCGCTTGGTCTTGTTGTTGGCGTGGGAAACGTTGTTCCCGACCATGGGGCCTTTGCCCGTGACTTCACATACGCGTGCCATGAGGACACTCCGAAAGTTTTTAACGGCCGAAAGCGAAGTGCCCTGCAGCTTGTGCTGCCGGGCCTGCTCATGCGGCCTCACCTCGCCAGAAAGGGTGGCGGTAACCCGATTGCCAAGCCCGGCAGCACCCGTGAAAGAAGTGCGCAGATGTCAGCAAAGCCGCAGATTATAGCCTGAACGTGGCTGGCACCTCAAGTGAGGGGCCAGCCAGTGCCGCGCAAGGCCCTTCTGAGGGCGGCTTAGATCGTGCCTTCCTGCTCAAGGAAGCGTTGCGCGTCCAGCGCGGCCATGCAGCCCGTGCCGGCGCTGGTGATGGCCTGGCGATAGACGTGGTCCTGCACGTCGCCGGCCGCGAACACGCCGGGCACGCTGGTCTGCGTGGCGAAGCCCTTGAGGCCGCCCTGCGTGACGATGTAGCCGTTGTCCATCGCCAGCTGGCCGTTGAAGATCTCGGTGTTGGGCGCGTGGCCGATGGCGATGAAGCAGCCTTGCAGGGCGATGTCCTGCGTGCTGCCGTCCTGCGTGCTCTTGATGCGGATGCCGGTCACGCCGGAGGCGTCGCCGAGCACCTCATCCAGCGTGTGGAACGTCTTGAGCTCGATCTTGCCGGCGGCGACCTTCTCGTTGAGCTTGTCCACCAGGATGGGCTCGGCCTTGAACTTGTCGCGGCGGTGTACCAGCGTCACCTTGCGGGCGATGTTGGAGAGGTACAGCGCTTCCTCGACGGCGGTATTGCCGCCGCCCACCACGCACACGTCCTGGTCGCGGTAGAAGAAGCCGTCGCAGGTCGCGCAGCCCGACACACCCTTGCCCATGAAGGCTTCTTCAGAGGGCAGGCCCAGGTACTTGGCCGATGCGCCAGTGGCGATGATCAGCGAGTCGCAGGTGTAGGTGCCGCTGTCGCCCGTCAGGGTGAAGGGGCGCTTGCTGAAGTCCACCGTGTGGATGTGGTCGAACACGATCTGGGTCTTGAAGCGCTCCGCGTGCTCCAGGAAGCGCTGCATCAGTTCGGGGCCCTGCACGCCGTTCACGTCCGCGGGCCAGTTGTCCACCTCGGTCGTGGTCATCAGCTGGCCGCCCTGGGCCATGCCGGTGATGAGCACCGGGTTCAGGTTGGCGCGGGCGGCATAGACGGCGGCGGTGTAGCCGGCGGGGCCGGAGCCGAGGATCATGACTTTGGCGTGCTGGATGTTCGACATGACGGGATCAGAAAGGAAAGGGTTGGTTGGCGCCTGGCCGGGTGTTTGGCTGGGCGCGGATCGCCTCGGTAGGCGGCTCCCGCGAGTATGGACGCGCGGGGGCCGTCCGGGGCGGCGGCTTATCAATGGCCGCGATTGTAAGAACCGATGACCGACCCCGGCGAGGGCAGGCCATTCGGGCGCATGGCCAGCTGTGACAGGTCGTGACAAGCCCATCGGGTAAGCTTCGCCGCGCATTTTTCGATATGACCTATTCCCTCAATACCCTGAACGCTTCGTCCTCCGCGAAGTCCGCGCCCCGCAGTGGCGCGGCGCGCTTCGGCCACGAAATCGGCCTCGTGCTGGGCCTGCTGGCCCTCGTCTTCTGGCTGCTGGCGCTGGTCAGCTATTCCGGCCACGATCCGGCATGGTCCACTTCGGGCGCCAACGACGGCCGGCTGGTGACCAACTGGGCGGGGCGCTCCGGCGCCTGGCTGGCGGACTGCAGCTATTTCGCGCTCGGCTTTTCCGTCTGGTGGTGCCTGGCGGCCGGTGTGCGCGCCTGGCTGGCATCGCTGGCGCGCTGGATGGGCGGCGGCGAGGTGGCGGCGGGCGCCCATGCGCCCTGGCTGCGGCGCCTCCTTTTCTGGGGTGGGCTGGCCATCTTGCTGTGTGCGAGCACGGGGCTGGAATGGTCGCGCCTCTACCGTTTCGAATCGCTGCTGCCGGGCAAGGCGGGTGGCGTGCTGGGCTATGCCATGGGCCAGCTCGGCGTGAAGTGGCTGGGTTTCACCGGCTCGGGCCTGGTGGGCGTGATGCTGGTGGTGCTGGGTGCAGCCCTGGTGTTCCGCTTCTCGTGGGGCAATGTGGCCGAGCGCCTGGGCGGGCGCCTCGAAGGGCTGGTGCAGTTCGGCCGCGCCAAGCGCGAGCAGGCGCGCGACGTGGCGGAGGGCAAGCGCGCAGCGCGCGAGCGTGAAGAGGTGGTGCAGGAAGAGCGCCACGAGGCCGAGGAGCACCACCCGCAGCCCGTCCACATCATCGAGCCGGTGCTGCACGACGTGCCGCAGAGCGCACGTGTGGTCAAGGAGCGGCAAAAGCCGCTCTTCACCGAAATGCCCGACAGCCGCCTGCCGCAGGTGGACCTGCTCGACGGCCCGCTGGCGCGCCAGGAGACCGTGGCGCCCGAGACGCTGGAGATGACCAGCCGCCTGATCGAGAAGAAGCTCAAGGATTTCGGCGTCGAAGTGCGCGTGGTCGCGGCCATGCCCGGGCCGGTCATCACGCGCTACGAGATCGAGCCCGCCACCGGCGTGAAGGGCTCGCAGATCGTCAACCTCGCCAAGGATCTGGCCCGCTCGCTCTCGCTGGTGTCCATCCGCGTGATCGAGACCATTCCCGGCAAGAATTTCATGGCGCTGGAACTGCCCAACGCCAAGCGCCAGTCGATCCGCCTCTCGGAGATCCTGGGCTCGCACATCTACCACGAGGCCAAGAGCATGCTCACCATGGGCCTGGGCAAGGACATCGTGGGCAACCCGGTGGTGGCCGACCTCGCCAAGATGCCGCACGTGCTGGTGGCCGGCACGACCGGCTCGGGCAAGTCGGTGGGGATCAACGCCATGATCCTCTCGCTGCTCTACAAGGCCGAGGCGCGCGACGTGCGCCTCTTGATGATCGACCCCAAGATGCTGGAAATGTCGGTCTATGAAGGCATCCCGCATCTGCTCGCG
>JBHIWE010000040.1:0-23031 GCA_041987645.1 Acidovorax sp. | reverse complement strand
AGAGGGTGGCGTCCGCCGTGCGCGTGAAGCCCGTCACCTGCGCGCCTAACAGGAAGCGCACGCCGCGTGCGGCCAGCAGCGCATGCAGGTCGTCACAGACTTTCTGGCAGTCGGCCGCGCATTCGTCAGGCGTGTAGATGGCGCCCGCGATGTGCTGCGCATCGTGGGCTAGGGCGGGTTCCAGCTCCACGCAGCGGGCGGCGGAGACCGACTCCTGCTCGCTGCCCCAGGCGCGTTGCAGTGCCATCTGCCGCTCGCCGGCGGCCAGTGCTTCGCGGGTGCGGTACACCACCAGCTTGCCAGAGCGAGTGAAGTCGCAGTCCAGACCCTCGCGCTCGCGCAACTGCTCGAAGGCCTGCCGGCTGCGCGCCGCCATTGCCAGCAGCGTGCCGGTAGTGCGCCGGGAGGTCTCCGCATTGCAGGCCGCGAGAAAGGCTGCACCCCAGCGCCATTGGCGCAGGCTCCATTGCGGGCGCAGCTTGAGAGGCGAATCCGGGGAGAGCAGCAGCTTGGGCAGCTGGCCCCAGACCGTGGCGTCGGCGAGGGGCTGCACGTAGCTGTAGCTCAGCTGCGCACCGTTGCCGCCGCTGGCGCCGCCGCCCACGGGCCCCTGGTCGATCACCGTGACCTGCCAGCCCCGCCGCTCCAGCGCGTAGGCCGTGGTCAGACCCACGATGCCGGCGCCCATCACACATGCATGCATGCCCATTCCGATGTCCATTCGTTCCATCGGTGGGCACTGTAGGAGCGCACGCACCGCTTGAACAATGCCGATCGGAGGGCAGGCCATGCCGGCAGGTTATGCACCGGATCGAAGCGGTCCGCTTGGGTTGCGCGGGCGCGGCTCTTGCTTTGGTGAGGGGATGGCCTGCTCCCCACCATAACTTTCAGGCATGGCCTGGCGCGCGGAAGGCATTGTTCAAGGCGTCGCCGCCTTCCTACAGTGCGTGTTCCGCCGGATTGTGCGGGGGCCGTGCCGGCCTTTTCCTCTCCACCTGCTCATCCCCTTCGACAAGGAATCACCCATGAAGACCACCCTCTGCTCCGCCGCCCTGTTGGCCTGCGGGTTGCTCGCCGGCGCTGCCGCGCAGGCCGATACCCTCAAGAAGATCGCGGACAGCGGAAAGATCACGCTGGCGTACCGCGAATCGTCGGTGCCCTTCAGCTATCTGGCCGGCGCCGGCGAGCCCATCGGGTTTGCAGTGGACATCTCCAACGCGGTAGTGCAGGCCGTGAAGAAGAAGCTGAACCGGTCCGACATCAAGGTGGAACTGCAGGCCGTCACGTCGCAGAACCGCATTCCCCTGGTGACCAATGGCACAGTGGACCTGGAGTGTGGCTCCACGACCAACAACAGCGCGCGGGGCAAGGACGTGCAGTTCGCCATCAACTATTTCTACACCGGCACGCGCCTGCTCGTGAAAAAGGCCTCGGGCATCAAGAACTACGCCGACCTGGCGAAGAAGACCGTGGCCAGCACCACCGGCACCACGAACGCGCAGGTGATCCGCAAGTACAACCGCGACAACAACCTCGACATGGACCTGGTGCTGGGCAAGGATCACAACGATTCCATGCTGCTGGTGGACTCGGGCCGCGCCCAGGCCTTCGCCATGGACGACATCCTGCTCTTCGGTCTGAAGGCCAATGCGACCAATCCGGCGGAATGGGACGTGGTGGGCGATGCGCTGCAGGTCGAACCCTACGGCTGCATGATGCGCAAGGACGACCCGCAGTTCCAGGCGCTGGTCAACGGTGTGATCGGCGACATGATGAAGTCCGGCGCGTTCGAGAAGCTCTACAACAAGTGGTTCCTCTCGCCCATCGCGCCGAAGGGTCAGTCCCTGGGCCTGCCGATGTCCAAGGAGCTGCGCGACAACCTCACCGCGCAGAGCGACAAGCCGGCCGTATGACGCAGGCGCCCGTGCAGCCGCGGGCCGGGCTGCCGGAACGCCCGCGCATGGTGGGCATGCTAGGCGGAATGGGGCCGGCGGCCGGCGCAGATTTCGTGCGGCTCTTTGTCGAAGCCTGCGGCAAACGCATGCAGGCGCTCGGCATGGCTGTCTGCGACCAGGCCTATCCGGAGCACTGGCTGGCCCAACTGCCCGTGCCTGACCGCACGGCGGCGCTGGATGACCCTCGGCCCGGCGCGCACCAGCCGGGCGAAGCCCTGCTGCAGGCCACGGGCCGCCTGGCCGCGCTGGGCGTGCAGGCCGTGGCCATGGCCTGCAACACCGCCCACGCCTGGCACGGCCTGCTGCAGGAGCGGTTTCCGCAACTCACCCTGCTGCACATGCCGCGGGAGGTGGCAGCCTTGCTGCGCGCACAGGGCCGCCAGCGCGTGGGCCTGCTGGCGACGCAGGGCACCTACCGCAGCGGCCTCTACCGGGTGGCGCTGGAGCAGGCAGGCATCGACTGTCTGGAGCCGGACGCAGCCGGGCGCGAGCGCCTCATGCAGGGCATCTACGACGGCGTCAAAGCGGGGGACATGGCGCTGGCGCGCCGGTGCTTCAGCGAGGTGGCGCAGGCGCTGCGCGATGCGGCCGAAGCCGATGTGATCGTGATGGGCTGCACCGAGATTCCCCTGGCGCTCGACGAGGCGGCCGCGGGCGCAGGGTTGCTGGATGCGGCGCAGGTGCTGGCCGACGCGCTGGCGCGCGAGGCGTACCGGGACCATCGCCCCCAGGCTTGACGGGCTGCAGGCTCTGTCCGGGCGGCCGTGCCCGGCTCTCGACTCAGGCGTTGTTCCAGGCCCGTGCCACCAGATCGCGGTAATGCACGCCCGGGCGGCCCAGGAGCGCATGAAGCGTGGCGGCATCGGCGGTGTTGTCGCTGCCCAGCATGGCCAGGCTCTCGCTGCACCAGGGCGATGCAGGCACCAGGTCGCCCAGCCGGGCACTCAGGCGCGTCAAGGGTTCGGGCAGCGGCAGCACGTGGGCGGCGCTGCGACCGCATTGCGCGCGCAAGCTGGCGATGAGGTCGCCCATCGGCAACGATTCGGGGCCGGCGCATTCGATCACCCCCTGGCGGCCCGCTTCGCGGCCCAGCAGCGCCGCCACGGCATCGGCCAGGTCCTGCACCGCCACGGGCTGTACGCGGGCCTTGAGCACCGGCCTGGGCAACAGCACCACTGGCAGGCGGGCGAGGTTCATGAAGAGGGCGCTGCTGGCGCCCCCCCGGCCGAACACGACGCTGGGCCGCACCACGCAGGCCGAGAGCGCCGTGCCGCCGGCCGGCGCAATGCGTGCGCTGAGGCCCAGCAGATGTTCGTCGGCGGCACGCTTGGTGCGTGCGTAGCGCGTGTCGCTAGCGTCCACCCCCAAGGCGGAGATCTGTACCACTCGGCGCACTCCCGCCTGCAGGCAGGCGTCGAACAGGGCGCGGGGCGTGTCGCGATGCAGTGCGTCGATAGGCCGGCGCGGGCTGTCGCGCAGCACGCCCACGGTGTTCACCACCGCGTCGATGCCTTTGAGGCGCGCAAGCCAGTCGCCGGGGGAGAGGTCTTGGGCGAAGTCCATGGCGCACTGGTCCGCCCCGATGGCATGGCGCTGGGGCGAGAGACCCGCCACCACGCGGTGGCCGTCGTCACGCAGCCGGCGCGCCACATGGCGGCCGACGAATCCGGTCGAACCGGTGAGAAGAATGTTCAACATGCGGGGGGAGCCTTTCCTGGACGAGCGCCTTGCCGCAGTGCGGGGGCGGGGTGGGCGCTTCCGGCCGCTGCAAGCGTCTGAAGAGGTTAATCGGCATCTGCGCGGCGGAAAGTAGGCGCAGGCCGAAACAAAGGGGGTTTTGTCCGGCAAGCGTTGCTGTGCGGCAGGCCCTAGACTGGAGCGCGGCGTTGACGCCCGGCCGGCTTCGGGCGCGCAGGGCCCCGTTGCCTTTCCCATGACATGGCGCTTGCGGCAGTGCCCAGCCCGCATGCGGCCGCTATCCGTTTACACCGCACCAGGAGCGATTTCATGCAGCAGGACGATCTGAAGAAGGATTTCGACGCGCTTTTGCCCGGCCAATCCACCGAGGCCGGCGCCAGCCGCCGCACCGCCTTGCGGGTGGCGCTGGGCGCGGGCTTCGGCGTGGGCTATGCGGCAGCGGCCATGCCGGTGATGGCCCAGACGGCCATCCAGACGCCGGCTGAGGGGCTGCTGGCCGGCAAGGTCGAGATCGAGGTGGACGGCTTCAAGGTGCCGGCCTACCGCGCGGCGCCGGCCGGCAAGACCGGCCTGCCGGTGGTGCTGGTGATCCAGGAGATCTTCGGCGTGCATGAGTACATCGCAGACACCTGCCGGCGCCTGGCTCGCGCGGGTTATCTGGCCATTGCGCCGGAGCTCTATGCCCGACAGGGCGATCCGTCGAAGTACACCGAGATCGCCAAGCTGCAGAGCGAGCTGGTCTCCAAGGTGCCCGACGCGCAGGTGATGGCCGACCTGGACGCCACCGTCCAGTGGGCCGGCCGCCACGGAGGCCATCTGAAGAAAGTGGCCATCACGGGCTTTTGCTGGGGCGGGCGCATCGTCTGGCTGTATGCCGCGCAGGGCCCGGTCAAGGCGGGCGTGGCGTGGTACGGACGGCTGGTGGGGCAGCCGGGCGCGCTCACGCCCCGGCACCCGGTGGATGTCGCGTCCAGCCTCAAGGCGCCTGTGCTGGGCCTTTATGGCGGACAGGACAGCGGCATACCGCTTGACACGATTGCTAAGATGCAAAACGCACTGCGGGACGGTTCCGCAGCGGCGAAGGCTTCGGAGTTCGTGGTGTACCGCGAGGCTCCTCATGCCTTCCATGCCGACTACCGGCCCAGCTATCGCAAGGACGCGGCCGAGGACGGCTGGAAACGCATGCTTGCGTGGTTCAAGGCCCACGGCGTGGCCTGACGCTCCGGCACCCGGCCTTGCCGCTGCACGAAGCCCTTCGGGGCTTTTTTTGTGCCTGCAAGATGGCGCTTTCGGAATTGATATCGGCCCTCAGGGCTCATAGAGAAAGAACTGGCAGCTATGACATTAGTAGCAATCATTTTGGCCACGCTGGCCGCCGGCATCGGCAGCGTGTGGGTGGCCGCCTGGCTCATGCGGGCGGGCATGGGCACGAACGGCCGGGTGGGGCCCCAGCACCTGCTGAGCCTGGCGGCCGGAGCCTTGCTGGCCACCGCCTTCATGCACCTGCTGCCCGAGGCGTTCGAGAGCGAAGCAGGCGCTCACGATCTCTTCGCGACGCTGCTGGTGGGGCTGGTGTTCTTCTTCCTGCTGGACAAGGCCGAGCTTTGGCACCATGGGCACGAGCACGGCCATGACCATGACCATCACCATGACCACGAAGATAGCCACGGCCACGGCCATAGCCATGCGGGTGACAAGCGCGCGGGCGGCTGGGCGGTGCTGACGGGCGACAGCCTGCATTGCTTCGGCGACGGCATCCTGATCGCGTCCGCCTTCATGGCCGACCTGCGGCTGGGGCTGGTCGCGGCCCTGTCGGTGATGGTGCATGAAGTACCCCACCATATGGGCGATCTGGTGGTGCTGCGCCAGAGCAGTGCCAACCGCCGCGCTGCGCTGGTGAAGGTGTCGCTGGCCGGCGCGGTCACCAGCCTGGGCGGCGTCTTGGGCTATTACCTGGTGGGTCGCTTCGAGGACTGGCTGCCGTATTTCCTCGTCATCGCTTCCAGCAGCTTCGTCTATGTCGCGCTGGCTGACCTGATCCCGCAGCTGCAAAAGCAGACCGGCGCCCGCCACACGCTGGCCCAGATCGCCTGGCTGGCGGCCGGCGTGATGGTGGTGACCGTGGTGAGCCGCATCGCGCACGCGCATTGACATGCAGAGCGGCGGCAGGACGGCCGGCGGCCCCGTATCCGTCCCCTGTATTGGAATGCTATTGAAAATATAGCTGCCAGCCTAGTTGGAATGCGCGCTGGTGGTCAAAAACGTTCGGGTTCTGGCGCATGCCGGGGCGCCGTCAGCCCGCCAGCACCTCGCGCACGGCAGCCACCTGACGGCGCGACACAGCCACCAGCTCGGCCAGCCCGTGCAGGCGCAGGGCCCAGCCTTCGCCTTCCTCCGCGTCGTAGTGCTTTTCCAGCGCGCGCATGGCGCGGCGGGCTACGAGCGTGCTGCGGTGCACGCGCAGGAAGTATTCCGGGTAGCGCGCCTCCAGCTCGGCGAGCGAGGCGTCGAGGATGTAGCTGCGGCTGCCTGTGCGCACCGTCACGTACTTCTGTTCCGATTTCAGATAAAGCACGTCGGCCAGTGGCACGCGCTCGGTGCGGCCCCGGTCCTGGATCACCAGCGCCTGCCCGCTGGGGGGCGGTGGAGCCGCCGCGCGGCCCTGGCGGGCCTGGCGCTGCACCTTGGCCAATGCCTGCCGCAGCCGCTCCAGTCGCACCGGCTTGGTCAGATAGTCCACCGCGTCCAGCTCGAAGGCGCTGACCGCATGGTCGGCGTGGGCGGTCACGAACACGATGGCCGGCGGCTGCGCAATCATGCGCAGGCTGTGGGCCAGGCTCAGACCGTCCTGCCCGGGCATGCGGATGTCCAGGAGCACCGCATCCACCGGTCGGGTCCCGGCGTGGGAGCGCACCAGGGCCAGCGCGTCGGCGGCGTGCGCAGCCTCAGAGATCGCGTGGCGTTCCTCGCAATCGCCCAGCAGGGTGCGCAGGCGGCTGCGGGCCAGGGCTTCGTCGTCGACGATGAGGATGTGCAGGGCGGAGGAGGGCATGGGCGTCGGTTCGTCGGCCGGTGGCGCCTGGGCCACTCGCGGCGTCTTGCTTCGTTGGCGGCCTCAGTCGTGCGGGGGCAGGCTGATGCGCACCTGGTAGTGGCCCCCATTGTGCGGGCCGGCGCTGAAATCGCACTGCACGTCGTGCAGCAGCCTGAGCCGGTCGCGCACGTTGGCCAGCGCGATGCCGTGGCCGTGCGGTGCCGGTTTGGGGCTGGCTGCGGGCAGGCTGTTGGTGATGACCACCAGCACCCGGCTGCCGCGCAGCTCGGTGCGGATGTGGACGCTGCCGCCGTCCGGGTCGGGCTCCACGCCGTGCTTGACGGCGTTCTCCACCAGCGGCTGCAGCAGCAGGCTGGGCAGCGGGGCGCTGCCGGCGCGCGCATCCAGCGACCAATGCACCTGCAGCCGGCCGCCGAAGCGGACCTGCTCGATGTCCAGGTAGCGGCGGGCGAGGGCGATCTCCTCGGCCAGGGTCACGGCCTCGCCCTGGTCCACCAAGGCGTGGCGGAAGAGGTCGCTCAGGTCTTCGAGCAGCGTCTCGGCCCGCGCGGGTTCGGCCCGCACCAGGGCGATGGCGCTGTTGAGGGTGTTGAAGAGAAAGTGCGGCCGGATGCGTGACTGCAGCTCGGACAGGCGCGCGGCGGTGGCCGCCGGCGTGCGACCCCTGGCGCGCAGCACCAGCGCCGCCACCAGCGCGGCCGAGAGCAGCGCGCCGCTGGCCGCGCTGGCCAGCCAGGGCGGCTCCTGCGCCGCGCCCACCAGCGCCAGCGTGCCGCAGGCGTAGAGCCCCGAGACCGCGCCCAGCAGCACGCCGGCGGCATATTGCAGGCCCACATGCAGCTGCTCCAGCACCCGCTTCAGGCTGCAGGCCGTGACCAGCCAGGCCAGCGTGGCCGGCAGCGCGCCGCCCGTCAGCAGGGACAGGCGTACCAGCCATTCCAGCGGCGTCATGGCGCCGAACATGGCGCCCACGCCCAGCACCGCTTCGACGAACAGCACGGCGCGCAGGATCACGCCCACATGGCAGGCGTCAAACACCAGCGCACGGCCCAGAGGAGCGCGCGGAGCGTTGGCTGGGGGGCGCTTGGCCGGCGGTGCGGGCGGGGTCGATAAAATTTGCGTCTCCTGCATTGCGGCATCCGGGCGTTCCGGGTGTCCGAACCACCGGATTATTGCCCTCCATGTCTTCCAGCCCCGCCTCCAGCCCAGCGTCCGCCCCGTCCCACAACCAGCTCGACACCAAGGCCCAGGCCTGGTCGGCGCTGTTCTCCGAGCCCATGAGCGACCTGGTCAAGCGCTACACGTCGAGCGTGTTCTTCGACAAGCGCCTCTGGCAGGCCGACATCGCCGGCAGCCTGGCCCACGCCGGCATGCTGGCCGCGCAGGGCATCATCAGCGCTCAAGACCACGCATCCATCGAGCGCGGCATGGCGCAGATCACGCAGGAGATCGAATCCGGCGCCTTCGAATGGAAGCTCGACCTCGAAGACGTCCACCTGAACATCGAGGCCCGCCTGACCCAGCTGGTGGGCGACGCCGGCAAGCGCCTGCACACGGGCCGCAGCCGCAACGACCAGGTGGCCACCGACGTGCGCCTCTGGCTGCGCGGCGAAATCGACCTGATCTCCGATCTGCTCAAGGAACTGCAGGGCTCGCTGGTCGATGTGGCCGAGCGCAACGTGGACGTGATCCTGCCCGGCTTCACCCACCTGCAGGTGGCCCAGCCGGTGAGCTTCGCCCACCACATGCTGGCCTATGTGGAGATGTTCGCCCGCGATGCCGAGCGCATGCACGACGTGCGCCGCCGCGTGAACGTGCTGCCGCTGGGCAGCGCGGCTCTCGCCGGCACCACCTACCCGCTGGACCGCGAGCGCGTGGCCCGCACGCTGGGCATGGACGGCGTCTGCCAGAACAGCCTGGACGCGGTGAGCGACCGCGACTTCGCCATCGAATTCACCGCCGCCGCGAGCCTGTGCATGGTGCACGTGAGCCGCCTGAGCGAAGAACTCATCATCTGGATGAGCCAGAACTTCGGCTTCATCAGGATCGCCGACCGCTTCACCACCGGCTCGTCGATCATGCCGCAGAAGAAGAACCCCGACGTGCCCGAGCTGGCACGCGGCAAGACCGGCCGCGTGGTCGGCCACCTCATGGGCCTCATCACGCTGATGAAGGGCCAGCCCCTGGCCTACAACAAGGACAACCAGGAAGACAAGGAGCCCCTGTTCGACACCGTCGATACGCTCAAGGACACGCTGCGCATCTTCGCCGAGATGGTGGGCGGCCAGCTGGATCCGGCCACCGGCCGCAAGGAAGGCGGCATCACCGTCAACCCCGAAGCCATGGAGCAGGCTGCCAAGAAGGGCTATGCCACCGCCACCGACCTGGCCGATTACCTCGTCAAGAAGGGCCTGCCCTTCCGCGACGCGCACGAGACTGTGGCCCACGCCGTGAAGGCGGCCACCTCCCACGGCGTGGATCTCTCGGAGCTGCCGCTGGCGGTGCTGCAGGGCTTCCACCCGGCGATCGAGAAGGACGTGTTCGACGCGCTGAGCCTGCGCGGCTCGCTCAATGCCCGCAACACCCTGGGCGGTACCGCGCCGGCCCAGGTGCGCGCGCAGCTGGCGCGCCACCGCGCACGGCTGGGCTGATCCGGGTCGCGGGGCTGCCGCACAGGCCCCGCTGCGGGCAGCACCGGCAGTAACGCGCTTGCAGGAGTGCGGCGGGAGTTGTAAAAAGTGTATCTGCGCGGGAATCTTCCGGCCTCGCATTCCTCGCACTGCCTTCCACGCCGCCTTCCACGCCGCCTTCCACGCCGCCTGCCACCGGGAAAACGCCCATGTTCCTCGTCCGCCCCTTCTGCGCCCGCTGCGCCGTCGCCCTCAGTCTGGGGGCGCTGGCCGGCATGGCCGTGGCCGCCGCACCGGCTGCGCCCGCTGGCGTGGCACAGGAATCGTTGCCGCCCGCCTATGCGCGCTGGCAGTCCAGCCTGGACGCCTTCGCCGCCGCCGACCGCGAGCGGGCGCCCGAGCCCGGCGGCGTGCTGTTCGTGGGCAGCTCCACCATCCGCCTGTGGACCGACCTGCGCCAGGACTTCCGCGATCAGCCCGTGGTCATCAACCGGGGTTTCGGCGGCTCCACCATGGCCGACTGCAACGGCCTGGCGCGACGGCTGGTGGTGCAGTACCGCCCGCGCCACGTGGTTGTGTACGCGGGCGACAACGACCTGGCCGAAGGCCGCAGTCCGGATCAGGTGCTGGAGAGCTTCCGCGCCTTCGTGGCCGCCGTGCGCAACGCGCTGCCTGACACGCGCATCAGCTATGTCTCGATCAAGCCCAGCCCGCTGCGCAGCGCGCTGCTGCCGCAGGTGCGCGAGGCCAATGCCCTGCTGGCCGGCTATGTGCGGGGCGTGCCCAACAGCGACTACATCGACATCTTCACGCCCATGCTGGGCGCCGATGGCCAGCCGCGCGCCGAACTGTATGGGCCCGATCGCCTGCACATGAACGAAGCCGGCTACGACCTGTGGCAGGCGGTGATCGCGCCGCACCTGAAGGTGGGTCGCCCTGCGGGCGACGCCGTGCAGCAGGCCGCAGCAGTTGCTCCCGCTCCGGCCCTCACGCCGGTGGCGCAGGCCGGCCGCGGGCGCTAGCCGCCCGAGCGCACCCTCACAGGGGCTTGGCGATGGGGGCCAACGTTTCGCTCTGCAGCGGCAGCGCCATGTCGTCGTGGGTCAGAGGCGGCGGCTTTTCCGCATAGGGCACGGGCGGCGCCAGGGCATCGCCGTCGTCGCCGGGCTGCCGGTCCAGCCAGAGCGTGATGCGCGCCACAGCGTAAAGGGTGCCGAAGCAGGCCGCGAGCAGGGCGATGTCCAGCGGCCAGGGGCGCTCGTAGTGGGCGCCGAACAGGCCCAGCACGAGCAGCACCACGACCAGATGCGCGCAGAACACGGCGAGCGACGCCGAGCCCAGCGTCTCCAGCCAGCGCATGCGGGGCAGGCGCGCGAGCAGCGGCGGCCCGAAGCGGATCGCCAGCACCGTAAGCGCGAAAAGGTCGATCAGCCGCAGCGGCGCCAGCAGCCATTTGTCCTGCAGCACGTTCCATTGCGGCATGTGCGGAAAGGGCGTCTGTCCCACGGCGTGCCGCCAGACGAAGCCGGTGAGGGCGATGGCGCCCGCCGCCCAGAGTGTCCAGCGCGGGAATGCGAAGGGCGGCGCCTGCGGGTCGTTGCGGCTCGCGCCCATCCAGAGGCCCATCACCCAGAGGAACTGCCAGGCGCCCATGACGAAGGAGCCGGTTTCGGTGAACGGCACCGACACCGGCAGCACGTGCGCGAAATGCCCGTAGGACCATTGCGCGAACCCGAACTGCGCCAGCACCCAGAGCAGCACGCTCACGGCCATGACCGGCACCCAGCCGCGCCGCAGCGCGAAGGCCAATACCCAGGGGCTGAGCAGCATGAACAGCACGTAGAGCGGAAGGATGTCCAGCAGCGGCGGCTCGTGCACCAGCAGCAGCCCGCCCACGAGCGCATCCACCGGCCGGGCGAAGTAGAAGGCCAGCAGGCCCTTGATGGCCGGTTCGTCGATGCCGATGACGGTGATCACGGTGAAGAGAAAGAGCAGCGCCGCCGCCTGGCAGCCGTAGATCGTGAGCGCCCGGCGCCAGAAGGCACGGCGCATCTGCGGCACGCCCTTGCGGAAGGCCACGCGCCCATAGACCAGGCCGGCCATGTAGGCCGACAGCAGCACGAAGCCTTCGGCCGCCGAGACGTATCCGAAGGGCTGCCCCAGCGGCAGCGAAATGCGCGTGGGCAGATGGGTGACCGTCATCAGCACCAGCATCAGGCCGCGCACGGCGTCGATCTCCCAGCGGCGCTGGGAGGGGGCGGAGGCGGGCGGAGGTGGCGGCATGGGCTGTGAGGGCCGGGTGCGGAGTGCGGGGTGCATGGCCGGCGGTGCGCCATGGTGGCACGGCCGCCGCAGGCCCGTTGTAGGTCGTTGACAACTGCCCCGATCGGAGGGTGTGCCGCAGGCGCGCCATGGGCTACGCTCGCGGCACTCCTGCCTTCGTGGCGCCCTTCGCCTTGCCCCAGTCCACCGCCGACCGACCATGACGACAGCCCAGACCGCCTCCCCATACCCCCTGCGCCGCCTGCGGATGGCCCTGTTCCTGACCGCGCTGGCCGGCGGGGCGCAGGCGCTCACGGTGGCCAGCCTGTCGCCGCAGGGCGAGGTAGCCCGCGTGCGGCAGGTGGTGGCCAAGTTCGACGGCCCGGCCGTGGCCTTCGGCGACCCGAAGGCGCCTGCGCCGTTCACCGTGGATTGCAGCGAGGGCGCGGCCCGCCAGGGCACGGCCCGCTGGACCAGCGACCGCGAGTGGGTCTATGACTTCGCCGGCGACCTGCCGCCCGGCGTGCGCTGCACGGTCAGCCCGATGTCGGGCTTCAAATCGGCCGCTGGCGCGCCATTGACGGGGGCGAGAAGCTACCAATTCAATAGCGGAGGGCCGTTCGTGCAGAGCGTGCAGCCGGGCACCTACCAGCCGATCGACGAAGAGCAGTTCTTCCTGCTGCGGCTGAGTGGCCCGGCCACGCAGGCCAGCCTGCTGGCCCATGTCTGGTGCGTGGCCGACGGCGTGGGCGAACGCATTCCGGTGCGTGCCATCGAGGGCCGCGATCGCCAGGCGCTGCTGCAGTCGCAGGGCCTGGAAAAAGCCGCCGCCAAGGAGCCGCTGCGTTACGCCACGCTGGCCTGCAACCGGCGGCTCAGCTCGGGCTCGCAGGTGCAGCTGGTGTATGGGGCGGGGGTGGCCACGCCCAGCGGCGTGGCCAGCACGGGGGAAAAACGCTACACCTACAAGGTGCGCGAGCCCTTCGCGGCCGACTTCGCCTGCGAGCGCGAGAACGCCCAGGCCGCCTGCCTGCCCATCCGCCCGCTGCGCCTGTCGTTCAACGCGCCCGTGCCGCGCAAGCTGGCCGAGGGCATTCGCCTCAAGTCCGGCAGCGAGACGCTCAAGCCCCGCATCGAGCAGGAAGGCGATGCCGATTCGGTGGTGACGCGGCTTTCGTTCGCGCCGCCTTTCGCGGCCGGCGGCAAGTACATGCTGCAGCTGCCCGCCGATTTCAAGGACGCCTCGGGCCGCACGCTGGCCAATGCGGCGAGCTTCCCGCTGCCGGTGGCCGTGGGCGCCATGCCGCCGCTGGCCAAGTTCGCGGCCTCGCCCTTCGGGATCGTCGAGCGCTTCGCGGAAGGCCCGCAGGGCCCGGCGCTGCTGCCCGTCACGCTGCGCAACGTGGAGGCCGCGCTGCGCGTGCAGGGCTTGCAGCCGGGCCAGGAACCGGCCAAGGGCCAGGTGACTACGCTGCAGGCCGACAACGACGCGGACATCATCGCCTGGATGCGCAAGCTGCGCCGCTACGACGGCCCCAGCATCGCCCGCGACCAGGCGCGCCGCGACGTCAAGGGCGCGCTGCCCCCCGCGCTGCCGGAGCAGGGCCGCGGCGAGGTGCAGACCCGCATGCTGTCGCTGCTGGGCGGCCTGCCCGGCGTGAAGGCGCTGGACCTGCCCCGGCCCGCGAACGGCGACCCGCGTCCCTTCGAGGTGGTGGGCATTCCGCTCACGCCTGGCTTCCATGTGGTGGAGATCGCCTCGCCCCTGCTGGGCCAGTCGCTGCTCGATGAGCGCTACGGCGCGAGCCGCACGATGTACGTGCGCACCTCGGCCCTGGTGACCAACCTGGCCGTGCATTTCAAGCTCGGGCGCGAGAACGCCGCCGCCTGGGTGACCACGCTGGACAAGGGCCAGGTCGTGCCCGGCGCGCAGGTGCGCGTGTCGGCCTGCGACGGGCGCGTGCTGGCGACGGCCACCACCCATGCCGACGGCGTGGCGCATTTCGACGGCCTCTCGCCGCAGGCGCCGACCTGCCAGGACCGGGGTGACTGGAGCCAGGCCTACTTCGTCAGCGCCCGCGCCCAGGGGGCCGACGGCGTGCCTGACATGGCCTTCACCTGGAGCGACTGGCAGCGCGGCATCGAGCCCTGGCGCTTCAACGTGCCCACCAGCAGCAGCCCGCAGCCCGACGAGGTGGCGCACACCCTCTTCGACCGCACGCTGGTGCGCGCCGGCGAGACGGTGTCAATGAAGCACCTGTTGCGCAGCGAGACCCGCCAGGGCTTCGGCCTGCCGAAGATCGAGCCTGCCACGCTGGTCATCACCCACGTGGGCAGCGGCCAGCAATACACCCAGCCGCTCGCCTGGCGCAAGACGGCCACCGGCGGCCTGAGCGCCGAGAACACCTTCGCCGTGCCGCCCGCCGCCAAGCTGGGCGTCTATAGCGTCGAGCTGCGCGGGGGCGGGGAGAACGGCCGCAGCTTCACCTCGGGCGAATTCCGGGTGGAGGAATTCCGCCTGCCGGTGCTCGAAGGCCGCATCGCGCCCATCGACAAGAAGCCGCTGGTGCGCGCGCGCTCGGTGCCCACCGAGGTGCAGATCAACTACGTTGCGGGCGGTGGCGCGGCCAACCTGCCGGTGCGCGTGTCGGCCATGGTGCGCGGCAAGTCGCTGCAGTACCCCGACTACGATGCCTTCAGTTTCACCCCGCCGCGCCCGGCCCAGGAGGCCGCGGCCGGCAGCACCGCCGGCGCAGGCGACGGCGAGCAAGAGGCCGCCGCGAGCGAGGACACGCGCGTGATCGCCGACAAGCGGGCGCTCACGCTGGACCGCAACGGCGCGGGCAAACTCACCATCGACGACGTGCCCCAGGCCCGCCAGCCGCAGGAGATGGTGCTGGAGGCCACCTACGCCGACCCCAACGGCGAGGTGCAGACCCTGCGCAGCGTGCAGACCCTCTGGCCCGCCGGCGTGGTGGCCGGCATCAAGACCGAAGGCTGGGTGTCGGCCGCGCAGAAGATCCGCTTTCAGGCGCTGGCCCTGGGCATCGACGGCCGCGCCCGCGAAGGCGTGCCCATGACCGTCAAGGCCATCGCCCGCATCACCACCAGCAGCCGCAAGCGCATGGTGGGCGGCTTCTACAGCTACGACAACAAGACCGAGACCAAGGACCTGGGCACGGTCTGCTCGGGCCAGACCGACAGCCGTGGCCTGCTGCTGTGCGACGCCCGTCTGGACGAGGCCGGCGAGGTCGAGCTGGTGGCCACCGCGCGGGACAAGGACGGCAACGAGGCGCAGGCGGCATCGTCCGTCTGGGTCACTAAGCAGGGCGAGCTGTGGTTCGGCGGCGAGGACCACGACCGCATCGACGTGCTGCCCGAAAAGAAGAGCTACCAGCCCGGCGAGACCGCCCGCCTGCAGGTGCGCATGCCCTTCCGCCACGCCACGGCGCTGGTGGCGGTGGAGCGCGAAGGCATCCTGAGCACCCGCGTGGTGCAGCTCAATGGACAGGACCCGACGGTGCAGATCAAGGTCGAAGAGGGCTGGGGCCCCAACGTCTATGTCAGCGTGCTGGCCCTGCGCGGGCGGCTGCGCGAGGTGCCCTGGTACAGCTTCTTCACCTGGGGCTTCAAGGCGCCGCGCGAATGGTGGAACGCCTTCTGGTACGAGGGCAAGGAATACGTGGCGCCCACGTCCATGGTCGATCTGTCCAAGCCCGCCTACCGGCTGGGCATGGCCGAGATCAAGGTCGGCGCGCAGACCCACCGCATCGACGTGAAGGTCGCCACCGACCGGACAAGCTACGCCGTGCGCGGCCAGGCACAGGTCACCATCACCGCCACCTTGCCGGGCGGCAAGCCCGCGGCCAACGCCGAGGTGGCCGTGGCCGCCGTCGATCAGGCCCTGCTGGAACTGATGCCCAACACCAGCTGGAACCTGCTGGACGCCATGCTGCAGCGCCGGCCCTGGGGTGTGGAGACCTCCACCGCGCAGATGGAGATCATCGGCCGCCGCCACTACGGCAAGAAGGCCGTGCCCGCCGGCGGCGGCGGGGGCCGCGCGCAGACGCGCGAGCTGCTGGACACGCTGCTGCTCTGGAAGCCCGCCGTGCAGCTCGACGCCAACGGCCAGGCCAAGGTCACCGTGCCGCTGAACGACGCGCTCACCACCTTCAGGATCGTCGCCGTGGCCGATGCCGGCACGGGCCTCTTCGGCACCGGCGCCGCCAGCATCCGCGCCACGCAGGACCTGCAGATCATCAGCGGCCTGCCGCCGCTGGTGCGCGAGGACGACCAGTTCCGCGCCCAGGTCACGCTGCGCAACACCACGCAGAAGGCCATGAAGGTGCAGGTGGCGCCGCGCGCCACGCTGCTGAGCGTGGAGCCGCAGACCGTGGACATTCCGGCCGGCGAATCGCGCGAAGTGGCCTGGAACGTCACCGCGCCCGCGCAGCTGGGCCAGACGCGGGCCCAGGCGCTGATCTGGGAGATCGACGCGCGCGACACCCTGGGCAGCGCCCGCGACGCGCTCAAGGCCAGCCAGCGCATCATCCCGGCCGTGCCGCTCACGGTGCAGCAGGCCACCCTGGTGCAACTGGACGGCAGCTTCTCCATGGACGTGGCCCCGCCCGCCGACGCGTTGCCCGCCACCGGCGCCAAGCGCGGCGGCCTGAAGCTGTCGCTGGTGCCGACGCTGGCCGAAGGCCTGCCCGGCGTGCGCGACTGGTTCGCCAACTACCCCTTCGTCTGCCTGGAGCAAAAGACCAGCAAGGCCGTGGGCCTGCGCGACGGCAAGCTCTGGCAGACCGTGGCCGCGCAGCTGCCCTCCTACCTCGATGCGGACGGCCTTGCCAGCTACTTCCCGCCGCAGGCTGGCAGTGCCGACCGGGGCAGCGACACGCTCACCGCCTACCTGCTGGCCGCCACGCACGAGGCCGCCGCGATGCACCCCGAGTTCAAGCTGCCCGATGAATCGCTCGCCGCCATGGAGCGCGGCCTCACGGCCTTCGTCGAAGGCCGCATCCAGCGCGACTTCTGGAGCCCGCGCAAGGACTTGGACGTGCGCAAGCTCGCCGCCATCGAGGCGCTTTCGCGCTACGGCCGCGCCAGCGGCCGCATGCTGGGCAGCATCGCCATCGCGCCCAACCAGTGGCCCACTCATGCGGTGATCGACTGGCTGAACATCCTCAAGCGCGTGCAGGACGTGCCCCAGCGCGAGCAGCGCCTGGCCGAGGCCACGCAGGTGCTCAAGGGCCGGCTCTCCTACCAGGGCACCAAGGTGCTCTTCACCACCGAGCAGGACGACTACTGGTGGTGGCTGATGCAGAACGGCGACGTCAATACCGCCCGCCTGATGCTGGCCGTGATGGACGACCCGGCCTGGAAGGACGACATGGGCCGGCTGGCGAACGGCTTCATCGCCCGCCAGCAGAACGGCGCCTGGCACACCACCACCGCCAACCTTTGGGGCGGCCTGGCGCTGGAGAAGTTCAGCGCCCGGTTCGAAGCCGTGCCCGTGGCTGGCAGCACCCGCGCTGCGCTGGGCGCGGCCACCGCCAGCGTGGACTGGGCCAAGGTGGAGCGCCAGCAGGCCGCAGGCGATGCCGGCGCGGCCCACCAGACCACCTGGTTCGGCGCGCCCGCAGCGCCCGGCAACCTGAAGAACAACGGCATGTTCCTGCCCTGGCCCGACAAGGCCGGCAAGCAGCCGCTCACCGTCACGCAGCAGGGCACGGGCAAGCCCTGGCTCACGGTGCAGTCGGTGGCGGCCATCGCGCTCAGGGCGCCGTTTTCGGCGGGCTACACGCTCAAGAAGACCATCACCCCGGTCGAGCAGGCCGTACCCGGCAAGTACACGCGCGGCGACGTGCTGCGCGTGACGCTGGAGGTCACCTCCAGCGCCGACATGACCTGGGTGGCGTTGACCGACCCCATTCCGGGCGGCGCGACCATCCTGGGCAGCGGGCTGGGCCGTGATTCCGAGATCTCCACGCAGGGCGAGAAGCGCTCGGGCGGCGCGTGGACGGCCTTCGAGGAACGCAGCTTCGAGGCCTTCCGCAGCTACTACGAGTACCTGCCCAAGGGCACGGCCAGCGTGCAGTACACCGTGCGGCTCAACAACGTGGGCGACTTTGCCCTGCCGCCCAGCCGTGTCGAGGCGATGTACGCCCCAGAGATGTTCGGCGAGACCCCCAACGCCCGCATGAAGGTGGAGGCTTCCACGCGCTGACACGTCTGCGGACTGCCGCGTTCCTTTGCCGGCGGCGCGGCTGCAGGCCGCAGCGCGCAGGACGGCGAGCCGCGCCCCGGCCGGTGGGCGGTTTCGCCGGACCGCTATGGCCCCGACCCGCCAACGCTTCAGCGGTGGCGGGTTCCGGGGGGTGATAGCCTGCAAACCCCATGAACTGCTCCGAACTGCTCCATCGTTCCTATGGCCTGGTGCGGCACGCTGCAATGCGGTGCAGCGGGATCGGCGCTCTGGCTGTGGCGCTGCTGGCATTCGGCTCTCCGTCCGCGCTGGCGCTGCCCACGCCTGCCGAGGTGCGCGCGGACTTCCGTTCCTCCGACACCCTGGTGCTCTCGCGCGAGGGCGAGGTGCTGCAGCGCGTGCGCACCGACGCCACCGTGCGGCGCGGACAGTGGGTGCCGCTCGCGGACGTGTCGCCCGCGCTGCGCACGGCCCTGGTGCTGAGCGAGGACAAGCGCTTCTACGAACACAGCGGAGTGGACTGGGCGGCCGTTCCCGCCGCCGCCTGGGGCAACCTCTGGAACCAGCGCACGCGCGGCGCCAGCACCATCACCATGCAGCTGGCCGGCCTGCTGGACGGCGACTGGCGCCAGGGACCGGGCGGGCGCAGCGCGGCGCAGAAGCTCGGCCAGGCCGTGGCGGCCCAGGTGCTGGACCGGCGCTGGCGCAAGGACCAGATCCTGGAGGCCTACCTGAACCTGGTGCCATTCCGCGGCGAGATCGTCGGCATCGACGCGCTTTCTCGCACGCTCTTTGGCAAGGCGCCGCACGGCCTCGACCTGCGCGAGGCGGCGGTAGCCGCCGCGCTGGTGCGCGCGCCCAATGCCCGAGCCGCACTGGTGGCGCAGCGCGCCTGCGGCGTGCTGCAGGCCATGCAGCCGCGCGAGGGCCGCGCCAAGGATGCCGACCAGGGCGGCGCTGCCGCCGAATGCGATGCGCTGGACCTCTTCGCCACCGCCGCGCTGCAGCGCCGCGCCTTCGATGCGAGCGAAGGCATCGCGCCGCATTTCGCCCGTCAGGCGCTGCGCGGCCAGGGCGATGCCGCCGGCCCGCCCCCCGAACGCGTGGCCACCACGCTCAGCACGCCGCTGCAGCGCATGGCCCTGCAGTCGCTCACCCAGCACCTGCGCGAGCTGCGCGGCCGTAATGTGGAGGACGGCGCCATCGTCGTGCTGGACAACGCCAGCGGCGAGGTGCTGGCCTGGGTGGGCTCGTCGGGCACGCTCAGCCGCGCGGGCGAGGTGGACGGTGTGCTCGCGCTGCGCCAGCCCGGCTCCACGCTCAAGCCCTTTCTCTATGGCGAGGCCATTGCCGAGCGGCGGCTCACGGCCGCATCGCTGGTCGATGACGCGCCGGCCCACATCCCCACGGCGGGCGGCCTCTACATTCCGCAGAACTACGACCGGCGCTTCAAGGGCTGGGTGTCGGCACGCACGGCGCTGGCCGCCTCCCTGAACGTGCCGGCCGTGCGCACGCTGGTCATGGTCACGCCCGATGCCTTCTTCGCCCAGCTGCGGGCGCTGGGCCTGCCGCTGCGCGAATCGGGCGGCTACTACGGCTACAGCCTGGCGCTGGGCAGTGCCGAGGTGCCGCTGCTGCAGCTGGCCAATGCCTACCGCGCCCTGGCCCAGGGCGGGCGCTACAGCCCGGTGCGCTGGCTGCCGCGCGCCCCCGGCGAGCCGGCCGCGCCGGCACCCGTGCAGGCGCTGGATGCGCGCGCCGCCTTCATCGTGGGCGACATCCTCTCCGACGCCAACGCCCGCACCCGCACCTTCGGCACCGACAGCGTGCTGGGCACGCGCTTTTGGACGGCGGTCAAGACCGGCACCAGCAAGGACATGCGCGACAACTGGGCCATCGGCTGGTCGCAGCGCTACACCGTGGGCGTGTGGGTGGGCAACGCCAGCGGCGCGCCCATGCACGAGGTGAGCGGCACCAGCGGCGCCGCGCCCATCTGGGCCGAGGTGATGGGCTGGCTGCACCGTGCCTCGCCCAGCCACGCGCCCAAGCCGCCCGCGGGCCTGGTGCAGGTGGCAGTGCACTACGGACCACAGCCGGGCGCAGGCGGCACACCGCTGGAAAGTGCCCGGCAGGAATGGTTTCTGGCGGGCACCCAGCAAAGTCAGTTTGCTATTGATTCAATAGCGAAAGGCGAACCATCCGTGCGCGCTGCAGCCGCTTCCGGCACGCAAGACCGCGCTCCCGGGGCTGCAGCGGCCGGCGGCGATGGCGGGGAGCCGCAGGCGCCGCGCCCGCGCATCCTGGCGCCCGCGCCGGGCACCATCATCGCGCTCGACCCCGACATTCCGCCGGACCACCAGCGCCTGCGCTTCGCAGCGAACGAGGTGGGTGCCGGCGCCGGCCCGCTGCGCTGGCGCATCGACGGCAAGGTGCAGGGGCGGGGCACGCAGTGGGGCTGGCTGCCGTGGCCGGGCAGGCACCGGGTGGAGCTGCTCGACGCGCGCGGAGCGGTGCTCGACCAGGTGCAGATCGAGGTGCGCGGGGCAGGCGTGCGGGAGAGTCGTCGCTGAGACGCCGAGCTGCCGCCGCGCTGCCTACACTCCATGCCCCGCTGGCGGGGCTGGCCCGCACGCGCTGCCGCAGCCCCGTCTCATCCTCGCCCCTGCGCCTTGCTTCGCGCCGCGCCGCTTTTCTGTTCATGCATACCGCCGCTCCCCTGCTCTTCGTGTTCATCTGGTCCACCGGTTTCCTGGTAGGGCGCGGCGTGGCACCGCATGCCGATCCGTTCTGGTTCCTGTCGATGCGCTTTGGCTGCGTGGCGCTGGTGTTCATCGCCGTGGCGCTGTGGGCGCGCGTGGCGTGGCCGCGCGGCCCCAAGCGCATCGGCATGCAGCTGCTGGCCGGTGCGCTGATGAACGGGCTCTACGTGGGTCCCAGCTGGTGGGCCATGGCACAAGGGCTGCCGGCCGGCGTCATGGCGCTCATCGGTTCGCTGCAGCCGCTGCTCACGGCGCTGATCGCTGTCGCGGTGCTGGGCAAGCGCCTGTCGCGCGCCACCTGGTGGGGGCTGGCGCTGGGCTTCAGCGGGGTGACGCTGGTGCTGCTGCCGCGCCTGCAGGACACCAGCGCGGCAGGCCTCTCGCTGCCCGTGGTGCTGGTGGGCGCGGGCGGCATCCTGGCGCTCACGCTCGGCTCGATGGTGCAGAAGTCGCCCTGGGCCGCGGGCGATCTGCGCAGTGCCGGCGCGCTGCAGAATCTGGGCGCCGTGCTGGCGTTGCTGCCCATGGCGCTGTGGCTGGGCGAGCCGCGCTGGGACCATGCACCGCTGCTCTGGGGCTATCTGGCCTATTCGGTGCTGGTGCTGTCCATCGGCGGCGCCACGCTGCTGATCTGGCTCATGCGCCGCGGCGAAGCCACGCGTACCACCGCGCTGCTGCTGGGTGTGCCGCCCTTGTCGGCCCTGCAGGCGTGGCTGATCTTCGGCGAGAGGCTCTCGCCCGTGCAGCTGCTGGGCTTCGTATTGGCCATCGCGGGCGTGGCGCTGGCGCGCCGCCGCTGAGGCTGCGGCAGGGCCGCCCCACGGTGCCGGCTGCAGAAATTTCACGCGCCGGGCAAAAGCCTTCACGCACCGCCGCACGGGTGCGGGCTACGATCGTCCATCGATTGCCCGCCTCTTTTCGGAGATTTTTCCCGTGCCTGACCTTTCCAAAATCACCACCATCGAAGACCTGCGCACCGTGGCCGAGCGCCGCGTGCCGCGCATGTTCTACGACTATGCCGACTCGGGCTCCTGGACCGAAGGCACCTACCGCGCCAACTCCGAGGACTTCCAGCGCATCAAGCTGCGCCAGCGCGTGGCGGTGAACATGGACGGCCGCAGCACCGCCGTGAGCATGGTCGGCACGCCGGCCCGCATGCCGGTGGCCATCGCGCCGGTGGGCCTCACGGGCATGCAGCATGCCGACGGCGAGATCCACGCCGCGCGCGCTGCCGAGAAGTTCGGCATTCCGTTCACGCTGTCCACCATGAGCATCTGCTCGATCGAGGATATCGCCGAGCACACCAGCGCGCCCTTCTGGTTCCAGCTCTACATGATGCGCGACCGCGACGCCATGGCCCGCATGATCCAGCGCGCCCGCGCCGCCAAGTGCAGCGCGCTGGTGCTCACGCTCGACCTGCAGGTGATCGGCCAGCGGCACAAAGACATCAAGAACGGCCTGTCGGCGCCACCGCGCCCCACGCTCAAGAACATCGTCAACCTGATGACCAAGCCGCACTGGTGCCTGGGCATGGCCGGCACGCGCCGCCACACCTTCCGGAACCTGGTGGGCCACGTCAAGGGCGTGACCGACATGCGTTCGCTCTCGGCCTGGACCAACGAGCAGTTCGACCCGCGCCTGTCGTGGGCCGACGTCGCCTGGGTCAAGGAACAGTGGGGCGGCAAGCTGATCCTGAAGGGCATCATGGATGCCGAGGACGCGCGCCTGGCCGTGGCCGCTGGCGCCGACGCCATCGTGGTCAGCAACCACGGCGGCCGCCAGCTGGACGGCGCACCTTCGTCGATCGCCGCGCTGCCCGCCATCGTGGCCGAGGTGGGGTCGCAGATCGAGGTGTGGATGGACGGCGGCATCCGCTCCGGGCAGGATGTGCTCAAGGCCTGGGCCCTGGGCGCGCGCGGCACCATGATTGGCCGCGCCATGGTCTATGGCCTGGGCGCCTACGGCGAAGCCGGCGTGACCCGCGCATTGCAGCTCATCCACAAGGAGCTGGACGTGACCATGGCTTTCTGCGGACACATCAACATCCAGAATGTGGACCGGAACATCCTGATCCCGGGCACCTACCCGGTCTGAAGCCCTTCAGGGCCGGCCTCGCCTACATCGCCTTGAAGCGGTGGGCGTAGAGCCGGCTCACCGCCAGCCGTTCGGGCCGCTCGCGCAGCTGCAGGTGCAGCCGGCCCGCCTCGTCGCGCATGGCGCTGACGATGGCCGTGGCGCGCACCACGGTGCCGCGGTGGATCTGCCAGAACTGCTGCGCGTCGAGCTGTGCGGCCAGTTCCTTGAGCGGCGTGCGCACCAGATATTCGTGCTGCGCCGTCAGCACCCGCACGTACTTGTCGGCGGCCTCCAGATACACCACGTCCTGCACCGGCACCAGGTGGATCTGGGCGCCCAGGCCGGCCTGCAGCATCTGCAGCGGGGCCGGGTCCGGCTGCGCCACCCC
>JBHIWE010000039.1:0-23445 GCA_041987645.1 Acidovorax sp. | reverse complement strand
CTGGCCCTTCCCCACCGGCGGCAAGCCGTAACTCCACCGTTCAAGACGCTCGCGTCTTGGGCGACCAACCCGGTGCAGTGCCTGCACCGGGTTTTTTTATGCCTGCGCCTCTACGGCCTCACACCGGCCGGCCGCAGCGCGCACCGGCCTTCCGATCAACGGCCCGTCAGGCGGGTGACCACTCCGACAGGTTGAAATCGAGCACATAGTTCTGCGGGCCGCGCTGCGCGATCTTCAAGGCGCCCAGGCGGTTGCCCAGGGCCGCACACTGGGCCAGGGGCCAGCCGCGCTCCAGCCCGAACAGCAGAGCGCCTCGCCATGCATCGCCGCAGCCCGTGGGATCGACGACGGCGGCAGGCTGCACCGCAGCCACTGCGCTGCGCTCGCCCTGCTCCCAGACCTCGCAGCCCTGGTCGCCCAGCGTGACGATCAGGCCGCGCACCTTGCGGGATATCTCCGCCAGGCTCCAGCCCGTGCGGTCGCAGAGCATCTTGCCTTCGTAGTCGTTGACGGCCACCCAGCTGGCCTGCTCTACGAAGCGACGCAGCTCTTCACCGTTGAACATGGGCAGGCCCTGGCCCGGATCGAACACGAAGGGGATGCCGGCCTGCACGAGCTGTTCGGCATGCTGCAGCATGGCGTCACGGCCGTCGGGCGCGATGATGGCGAGCTTCACCGACGGATCGGCCTCGATGCGCTGGCCGTGCGCCTGCATCATGGCGCCCGGATGGAAGGCCGTGATCTGGTTGTTGTCGCGGTCGGTCATGATCAGGGCCTGCGCGGTGTAGATATCGCCCGTCTGGCCGACATGGCGCGTGTCGATGCCCAGGCCGCGCAGCCGCTCCAGGTAGTCGGCACCGTCCGTTCCCAGCATGGCCATGGGGCGGGCCTCACCGCCCAGCAGCTGCAGCGCATAGGCGATGTTGCCGGCGCAGCCGCCGAAATCGCGGCGCAGCGAGGGCACAAGGAAAGAGACGTTCAGGATGTGCAGCTGCTCCGGCAGGATCTGCTCGGCAAAGCGGCCCTCGAAAGTCATGATGGTGTCGAACGCCAGGGAACCGCAGATCAGGGCAGCCATAGGAGGTGAATTCCAGTCAGAAAAGATAAAAAAAGGGCAGGAAAGTGGCCGGCAAAAGGATCAGGGATAGAACGCCAGCACGCGGTATCCCGTGACGCGGTCTGCGCCAGCGCTCACGCTCAGCGGCACCGTGCCACTCCATTCGCCTTGGAGCGGCAACGTCTCGGGCGCGCCGACCTCATCAGGCCTCAGCACGCGGCGCACGACGGGCTGGTCCTTCGCGTCGGTGAGCGTCAACTCCACAGCAGGCATGGCGAGCGCCGTGGAGCCACGGTTTTTGAGCGTCAGTTGTAGCTGGAAGCCGCCGTCCCGTGCCTTGGCGAAGGAAGAGCCGTCGATGACCACGTCGGCGATGCGCCGCAGGGGCGCCACCTCGCAGCCCAGCGCGCGGCACGCAGCCTGCAATGCAGGGCGCATAACGGGATGCCGGGCCGCGATCAGATCGCGCTCGCGCCAGGCAAACTGCACCACGAGGCAGATCAGCAGGACCAGCGAACCCGCCGTCAGCACGGCCTGCACGGCGCGGCTCTGCCAGAAAGCCTGACGCCGGGCCGCGCGCACGAAACCGGGCTCCTCCGCGTCCTCCATAGGGGAAGCGCCGCGTGCAGAAGCTGCACTCGCCTCGCCGCTGGCCTCAGGGCTCCGAAAAGCACTCAAGCCCTGCTCCTCGGCCCCTGGCGCGCCTGCGGAAAACTCCGACAGCGCATCTCGCTCGTCGCGCTCATCGGCGCTGCGCAGCAGGCCACCAGGCGCCCCTGGGGGCTCGGACGCGGCCGGTGCCGGCCCCGCTTCCGCGACCGCATGGGCCTCCAGGCCGACCATGACATCCAGCGGATCGGCAGCCCAGGAGGCCTCACCGCCCTCAGGGGCAGACGCGACATCTGCGTCATCGTCCCGTGGATCCTCGGCCACCGTGTCGTCGCGGCCTGCTTCGCCGCCCTCGGCCTGTGGGTCTTCAAGACCTTCGATATCGTCGGGCCAGCCGGAATCGCGCAACTCAGCGAAGGGCAGTTCGTAGCCGCCGGAGTCCGGGGCGATTTCGCGCTCAAGGAAAGGCTCTGCGACAGCAGTTGCCGAGGGCGCGGAATGCGATGGCGGCGCATCGTCGTCGAACGACGCCGTGAGCACCCCCTCGTCCCGATCATCGTCTTCGTCATGGAGCGGTGCAGCCTGAAGCGATGACGCCGCCGCAGCCTGCCGGGGGCTGCTCCACACGTCCGGGACATCGCGCGAGGCCATCGCTGGCTCGGATTCGGGTGCTGAATCTGCCAGGGGCGAGGCCTGCGGCTCCGGCATGGACGGCTGCGGTACCAAAGGATGCGCAAGGGCGGGCTCAATGACAGAAGCCGAGGCAGCCGGCAATGCATCGGCCACGGGCACCGGACGCGGTGCAGGCATCTCCAACAGATTGGAGGCTGCGTGGAAGACTTCCTTGCACTGGCCGCAGCGCACCCAGCCGTCGGAAATGCGCAGCTGGTCCGCCACGACCTTGAAGGTGGTTGCACAGGCGGGGCAGCGAGTGATCTGGCTCATCGGCTGGGCATTGTAGGTGCGCCCTGCCGGCGCGCCGCCGGGATCGCGCCGAACGGCGGCGCGGGGCGCATCAGCGCCGTGCGGTCATCAGGATCCAGCCGTCTTCCTGGTCGGAGACTTCCAGAGCGAGGTACGGCGCATACGCGGCCTTGAGCTCGTCCGCCTGGCGCTCCAGGATGCCGGCCAGCACTAGGTGGCCGCCCTCGGCCACGTGGCCGCACAGCAGCGGCGCGAGCACCTTCAGTGGCGTCGCCAGGATGTTGGCCAGCACGGTCTGATAGCTGCCCTGCGCGCGGTCGGGCAGGCCGGCCGTCAGCTGCACGCCGTTGGCCTCGGCGTTCTGCAGGGTCGAATCGACGGCTGCCTGGTCGATGTCCACCGCATCGACGCTGCCGGCGCCGAACTTGGCCGCGCCGATGGCCAGGATGCCGGAGCCGCAGCCGTAGTCGAGCACGCGGCCCAGGCCGGCGTCGCCTGCCGTCTCGGCGGCCACGCCGTGCCGCGCGATCCAGCGCAGGCACATGCGGGTGGTGGGGTGCGTGCCGGTGCCGAAGGCCAGGCCCGGGTCCAGTCGGATGTGCCGAACTGCGGCCGAAGGCAGCTCATGCCAGGTGGGCACGATCCAGAAGTCCGGCGTGATATCGACCGGCGCGAACTGCGACTGCGTCAGGCGCACCCAGTCCTGGTCCTGCACCGCCGTGATGCCCAGCACGCGGCAGCCCTCGAAGAAGTCCTGCACCTGCAGCAGCTCGCGTGCCTCTTCGGCCAGGGCTTCGGTCGAGAACAGCGCCACCATGCGGCTGCGCTGCCAGCCATCCTTCGGGGGCGGCATGCCGGGCTCACCGAAGAGCGCCTGCTCCGCATCGGTCTGCGCATCGGCGTCTTCCACGGAAACGCTGAGCGCCTCCAGCGCATCGAAGGCATCGCTCAAGGCTTCGACCCGGTCTTCCGGGCACATCAGGCTCAGTTCAAACATTTCGGCTCTCCCAGGTTCCGGCGGCACGCCTAGCGCCCCCACCCAACAAAAAACAATGCTGGCCTCCGTCACCGGAGGCCAGCATGCAGACTCTTCAACAGCGCATCAGCGCCCGGGCATCAGCGCTTGTGATGCGTCAGCCACTCTTCCAGGTAGTGGATGTTGGTGCCGCCGGCCATGAACTTGGCGTCCACCATCAGCTCGCGGTGCAGCGGGATGTTGGTGTTGATGCCTTCGATCACGGTCTCGGACAGCGCCGTGCGCATGCGCGCGAGCGCCTCTTCGCGCGTGTCGCCGTGGACGATGATCTTGCCGATCATGGAGTCGTAGTTCGGCGGCACGTAGTAGTTGGTGTAGGCGTGGGAATCCACCCGCACGCCCGGGCCACCGGGTGCGTGCCACATGGTGATGCGGCCCGGCGAGGGCGTGAACTTGTACGGATCTTCGGCGTTCACGCGGCATTCGATGGCGTGGCCCCGGATCTCGATCTGGCGCTGGGTGAAAGGCAGCTTCTCGCCGGCTGCCACCATGATCTGCGTCTTGACGATGTCCACGCCCGTGATCCACTCGGTCACCGGGTGCTCCACCTGCACGCGGGTGTTCATCTCGATGAAGTAGAACTCGCCGTTTTCGTACAGGAACTCGAACGTGCCCGCACCGCGGTAGCCGATCTTCTTGCAGGCCGCCACGCATCGTTCGCCGATGCGCTCGATCAGCTTGCGCGGAATGCCCGGAGCCGGAGCCTCTTCGATCACCTTCTGGTGGCGGCGCTGCATGGAGCAGTCGCGCTCGCCCAGATAGACGGCGTTGCGGTGCTTGTCGGCCAGCACCTGGATTTCGATGTGGCGCGGGTTCTGGAGGAACTTCTCCATGTAGACGGCCGGATTGCCGAACGCGGCGCCCGCCTCGGCTTTGGTCATCTGCACGGCGTTGACCAGGGCGGCCTCGGTATGCACCACGCGCATGCCGCGGCCACCGCCGCCGCCTGCCGCCTTGATGATGACGGGGTAGCCGATGGTCTTGGCGATGCGGCGGATCTGCACCGGATCATCGGGGAGTTCGCCCTCGGAGCCGGGCACGCAGGGCACGCCCGCGCGGATCATGGCCTGCTTGGCCGAGACCTTGTCGCCCATGATGCGGATCGACTCGGGCGAGGGGCCGATGAACTGGAACCCGCTCTTTTCCACACGCTCGGCGAAGTCGGCGTTCTCGGAGAGGAAGCCGTAGCCCGGGTGGATGGCTTCGGCGTCGGTCACCTCGGCAGCCGAGATGATGGCCGGCATGTTGAGGTAGGACAGCGGCGAGGGCGCCGGGCCGATGCAGACGGCCTCTTCGGCCAGCTTGACGTACTTGGCGTCGCGGTCGGCCTCGGAATACACCATGACGGCCTTGACGCCCAGTTCACGGCACGCGCGCTGAATGCGCAGAGCGATCTCTCCGCGATTCGCAACCAGAATCTTCTTGAACATGCGGCGCTTACTCGATGACGAAGAGCGGCTGACCGTATTCGACTGCCTGGCCGTTTTCGCCCAGGATGCGCGTGATCGTGCCAGTCTTGTCGGCTTCGATCTCGTTGAGGATCTTCATCGCTTCGATGATGCAGATGGTCTCGCCTTCCTTGACCTGGCTGCCGACTTCAACGAAAGCCTTCGCTCCGGGGCTGGAGGCACGGTAGAAGGTGCCAACCATGGGCGACTTCACCACGTGGCCGGTCTGGGCGGGCGCGGCTTCCGGTGCAGGCGCGGCAGCGGCGGGCGCTGCGGCCACGGGGGCGGTCTGCACGGGGGCGGCCACATATTGCTGGACGACGGCGCCGCCGCTCTTGACGATGCGGACCTTGCCCTCGGCTTCGGTGATCTCCAGTTCAGACACGTTCGACTCGGATACGAGGTCGATCAGGGTCTTGAGTTTTCGCAAATCCATGAGGGCTCCAGCGGCTAAAAACGAAAGAGGCGCGAATTTACCCGAATTTCAGCCTAATTCCTCGAATCTTCCGCAAATGTCATCTTCTGAAGCTCGGATATGACTTGCATCAGCCCAGTTGTGCCCAGGCTTTGAGGTCGTCCGCCGTCACCTGGCCCATTTTACGGTGCAAGATGTTCCCATCTGCGCCGAACACCACGGTAAAAGGCAGCCCTCCCGCGAGATTGCCGAGCGAGCGTGCCATGTCGGTTCCACCCAATCCGCCCAGCGCGATCGGGAAATCGAGCGGCAGGCGCTGCAGAAACTGCCGCACCGCCGTCGGTTGGTCGATGGCCAGACCCACCACCTGCCAGCCCCGGGCCTTCTGTTCGCGGTAGAAGCCGTTGAGCAAGGGCAGCTCTTCGACGCAGGGAGGGCACCAGGTGGCCCAGAAGTTCAGCACCAGGGGCTTGCCGCGAAAAGCCTGCATGGCGACCGCCTCGCCGGCCGGCGCATTGAAGCCCGACGCCCAGAAAGCGGCTTCGCTTTCGGAAAGCGCAGCGGCGGAGGTCGCAGGCGCGCCATGCGGCTGCAGCCGCTTCCATGCCAATCCGGCGCCGGCCACGGCGGCCGCGGCGCCCACGCCGACTGCGAGCCAGCGGCGGCGCGACGTCGTCGAAGAGGGAGCGGGAGCGGGCGAAGGGGATGGGGTGGAAGAGTTCATGCGGCGGTATCGGTATCCGTGGGGAATGAAGGGGCGGCGGAAGCGGCCAGCAGCTGGCGCACGGCCTGGGCATCGCCCCGGGGCGTACGCCCGCGCGCGTCGGGCTTGAGGGCGCCGCGCAGGTCGTCCAGGTCATAGACCATGAGATGCACGCCCACGTTCTCGCCCAGTGGGGGCGCGAGGCTGCTGAGGCTCAGCGCCTCCACGGGCTCGCCGCGAAAGCCGGTGACGGTGCGCGGCTCGTAATCGACATGGTGGTCGATGAGCGCGATCTCGGCCGATTTGCAGTCATCGCAGAAGAGCTGCAGGTAAATATCGGAGAGCCGTGTCGCTGTGCCGTGCCAGACCGCGCCTGCCAGGTAGGGGCGGAACTGCGCCATGCGCTCCATCCACACCAGGGCGAGCTCTCGCAGGGCGCGCAGCTCGGCCGGCTGAGTATCGGCGCAGAAGAGGCCGATGTATTCGCGCACGGCGTCCTCGACGAGGTCGTTGTCGGGCAGCGGCGTGCGGGCGGGCAGTCCGAGGTCGCGCACGGCGCGGCGCTTGGCAGGGCCCCATTCCAGCCCCTCTTCGACGACCAGGCGGGCGGCGGCGTTGGCGATCTCGGTGGCGAGTGCGTTTTCCATGGCGTGCATCCGGTTGAAGAAGAAGAAAGAAAAAGCGGGGGGCTGCAGGAAGTGATTGTCGCGCCAAGCCTCGCACCGGGCCCTGACGAGGGCATGACGGCCAGGTAGCGCGGGGGGATTTGCCTTGCCGAGGGTCCGCGCATCGCTACGCTTTCGATAGCTGCCAGCGCTTGCCAGGCAAGCGCCTGCGGCCTGCAAGGCGGCAAACGTAGAATCGGCGCCCATGCATATTCACATACTGGGCATCTGCGGCACGTTCATGGGCGGGCTGGCCGCGCTGGCGCGCGAGGCGGGCCATAAGGTCACGGGCTGCGATGCGGGCGTCTACCCGCCCATGAGCGACCAGCTGCGCGCCCTCGGCATCGAGCTGATCGAGGGCTACGGCGCCGACCAGATGGCCCTCAGCCCCGATCTCTACGTCATCGGCAACGTGGTGAGCCGCGCACGACTGGCAGACGGCAGCCCCAAGTTTCCGCTGATGGAAGCCATTCTGGACGCGGGCGCGCCCTATACCAGCGGCCCGCAGTGGCTGTCCGAACATGTGCTGCAGGGCCGGCACGTGCTGGCCGTGGCCGGCACGCATGGCAAGACGACCACCACCTCGATGCTGGCGTGGGTGCTGGAATGCGCCGGGCTGCAGCCGGGCTTTCTGGTGGGCGGCGTGCCGCTGGATTTCGGCGTCTCGGCCCGGCTGGGCGCAGCCCGGCGGCCGGTGGCCGGATCGGGCACGGCGGGCCAAGCGCCGGTCTTCGTGATCGAGGCGGACGAGTACGACACCGCCTTCTTCGACAAGCGCAGCAAGTTCGTCCACTACCGCCCGCGCACCGCCGTGCTGAATAACCTCGAATTCGACCACGCGGACATCTTCGACGACCTGGCGGACATCGAGCGGCAGTTCCACCACTTGGTGCGCACCGTGCCGCCTTCGGGCCGCGTGGTGGTCAACGGGCTCGAAGAGAGCCTGGCGCGCGTGCTGCATGCGGGCTGCTGGAGCGAGGTGGCGAGCTTCGGCGCGGCGGTGAGCGACTTCACCGCGCAGGGCGAGCCGCACGCCTTCGACGTGCTGCACCGCGGCCAGGCGGTGGGCCGCGTGGAATGGGATCTGGGCGGCCTGCACAACCAGCTCAACGGGCTGGCCGCGATCGCCGCGGCGCAGCATGTGGGCGTGGCGCCGGCCGATGCCGCCGCGGCCCTCGCGCGCTTTCGCAACGTGAAGCGGCGCATGGAGCTGCGAGGCACGGCGGGCGGCGTCGCCGTCTATGACGACTTCGCCCATCACCCGACCGCGCTGCGCACCACGCTGGATGGGCTACGCCGCCGCGTGGGGCCGGGCGCGCGCATCCTGGCGGCCTTCGAGCCGCGCAGCAACACCATGAAGCTGGGCACCATGAAGGCGCAGCTGCCCTGGGCGCTGGAGGCGGCCGACCTGTCGTTCTGCCACACGGCCGGCCTGGACTGGGACGCGCGAGCCGCGCTGGCACCGCTGGGCGAGCGGGCCACCACCGCCGCCAGCGTGCCCGAACTGGTCGCGCAGATCACCCAGGCAGCACGCCCGGGCGACCATGTGGTCTGCATGAGCAACGGCAGCTTCGGCGGCATCCACGCACTGCTGCTCGAATCGCTATCGAAAAAATAGCAGAATGCCCAGACAAAACCTGGGCTAGAGCCCTTTTCTGCTCAGAAACTGACGGCCATCGCGGTCAGATCGACATGCACGATGGGCCGGGCCAGCGCAGCGCTGGCGGCGCGGGCGAAGGTGGTGAACCACTCCCGATCACACAGCAGCGTGGGGCCGGCGGCCTGGGCCACGACCAGCACCTTGTCGGCCAGCAGCACCTTGCCGCTGGCGCGCAGGGGCTCGCATTCCAGGCGGATGAATTCATCGTCTAGCCACCGGCGCGCGGCCTCGTGAGCCATGGGCTCGGCGCTCTTGAGGTCGCAGCGGAACTGCTGCCGGGGCGTCAGGGTGACCAGGACTTCGCTGTGCATGGGTGGCTCTTTCAAGGACTGGAAACGAAAAAGGGGCAGGTTACACCGCCCCTTCCCATCGACAACCCGGGTTTTCAGCGAGCGCGCCGCGCCGCCACGGAGGCCGACAGCTCGGCCAGCGTTGCCAGGGAGTCGTCCCAGCCCAGGCAAGCGTCGGTGATGCTCTTGCCGTATTCGAGCGCGCCGGGCTGATCCTTGCCCGGCGTGAACTTCTGCGCGCCTCCGGTGAGGTGGCTTTCGATCATCACGCCGAAGACGCTGCGCGAGCCGCTCGCGATCTGCGCGCCGATGTCGCGCGCCACGTCGCGCTGCTTCTCGTGCTGCTTGCTGCTGTTGGCATGGCTGCAGTCCACCATCAGTGTGGGCGGCAGGCCGGACTTTTCCAGGTCGGCGCAGGCGGCCTGCACGCTGGCGGCATCGTAGTTGGGCGCCTTGCCGCCGCGCAGGATGACGTGGCAGTCCTGGTTGCCGCTGGTGTGGACGATGGCGACCTGGCCGTTCTTGTGCACGGACAGGAAGTGGTGGCCCCGGCTGGCGGACTGGATGGCGTCGGTGGCGATGCGGATGTTGCCGTCGGTGCCGTTCTTGAAGCCGATGGGCGCCGACAGGCCCGAGGCCAGCTCGCGGTGGACCTGGCTCTCGGTGGTGCGCGCGCCGATGGCGCCCCAGCTGATGAGGTCACCGATGTATTGGGGCGAGATCACGTCGAGGAATTCGCTGCCGGCCGGCACGCCCAGGCGGTTGATGTCGATGAGTAGCTGGCGCGCGATGCGCAGACCTTCGTCGATGCGGTAGCTCTCGTCCAGGTAGGGATCGTTGATGAGGCCCTTCCAGCCCACGGTGGTGCGGGGCTTCTCGAAATAGACGCGCATCACGATCTCCAGCGTGTCCTTGTACTGCTCGCGCACGGCCTTCAGGCGGCGGGCGTAGTCCAGCGCGGCGGCCGGGTCATGGATGGAGCAGGGGCCGATCACCACCAGCAGCCGGTCGTCCTGTCCGGCCATGATGCGGTGGATGGTCTGGCGCGTGCCGCTGATGAGCGATTCCACCGCCGTCCCGTGGATCGGGAAGAAGCGGATCAGATGGTCTGGAGGAGGCAACACGGTGATGTCCTTGATACGTTCGTCGTCGGTCTGGCTGGTTTTCTCGACGTCGCGGTACCAGGTATCGCTGGCGGTGTGGGCAGGAGCCGTCATGGTTGCTTCCTCGTGGATCTGTGAAATGGAACGAAAGGGTGAAAGAAAAAGGGGAGAGAGAGAAAAAACGGTCGCGGAAAACAAAAAACCGCCGGGCTTTTCAGCTTCGGCGGTTGTCTGGGAGTGGAGCTCGGTCGGGGTGCGCGCTTACCTCTCATCCGCCTGGGATAAGAACCAAAACCAAAAGTAAAACGCGCTGCGGACTTGCATGCGGATCAATGTAACACGTCTTTTCAGGCTGCACGCCGCATCGTTGCCGGCGAACGACAGCCATTCGCTCGGCAGGCACTGCCCCGCCACCGGACGGCAACGGCAACGGAACGAGCGCGCCCTGGTCGCGCAGCCACCTGCTGCCTCGGCAGAAGCTCCCGGCGAAGGCGGCTCCTGCCCGACGAGCGCATCCAGCCATCGCACCGGCGGCGGCAGAGGGTCCCGCGTCCGGCAAATGAGTCATGGAACCGCAGCCAATGCGATGTGCAGCGATTGCCGCTGCCCGGAGCGCGCCGGCCGAGCCCACCCACAACTCCGCCACGGCCTATCAAGAGCGCCACTTCTGCGACCCGCTTGCTAAAGCGCCATATGCGCGAACCCCGTTCTTGCGCTGGTCGGCCATCGGCCATCGGCCCGCTGGACCAGAGCGGGATCTCGCTGGACACCTCCCGCCCGCGGTCCGAACTGGCAAAGCTGCTGCGCCAGTCCTGCGCCGCAAGCCCCGCTCAGTCGCTGTAGACCGCTGGGCCGCCCGGCACAGCAGGCATGGACCGGCAATACCGACGCGGCGCTCTGCCGCTGCGCCACCGAAGCCGTGAAAAGAAAAAACCCCGGCGGCGGCACCACCGGGGCTCAATGGGGCTGCGGCCAGTCAGCCGCCGAGGATCAGGCCGTGCCGCCCACGGTCAGCCCGTCGATGCGCAGCGTGGGCTGGCCCACGCCCACGGGCACGCTCTGGCCTTCCTTGCCGCAGGTCCCCACGCCGCTATCGAGCGCCATGTCGTTGCCGATCAGGCTGACCTTCTTGAGCGATTCCGGGCCACTGCCAACGATGGTGGCCCCCTTGACCGGGTACTGGATCTTGCCGTCTTCCACCCAGAAGGCCTGGCTGGCCGAGAACACGAACTTGCCGCTGGTGATGTCCACCTGCCCGCCGCCAAAGTTGGTGGCGTAGAGGCCGCGCTTGATGCTGGCCACGATCTCGGCGGGGTCCTTGTCGCCGCCCAGCATGTAGGTGTTGGTCATGCGCGGCATGGGGATGTGCGCATAGCTTTCGCGCCGGCCATTGCCGGTGGGCGCCACGCCCATCAGGCGGGCATTGAGCGAATCCTGGATGTAGCCCTTCAGGATGCCGTCTTCGATGAGCACGTTGCGCTGGCTGGCCTGGCCCTCGTCGTCCACGTTAAGCGAGCCGCGCCGGTCGGCGATGGTGCCGTCGTCGAGCACCGTCACACCCTTGGCCGCCACGCGCTGGCCGATGCGGCCGCTGAAGGCACTGGCGCCCTTGCGGTTGAAGTCGCCCTCCAGGCCGTGGCCGATGGCTTCGTGCAGCAGGATGCCGGGCCATCCCGGGCCGAGCACCACAGTCATCTCGCCAGCCGGTGCCGGGCGCGATTCGAGGTTGACCAGCGCGGCATCGACCGCCTCGTCCACATAGCGGGTGATCTGCGCGTCGTCGAAATATGCGAGGCCGAAGCGCCCGCCGCCGCCGGAGGAGCCGACCTCGCGCCGGCCGTTCTGCTCTGCGATGACGGTGATCGACAGGCGCACCAGCGGGCGCACGTCGGCCGCCAGCGTGCCGTCGGCACGGGCCACCAGCACCACGTCGTATTCGCTGGCCAGGCCTGCCATCACCTGCGCCACGCGCGGGTCCTTGGCGCGAGCCTGCCGCTCGGCCTTTTCCAGCAGCGCCACCTTGGCCGTACTGTCCATCGAGGCGATGGGGTCGATGCCCGGGTAGAGCGAGCGGCTGCTTGCTATCTTCTTGGGAGCAACCTTTACGCGCCCCGCCTGGGCTGCAGAGGCAATCGAGCGCACGGTGCGGGCCGCGTCCAGCAGCGATGCTTGGGAGATGTCGTCGGAATACGCGAACGCCGTCTTCTCGCCACTCACCGCGCGCACCCCCACGCCCTGGTCGATGCTGAACGAACCCGTCTTCACGATGCCCTCTTCCAGGCTCCAGCCCTCGCTGCGCGTGTACTGGAAGTACAGGTCGGCGTCATCCACGCGGTGGGCGCGGATCTCGGCCAGCGCGCGCGCCAGATGGGTTTCGTCCAGGCCGAAGGGCTCCAGCAGCAGCTGGCGGGCGATGGACAGGCGTTCGATGGTGGGTTCGCGGGAGATCATGGGCGGATTCTAGAAGCCCGGACCCGCCCCCTCGGGCCGGACACGCAGCACCCAGGCTGCCAGCACGGCCATCGCCCACGTGCTCCGTGCGATATTCACGCCATGTCCCAGACACCAGCCCCCCGCCCGTCCCCCACCCTGCGCGCCCAGGCCGCGGCCCTCGCCAGCGGCGCCACCACCAGCGAACGGCTGGTGCAGGCCGCGCTCGAACGCATCGCCGCGCACCAGGCAGCCGGCGGCCACGCTTACGTAGGTCCGGTGGATGCCGCGGCCGCGCTGCAGGCTGCCCGCGCGGCGGATGCGGAGCGCGCAGCCGGGCGCGTGCCCTCGCTGCTCGCGGGCCTGCCGGTCTCCATCAAGGATTTGTTCGACGTGCAGGGCCAGGTCACCCAGGCCGGATCGGCCGGCCCGGTGCCGGGCACGCAGCCGGCGGCGGCCGACGCCCCCGCCGTGGCCCGGCTGCGGGGGGCGGGCGCGGTGCTGCTCGGGCGCACCAACATGAGCGAGTTCGCCTTTTCGGGCCTGGGGCTGAACCCGCACCACGGCACGCCGGCCCACCCTCACGATGCGGCACGCATCACGGGCGGCTCGTCCTCCGGCGCGGCGGTGAGCGTGGCGCTGGGCATGGCCGACGCGGCGCTGGGCACCGACACGGGCGGCTCCATCCGCATCCCTTCGGCGTTCTGCGGCCTGACCGGCTTCAAGCCCACGGCGCGGCGCGTGCCGCTGGCGGGCGCCTACCCGCTCTCGCGCAGCCTCGATTCCGCAGGACCGCTGGCGCGCAGCGTGGACTGCTGCGCCATCGTCGATGCGGCGCTGAGCGGCGAGCCGCTGCAGGGCGCAGAGTCCACTCCTCCGCTGGCCGGCCTGCGCCTGGGTGTGACGCACGACCTGGTGCTCGACGGCCTGGATGCGGAAGTGGCCGCGGCGTTCGATGCGGCACTGGCCCGGCTGTCCGCCGCGGGCGCGCAGATCGTGGACTTCGGCTTCGCCGAACTGCGGGAGCTGCCCGCCATCAATGCCGCCGGCGGGCTGGTGACGGCCGAGGCCTGGCAGCTGCACCGCGCCCGGCTGGAAGACCCTGCGCAGGCTGCCCGCTACGACCCGCGCGTGGCGCAACGCACGCGGCGCGGCGCAGCGATCTCGGCCGCCGACTACATCGACCTGCTGGACGCGCGCGCCCGGCTGCAGGCCGCCGCACGACAACATCTGCACGGCCTGGACGCCTGGCTGATGCCCACCGTGCCTCTGATCGCGCCCCGGCTGGCCGATGTGCAGGCCGACGACGAGCGCTTCTTCGCGGCCAACGCCCGCGCTCTGCGGAACCCGTCGGCCATCAACTTCCTCGATGGCTGCGCGCTCAGCCTGCCCTGCGCAGCGCCGGGGGCCCTGCCCGTGGGCCTGTCCATCGCCGGGCTGCACGGCAGCGATGCGCGGGTGCTGCAGGTGGGACGCGCCGTGGAAGCCTGCCTGCGCGCCGGCTGACGCCGCCGCCCGGCACCTCCGGCGGCGGCCCCGCCCTACTGCACGATGCGCTGTCCCAGCGGCTGGTTCTGCGCCCGCGCGATGGACATGAGCACGCCCAGGGCCAGCCCCAGCGTGACCATGGCCGTGCCGCCATAGCTCACGAAGGGCAGTGGCACGCCCACCACGGGCAGGATGCCGCTGACCATGCCCATGTTCACGAAGGCGTAGGTGAAGAAGATCATCGACACCGCCCCTGCCATCAGCCGGCCGAAGAGTGTGGTCGCACCCATGGCGATGGCCAGGCCCCGCCAGACCAGCAGCAGGAAGCAGACGACGAGGAACAGGTTGCCGACCAGGCCGAACTCTTCGGAGTAGGCGGCGAAGATGAAGTCGGTGGTGCGTTCGGGGATGAACTCCAGGTGGGTCTGCGTGCCCGCCATGAAGCCCTTGCCCCAGAAGCCCCCCGAGCCGATGGCGATCATGCCCTGGATGATGTGAAAGCCCTTGCCCAGCGGATCGCGCGTGGGGTCCAGCAGCGTGCAGATGCGCTGCTGCTGGTAGTCGTGCAGCACCGGCCAGCGCACGCCGTCTGCGCAGAGCTGAGGTTCGAACCACACGATCAGGCCGATGCCGATGGCGCCGAGCAGCACGGGCGGCAGCACCAGCTTCCAGGGCAGGCCGGCGAAGAAGATCACCGACAGGCCCGCCGCCAGCACCAGCAACGAGGTGCCCAGGTCGGGCTGCTTCATGATGAGCCCCACAGGCACGGCCAGCAGCAGGCCGGCGGCCAGGAAGTCGAGCGGCCGCAGCTGGCCTTCGCGCTTCTGGAACCACCAGGCCAGCGTAAGCGGCATGGCGATCTTCAGGATCTCGCTGGGCTGGATCACCACGCCCACGTTGATCCAGCGCTGCGCGCCCTTCTTGGTGATACCGAACAGCGCCACCGCCATCAGCAGGGCCACGCCCACCGTGTAGAGCGGCACGGCCAGCGTCATCAGCCGCTGCGGCGGGATCTGAGCGACCAGGAACAGAATGCCCAACGCCAGCAGCATGTTGCGGCCATGGTCGTAAAAGCGCGTGCCGTGGTCGTAGCCGGACGAGTACATCGCCACCAGCCCCACCGAGGCGAGCAGCACGAGGATGCCGATGAGAATCCAGTCGAATCCGCGGAACAGAGGCAGCACGCGCTGCAAGAGGGAGGGTTTGTCGAAGACGGCGGACATGGGGCGCGATTATCGGGCGCAGCGAACAAGCCCACCGCCGGGCGCACAATCCCGCGACCGCCCTCTGCTCACTCCCTGGCCGCCGTCCCCATGCCCCGCACCGCACTCACCCATCTGCTCTACCTGCACGGTTTCCGCTCATCGCCCCAGTCGGCCAAGGCAAGGCTGATGGCCGAGCACATCCGGCGCAACGCACCCGGCGTGCACTTCTGGTGCCCGCAGCTGCCGCCCTCTCCGCGCGAGGCCATGGCGCTGGTGGCAGAAGGCGTGGCCGGCTGGCCGCGTGCGGGCATGGCAGTGATGGGCTCGTCGCTGGGAGGCTTCTATGCCAGCTGGGTGGCCGAGCAATGCGGCTGCCCCAGCGTGCTGCTGAACCCGGCCGTCCACCCGGCGCGCGACCTGGAGCGCTACATCGGCGAGCAGACCGCCTGGCACGATCCGGCCGAATCTTTCTATTTCCGCCCTGAATACATCGCCGAGCTGCGCGCGCTGGACGTGAGCGCCCGCCCACCGGCAGCATCCCAACTGGCCATCATCGCCAAGGGAGACGAGGTGCTGGACTGGCGCGAGATGGCGGCCCGCTACCCGCAGGCCGAGCGGCGCCTGCTGGAAGGCGGAGACCACGCACTGAGCGACTTCGCGGCCCACTTGCCCGAGGTGGACCGCTTCCTGGGACTCTGAAACTACCGGGGGATCAGCTCGGCGCGACGGCCGTCACGGCCTCGGCCTCTGCCGCATGTGGTGCCGCCACCGGGGCGCGGTTGCGGGCACGGAAGAAGGCCACCACTTGCCACAGGATGAAGGCCGAGATCAACGCCAGCAGCGTGCCGCTGATGGGGCGGCTGACGAAGATGCGGAAGTCGCCCCGGCTCAGCAGCATGGCGCGGCGGAAGTTCTCCTCCAGCATGGGCCCGAGGATGAAGCCCAGCATCAGCGGCGAGGCGTCCAGCTCCAGGCGCATCAGCAGGTAGCCCAGGCCGCCGAAGGCCGAGGTGACGAACACGTCGTCCAGGTTGTTGTTGATGCTGTAGGTGCCGATGCAGCAGAAGAACAGGATCGCCGGGAAGAGCACGTTGTAGGGCACCTTGAACACCGACAGCCAGTAGCGCACCAGCGGCACGTTCAGCACCAGCAGGAAGCAGTTGCCGATCCACATGCTGGCCACCAGGCCCCAGAACAGCTCGGGGTGGCCGGAGATCATCTCGGGCCCGGGCTGGATGCCCTTGATGATGAACGCGGCCATCATCAGCGCCATCACCGCGTTCTCGGGGATGCCGATACTCATCAGCGGGATGAAGCTGGTGCGCGCGGCGGCCTCGTCGGCGGCGGCCTGGCCAGCCACGCCCTCGATGCAGCCGGTGCCGATCTCGTGCTTGTATTTGCTGACCTTCTTGTCCAGCGCGTAGGCCGCGAACTGCGCGATCACCGGCCCGCCGCCGGGCAAGATGCCCAGGAAGGAGCCCACGGCGCTGCCGCGCAGCGCGCTCGGAATGATGCGTTTGAACTCGGGCCAGGTCGGTAGCAGCTTGATCTTGCCGTTGAAGGGCGAGCGCTCTTCATTGGAGTCGAGGTTCTTGGTGATCTCCGCGATACCGAAGCAGCCCAGCGCGATGCTGACAATGCCCACGCCGTCGGCCAGCAGGGGCAGGTCGAACGTGAAGCGGGTGATGCCGCTGTTGACGTCGGTGCCCACGCAGCCGAGCAGCACGCCCACCATGCACATCGCCATCCCGTTGAGCAGGCTGCCGGTGGTCACGAAGCTCACGCAGACGAAGCCCACCAGCATCAGCGCGCAGTAGTCGGTCGGACCGAAGAGGAAGGCCTCCTCGCCCAGGCTGGGGGCAAGGAAGGCCAGCACCACGATGGCGACCGAGCCGCCGATGAAGCTCGACACCCCGGCCGTGAAGAGGGCCAGCCCGGTCTTGCCCTTGAGCGTCATCGCGTAGCCGTCGATGCAGGCCACGATGCTGCTGGCGTGCGGGATCTTCATCGTGATGGCGCTCACGCTGTCGCCGTACTGGGCGCCGTAGTAGATGCCCGCCAGCATGATGAGCGCGCCGGTGGTGGGTATGGAATAGGTCAGCGGCAGCAGCAGGCTGATGGTGGCCAGCGGCCCCAGGCCCGGCAGCAGCCCGACCAGCGTGCCTACCGTGCAGCCGATGGCGCAGAACAGCAGGTTCTGCAGGGTCAGCGCATGGCTGAACCCGAAAGCGAGGTTGTGCAGGACTTCCATGTCAGTACAGCGGCAGGTTGAGGCCCAGCAGATGCTGGAAGCCGAAAGCGATGGCCACCAGCGCCAGCGCGATCTTCACGTTGCGCGACACCGAATAGGTGTTGGCGGCGAAGCCCGAGGCAAACACCAGGAACACGATGCCTACCGTCATGTTGATCAGGTGCGACAACAGCGCGAAGCCGCACAGGCTGCCCAGGATGATCCCGATGTTGCGCAGCTGGAAGCCCAGCGGCACGGGCGCCACCAGCCGCGCCTGGACCACGGTGACCGCCCCGATGACGAAGAGCATGCAGCTCACCAGGAACGGAAACATGCCAGGCCCCGCTCGGCCGAACGAGCCCAGCGAGTAGTGGATCGACGGCAGGCCGAAGCCCAGCGCCAGCAGCATGAGGACGATGCCTCGGACGACATTGCGGTTGTTCATGGGGTCTGTCTCCTTCTGGATCGCAGCCGGCCTGCCCCGGTGCCTCATCGGGCGCAGTGCCTTAAGCTCGCCGTTGCACTATTGCGAGCCAACCTGATCGCGGGCTGACCTGGGACATGCGTAATTCCACGTATCCCCGCACCCGCCCCTCCCATGCGCCTGCTTCTCGTGGAAGATGACCCCATCCTGAGCCGAACCATGGCCCAGGGCCTGGAACGCGCCGGCCACCGGGTGGAATCCGCCAGCACGGTGGAAGACGCCCTGCACTGGTGGAAGGTGCAGCCCTTCGACGCCGTGCTGCTGGATCTGAACCTGCCGCATGCCGCCCATGCGCGCAGCGGCCTGGGCAGCGGCCTCACCGCCCTGCGCGTCGCGCGGGCCCGCGGCGACCGCACCCCCGTGCTCATCCTGAGCGCACGCGACAGCACCGAAGAGCGCATCGCAGGGCTGGACGCCGGCGCCGACGACTACCTGGGCAAGCCCTACGAGCTCACCGAGGTCCAGGCCCGGCTGCGCGCCCTGGTGCGCCGCGCCAGCGGAACGGCCGATCTGGTGTCCGTCGGCCGCCTGGCGCTGGACCGCGTGGCGCGCCGCTGCAGCGTGGAGGGCCACACCATCGACCTTCCCGCCCGCGAGTTCGAGCTGCTCTGGGAACTGATGACCCCGCCAGGCCGCGTGCTGAGCAAGAGCGATCTCTGCCAGCGCCTCTCGGACAGCGGCGAGGCGCTGGGCGACAACGCGCTCGAATCCTTCGTCTCGCGCCTGCGCCGCAAGCTGGCAGGCAGCGGCGCGGCCATCCGCACGCTGCGCGGCCTGGGCTACGTTCTGGAAGAGGAAAAGGACTCCCAGCCCGCGCCTGGCGGCGCATACCATGCTTCAGGCGCCTGACACCGCCGCCGGCACCCCAGCGGCCCCGGTCGCGACCCGCACACGCCACAGCAAGGGCGCGCGCCCCGCGCTGCGCCAGCGCATCGGGCGGCACGCGCTGCTGTCACTGGTGCTGACCTGGGCGCTGGGCAGCGCGGTGGTGCTGAGCATGGGCAACCATTTCGTGGCGGAAGCCTTCGACCGGGCGCTGCTCGACGACGCCCACGCGCTGGCCGCCCACGTGCGCGGGAGTGGGGGCACCGAGGACGGCGCCGAGGCCCCCCTGCGCCTGGACCTGACGCCCCGCGAGGTCGGCATGCTGCGCTTCGACCCGCGAGAAACCGTCTGGTTCGCCGTGTTCAGCGGGGACGGCCGATTCGTGGCCGGCGACCGGCACATGCCCTTCGCCCTGCCGCCGCCCGGCCACGGCCACGTATTCGCCAGCGTCACGGATGGCGACCATGATCTGCGCCGCGTCAGCCTGCGCATCGACGGCCCCGCGCCCTTCGTGGTCGTGATGGCGCAGACCACCTCCGGCCGCACCCAGCTGCTGCGCCGTCTGCTGCTGTATTCGGGTCTCGTGCAGCTCTGGCTGCTGGTAGCCCTGGGCACCTGGCTGCTGCGCGACATCGAGCGCGACCTCAAACCCCTGGGCGAGCTGCAGGACGCCGTGGAGCACCGCGACGCGGCCGACCTGCAGCCCCTGCCGCCGGCCCTCACGCGCGATGCCACCACCAGCGACGTGCAACGCCTGGGTGACGCAGTGGACCACCTGCTGGGCCGGCTGCGCCAAGGCCTGCAGGACCAGCGCGAGTTCGCCGGCACCGTGGCGCACGAGCTGCGCACGCCGCTCGCGGGCATCCGCGCCCAGGTGGAGCACGCACTGGCGCAGGATGACCCGGCCGTCTGGCGCAGCGAGCTGCAGGGCATCGGCCGGGCCGAGCAGCGCGCCAGCCGCACCGTCGATCAGCTGCTGGCGCTGGCGCGGGTCACCGAAGGCGGCCTGCCGCTGCCCCTGCAGACCGTGGCGTTCGATGCGCTGGCGCGCAGCCTGCTGCTGCGCTTTCTGCCGCGCGCCGACGAGCGCGGCGTGGACCTGGGCGCCGAGGGGCTGGACCAGCCCCTACTGGTGCGCGGCGATGCCGGCCTGATCGAAGGCATCGTCAGCAACCTGCTGGACAACGCGCTGCGGTACGGCGTGAGGGCTGCGGCGGGGGACGGCCCTGCGCCGCAGATCACGCTCTCGCTGGCGCGCGAAGGCGGCTTCGCCGTGCTGCGCGTGGCCGACAACGGCCCCGGCCTGGATGCCGCACGGGTGGCCGGACCCGCACACCAGCGCTGGACGCAGGGCGCGGCGGGCCAGCAATTGGGCCTGGGCGCGGGCCTCGGGCTGGCCATCGTCGAACGCCATGCCGCTGCGATGGGCGGGCGCTTCGCCCTCGCAGCAGGGGCCGGCGATGTGGGCGCGGTCGCCAGCGTGTGGCTGCCGCTGGCTGATACCGTCAGTTGACGGAAGCGCTGGACCGCGCGGCGGCGGCGGCGTCCTGCCGGCCGGGCGGCTGCAGCTTCTGCCATCGCGCGAACTCCTCCGGGAAGGCCACGCGGTAGCGCTCGGTGTAGAAGGCCGCCTCCTGCGGCAGGTCCAGCAGCCGGGCACTGGCAATCAGCGGCTCGATCACGCGGGGCTCGGGTGAATAGTGCAGCAGGCGCCGTGCCATCGGGTAGATCTGCGGGGCATTGCTTTCGGTGACGGGCGTGGTCGTGACGGCGGCGAATTCGGCCCCGTCACGAAAGAAGGTGGTCTCTCGGGCAACGGCCATGGGCGTGTCGCCCTCAAACATCGCCAGCCGCTGCGGCACCGGCCGGTAGAGCTGCGCGACGCGCACGTAGTCGGCGATCAGCCAGCCGCAGAACGCGAGCGCCGCCAGCCAGGCCAGCGCCCCCCAGAAGCGCAGCCAGCGCCGCACGCCAGGATGCGAGAGCGCAGCAGGCCAGGGGCACAGCAGCAGCACGGCCAGCGCCGCGGTCAGCTGGAAGGGGCCATACCAGAGCGGGAATTCGAGCATGCTGTGCAGGCCGATCAGCGCCAGCACGCCCCAGGCCAGCTGGCGCTCGGGCTGCGCTTCGGCCCAGGGCCGGCCGCGCCAGACGCAGACCAGCGCCAGCACGCAGGCCAGCAGGGCGAAGGGCACGCCCAGCGTGAAGGCCAGGTGCAGCGGCAGGTTGTGGGCGTTGTCCACCAGATCGCAGAAGCGCTCGCCGGAGAACAGAGTGACGAAGTGGGCGTAATTCAGCTCGCCCCATCCCCAGCCCGACCAGGAGTGCTGCGCGATGAGCTGGGCCACGTTGGCCCAGAGCGTGCGGCGGCTGATGCACAGCGGGATCTCACCAGTGAACCGGCCGAAGACGTTTTCAGGCTGCACGCCGGTGCGCCACTCCAGCAGCCAGGGCAGCACGACACTGGCGGCGCCATAGGCCAGCAGGCCGGGCACCAGCGCCCCCCACATGCCGCCGGTGCCCTTGCGTCGCCAAAGCAGCACGAGCACGGCGATCGCCAGCCAGTGCAGTGCGCCGGTGCGCGACACGGTGGCCACGGCCGAGACAGCCATCAGCACCACGGCGCCCTGCAACGCGCCCCGGCGCCAGTCGCCCTGCGGCAGGCGCACGTACCACCAGAGCGCCGCCCAGGCACCCAGGCCCATCAGCGTGGACTGCTGGTTGCGTTGGCGCAGATTGCCCAGCGCCTGCCCCATGCTGGCCGGGAACACCCAGGGCGACCAGCCCGGATCGCCGTAGAAATACTGCACGAGGTCCACGACCGAGCCCAGCACGCCGGCCAGCACCAGCCCGGCGCCCAGGATGGCGGCCAGCTGGCTGCGCGTGACGGCGGGGCCGCCTTCGGGCTTGCAGCGCAGCCAGGCCAGGGAAGCCAGCAGGCCGGCGCAGCCGGCAGCGGCCATGAGAGGCCAGAAGTTGGACAGGGGCGGCTGCGTCCACGCGAAGAGGAAGGGCAGCGCCACCGCCGCGGCGGCGAGCCATGCGATGGCAGGGGGATTCGCGCGGGAAGAGGCCATGGGAGAAAGCAAGCGGTGGAAAGGGCTGGGCCCGGGCGAGGCGCAGGCAACCGGCGATCATAGGCCGGTGCGGGGCCGGGGCCGGCGGATGCCGCAGCGCATGGGACAATCCGGCCCATGCACGCATTGTTCGAAGAAGCCGGCAAGTTCATGGCCGGCCGCATCCTTTCCGAGGCCGAAAGCTCCGCCCAGGTCGAACTCGACTCCGGCAAGCGGGTGAAGGTCAAGGCCGCCCACATCCTGCTGAAGTTCGAGAAGCCCGCCCCGGCCGAGCTGCTGCGCGAGGGGCAGGCCGTCGCCGCCACCATCGAGTTGCCGCTGGCCTGGGAATTCGCCCCGGAAGACGAATTCGGCTTCGCCGACCTGGCGCGCGACTACTTTTCCGCCAACGCCACGCTGGCCGAGCAGGCCGGCGCGCTCTTCGCGCTCTACGAGGCGCCGCACTATTTCCGCCGCGCGGGCAAGGGCCGCTTCAAGAAGGCGCCGGCCGAGATCCTGCAGCAGGCGCTGGCCGCCATCGAGAAGAAGCGCCTGATCCAGGAGCAGATCGTGGCCTGGGCCGAAGAGCTGGGCCGGGGCGAATGCCCGCAGCCCATCCGCGAGCAGCTCTACAAGATCCTCTTCAAGCCCGACAAGAACGCGCCCGAATACAAGGCCGTGGTCGAGGCCAGCCGCGCCACGCACAAGGCGCCGCTCGATCTGCTGACGCAGGCCGGCGCCATCGACTCGCCCTACCAGTTCCACTGGAAGCGCTTCCTGTTCGACAACTTCCCCAAGGGCACGGGCTTCGCGCCCGTCACCGCGCCGCAGCCGCCGGCCGACCTGCCGCTCGCGCCCGTGCAGGCCTATTCGATCGACGATTCGCAGACCACCGAGATCGACGATGCGCTCTCCGTGCAGGGCCTGGGCACCGGCACCGTCACGCTGGGCATCCACATCGCCGCGCCGGGCCTGGCCATCACGCCGGGCTCCGCCATCGACCAGTTGGGGCGCAACCGGCTTTCCACGGTCTATATGCCGGGCTACAAGATCACCATGCTGCCCGACGAGGTGGTGCAGATCTACACGCTCGACGAAGGCCGCGCCAACCCGGCCGTGTCGCTCTACGTGACCATCGACGAGGCCACACTGGAGATCTCCGGCACCGAAACCAAGCTCGAACGCGTGCCGGTGGCCGTGAACCTGCGCCATGACCAGCTCGACCACATCGTGACCGAAGCCTGGCTGGCCGACCCGTCGATCGAGGTCGAGAACACGCCCCAGGCCCTGCTGGAGCGGCGCGAGCAGCTCTCCTTCCTTTATCGCCTTGCGCAAAAGCTCAAGGCCCAGCGCGAAGTGGTGCGCGGCAAGCCCGAGACCTTCAACCGGCCGGACTACAACTTCCGCCTGGCCGGCAACGCCGGGGCCGAGCCGACGGGCAGCGAAACGGTCAGCATCAGCACCCGCCGCCGCGGCGCGCCGCTGGATCTGATCGTGGCAGAGGCCGCCATCGTCGCCAACAGCACCTGGGGCGGCCTGCTGGCCGACCATGGCGTGCCGGGCATCTACCGCAGCCAGGCCAGCCTCGCGCCCGGCATGAAGGTGCGCATGGGCACCAAGGCGCTGCCGCATGCGGGCATCGGCGTGAAGAGCTACGCCTGGGCCACCTCGCCGCTGCGCCGCTACGTCGATCTGGTCAACCAGTGGCAGATCATCGCCTGCGTGCGCCACGGCAAGACGGCCGCGCTGGCCGCGCCCTTCAAGCCCAAGGACGCCGACCTCTTTTCCATCATCAGCAGCTTCGATGCGGCCTACAG
>JBHIWE010000038.1:0-23448 GCA_041987645.1 Acidovorax sp. | reverse complement strand
CTGCGACGGCTGTTTACACCTACCAGCCCGCGCCGGGCCAGCCCTGGCCGCTGGCGCTGTTCACCGCGCCGCGCATGGACTATTCCCTGCACCGCCTGCGTCACTACACGGGCACGCTGCCCGGGCACTTCCAGAACTTCGTGCTCTATACGAACTACCAGTTCTACATCGACGAGTTCATCCGCCTGGGGCCTGAGCTGATGCAGGACCCGGCGAGCGAGTACGTGGCTTTTGTCGAACCCGGCAATGTGATCACCCGCCGCCGGGGCGAGCCCGCGCGGCCCGAGGACGCCGAGGGCCAGGCGCCGCCGCGCCTGCCGCAGATGCCGGCCTACCATCTGGTGCGCCCGGACGGCAATGGCATCACCATGGTCAACATCGGTGTCGGCCCGGCCAATGCCAAGAACATCACCGACCACATCGCCGTGCTGCGCCCGCACGCCTGGCTCATGCTGGGCCACTGCGCCGGCCTGCGCAACGGCCAGCAGCTGGGCGACTACGTGCTGGCCCACGCCTATGTGCGCGAAGACCACGTGCTCGACGAGGAGCTGCCGCTCTGGGTACCCATCCCCGCGCTGGCCGAGATCCAGCTGGCGCTGCAGCAGGCCGTGGCCGACGTGAGCCAGGTGCCCGAGGCCGACCTGAAGCGCATCATGCGCACCGGCACGGTCGCCAGCACCGACAACCGCAACTGGGAGCTGCTGCCCGACAACACGCCCCAGCGCCGCTTCAGCCAGAGCCGCGCCGTGGCGCTGGACATGGAAAGCGCGACCATCGCCGCCAACGGCTTCCGCTTCCGCGTGCCCTACGGCACCCTGCTGTGCGTGTCCGACAAGCCGCTGCACGGCGAGATCAAGCTGCCCGGCATGGCCAACCACTTCTACCGGGAACGGGTGGACCAGCATCTGCGCATCGGCATGCGCGCCATCGACATCCTGCGCGAAGGTGGCGTCAGCCGCCTGCACAGCCGCAAGCTGCGCAGCTTTGCGGAAGTGGCTTTCCAGTAATTCCCGTCACGTCAGCGCGCGAAAGAAGGAAGGAAGGAAAGGCGGTTCGGCCTGAGTGCCCGCGGCCAAGCGGGCCGCGCGCCCGCGGCGCGGACGTCGGCAATGCCGCCGCCAGGGACCTGCACGCGATGCGTGCCCCTGGCCAGGCACGGCGTCATGCCGCTGCAGCTGCTCCGGCTGCCGGCACCCGCTTCTTGAAGAGACCCAGCGCCAGCGCCGTCACCACGGACCCTGCCACGATGGCCGCCGCGTACAGCACCACATGGTTCACCGCGTTCGGAATGGCGAGCACGAAGATGCCGCCGTGGGGCGCCTGCAGGCCGATATTCCAGGCCATGGACAGGCCGCCCGCCGCGGCCGAGCCCAGCATGCAGGCCGGGATCACGCGCAGCGGATCGCGCGCCACGAAGGGAATCGCGCCTTCGGTGATGAAGGCCAGGCCCAGCACGGCGGAGGCTTTGGAGGCTTCGCGTTCCTCGGCCGTGAAGCGGCTCTTGAACAGCCAGCAGGCCAGGGCGATGCCCAGCGGAGGCGTCATACCGGCGGCCATGGCTGCGGCCATGGGGTTGGCCACGCCGCTGGCGATCAGGGTGGTGGAGAAGACGTAGGCCGCCTTGTTCACCGGCCCGCCCATGTCGAAGGCCATCATGGCGCCCAGGATGATGCCCAGCAGCACGGCGCTGCCGGTCTGCAGGCCTTTGAGCCATTCGGTCAGCGCGCTCATCACGGCGGCCATGGGCGCGCCGATCACCATCATCATCAGCACGCCGACGATGGCCGCCCCCAGCAGCGGCAGGATCAGCACGGGCTTCAGCCCGTCGAGCCCGCGCGGCAGGCGGATGACGCGGTTGAGCCAATAGACCGAGTAGCCCGCGATAAAGCCGGCCGCGATGGCGCCCAGAAAGCCCGCGCCCACGGTGCCGGCCAGCAGCCCGCCGATCATGCCGGGCGCGATGCCGGGCCGGTCGGCGATGGAGTAGGCGATGTAGCCCGCCAGCGCCGGCAGCATCAGCGCAAAGCCCGCCTTGGCGCCCACCTGGAACAGCACCCAGCCGATGGTGCCCTTATGCGCGTCGTCATACACGTAGATACCGCCCAGCGCGAAAGCCAGCGCGATCAGCAGGCCCCCCGCCACCACGAAGGGCAGCATGAAGGACACGCCGGTCATCAGGTGCTTGTAGGCGCCTGAGGACTCCCGTTTGGCCGGCGCCGGGGACGCAGAAGCCCCGCCAGCGGCGGATGCCGAAGAAGCGGCGGCCGCATCACCCCACACCTGGGCTTGCGCCTGGGCCTGGGCGAACACAGCCGCCGCGTCGTGGATGGCGGCCTTGGTGCCGGTGGCGTAAAGGCGCTTGCCCGCGAAACGGTCGCGGTTGACCTGCGTGTCGGCGGCGATCACCACCAGGTCGGCGGCGGCGATCTCGGCGGCGGTCAGCGTGTTCTGCGCACCGACCGAACCCTGCGTCTCGACCTTGATGGTGTGGCCCAGGGCGCGCGCCCCCTGCTCCAGCGCCTCTGCGGCCATGAAGGTATGGGCCACGCCCGTCGGGCAGGAGGTGATGGCGACGATGTGCAGCGGGCCAGTGGGCGCGGCGGCGATCGGAGCCGCAGCCGGCGCAGCGGCCCCTCCGGCCATGCGGGCCAGCGCATCGCGCACCACACGGGCGGCGTCGTCCAGCACGGCCTGCGGCGTGGCCTCGTGGATGGGCGCGGTGATGGTGCCGAGCAGGTCCTGCCGGTCCACCGGCATGTCGGCCGCGATGATGACGGCGGCGGCAGAAGCCAGTTCGGCGTCGCTGAACGCGCCCTGCGTGCCCAGGCTGCTGTGGACGCTGAGGGCCAGCCGGTGGCCGGCGTTTTCGGCCGCGGCGCGCAGCGCCTCGGCCACCATGAAACTGTGGGCCGGGCCGGCCTGGCTCGCGGCGATGGCGATGAGTTGGGCCATGGTTGTCTCTCCTGTGTCTTTAGATGGGCCGCGCCGTGATGGCGGCGGCCAGGGCATCGACCTCGGGCCGCGGTGGCAGGCCGGGCGCGATGCGCTGGATGCGCGCGGCCGCGCAGGCCATGCCGAAGGTGGCGGCGCCGGGCATGGCCTGGCCTTGCGAGAGCGCGGCCAGCGTGCCGGCCACCAGCGCGTCGCCCGCGCCCACGGTGGTGGCGACGGGCACGCGCGGCGCGGCGGCATGCCAGCAGCCCTGGGCCGTGGCGATGACGGCGCCCTCGCCGCCCAGCGACACGGCCAGCTGGCGCACGCCGTGCTCCTGGCAGAGGCTGCGCGCGGCGGCGGCCACGTCGGCCAGTGCAGGCAGGGCGCGGCCGGCCAGCTCTTCGAGCTCGGCGCGGTTGGGCTTGATGAAGGCCACCGGCACGGCAGCGCCTCGGGCCGGGTCGGCCAGGTCTTTCAGCAGCTGCAGCAGCACGGCGCCGCCGGTGTCGATGGCGATGTGCGCGCCCTGGGCATGCAGCGCCCGGGCGATGCGCTCCCACACGCCGGCATCGGCGCCGGGCGGCAGGCTGCCGGCCAGCTCGCACCAGTCGCCGGGGCGCACGCGCTCGGCGAGCGCGGCCCGCAGGCCGGCTTCGGCACGGGCCAGCGCATCGGGCGCGAGCGCCAGGCCGGGCAGGTTGATGTCGGTGGAATCGCCGCGCGAGGCGTCGGCGATCTTGATGTTGGTGCGGGTGGCGCCGGGCAGGCGCAGCATGGCGTCGGCGATGCCGCGCGCGGTGAAGGCCTCGGCGAAGACGGCGTCGTTGTCCGCGCCCAGCCAGCCGGTGGCCGTGACGGGCACGCCCAGCGCGGCTAGCACCGCGGCCACGCCCACGCCCTTGCCGCCGGCCTCGCGCTGGTCGCCCTGCGCGCGGTGGACCTCGCCCGGCACCAGCGCGGCCACGCGCACGGTGTGGTCGATGGCGGGGTTGAGGGTGATGGTGAAGATGCGGGCGGCGTCAGCCATGGCGGGCTCCTGCAGCTTGCAAGCCGAATGGGCCTGCAGCGCTTGATGCGCCTGGGCTACCAGCTATTTTTTCAGTAGCGATCATTGCAAATCCTTGGAAGGCGTCCGGAGCCGTCATTGCGCAGCGGCGGCAGGCCGCAGCTCGGCGCCCAGGGCGCGCACCTCGTCGGCCGTATCCACCTGCAGGGCGCGCTGCGCCAGGGCCTGCAGCTCGGCCAGGCTGTGGCGGCGCAGCAGGGCCTTGACGGTGCCGATGTCGCCGGTGCTCATGCTCAGCTCATCCACGCCCAGGCCCACCAGCAGCGCGGCGCCCAGCGGCTCGCCGGCCAGGCCCCCGCACACGCCCACCCAGCGGCCGTGCTGGCGCGCGCCGGCCACGGTGCGTTCGATGAGGCGCAGCACGGCGGGGTGCAGGCTGTCGGCCATGCCGGCCAGCTCGGGGTGCTGCCGGTCCACGGCCAGCGCGTACTGCGTGAGATCGTTGGTGCCAATGGAGAAGAAGTCCACATGCGCGGCCAGCCGGTCGGCGATGAGCGCGGCCGAAGGCACCTCGATCATGATGCCCACCGGCACGGCCGGGGCGTTCAGCTCGGCGCGCACCGCTTCCATGCGCTGGCGCAGCGTGATCACCTCTTCCACCGTGCTGATCATGGGGAACATGATCTGCAGCGGGCCGTGCTGGGCGGCGCGGTAGAGCGCGCGCAGCTGGGGCACCATCAGGTCGTCGCGCCGCAGTGCCAGGCGCGCCCCGCGCACGCCCAGGAAGGGGTTCTCTTCCACGGGCAGATCGAGGTGGGGCACCTGCTTGTCGCCGCCGATGTCCAGCGTGCGCACCACCAGCGGCTTGCCCTGCAGCGCCTCGGCCATGGCGCGGTAGGTCTGGTACTGGTCTTCCTCATCGGGCACGGTGTCGCGCTCGAGGAAGAGGAATTCGGTGCGCATCAGGCCCACGCCCTCGGCGCCGGCCTCCAGCGCCTTGGCGGCCTGGTCGGCGCGGTTGGCGTTGGCGGCGATCTCCACCGTGTGGCCGTCGGTCGTAGTGGCGGGCTGCTGGCGGGTGCGGGCCTCTTCTTCCTGGCGGCGCGCCAGGCGCTCCATGCGCTCGCGGGCTTCGATCAGCGCGGTCTCGCTCGGGCCCACGTAGAGGCGCCCGCGGTAGCCGTCGAGGATGGCCACGGCGCCGGCCAGCACCGGCGCGGCCGCATCGCCGCTGCCGCCGGCCAGCACGCCCGGGCCGGCAGCCACCACGGCGGGCAGGCCCAGGGCCCGCGCCAGGATGGCGGTGTGCGCCGTGGGGCCGCCGCGCGCGGTGCAGAAGCCCCGCACGCGGCTGGTGTCGATCTGCGCGGTGACGGAGGGCGAGAGATCGTCGGCCAGCAGGATGGCGTCATGCGGCCAGGCAGCCACGTCGGTGGATTCATGGCCCCGGCCCAGCAGGTGGCGCAGCACGCGCTCGCCCACGTCCTGGAGGTCGGCCGCGCGCGCCGCGAGGGTGGCGTCTGCCAGGGCGCGCTGCGCAGCCACGCGGCCGGCCATGGCATGGCGCCAGGCCCAGGCGGCGCCGTGGCGCTGCACCACCTGGCGGCTCACGGCCTGCAGCAGGTCGGCGTCCTGCAGGAGGCCCTGGTGGGCGGTGAAGATGGAGGCCTGCTCTGCACGGCCACCAGCCTGGGCGTCGGATGCCAGCTGGCGCAGCTGGGCCAGAGCGGCAGCCAGGGCGCGGTCCAGCGCGGCGGCTTCTTCGGCGATGGAGGTGAAGCGGTCTTCCACCTCCAGCTCGGTGCCCTCGGCCTGCACCAGCGTGCCCACCACCAGGCCAGGGCTGGCGGCGATGCCGGTGAAGGTGTGGCGCGCGGTGGGCTGCCAGTCGCCCAGCTCGCTGCCCAGGCCCTGGGCCTGCGCCTGGCGGGCGGCCGACAGTTCGGCCTGCCGGCTTTCCTCCTCGCCCAGGCGCTGAATGGTGGCGTGCAGGGTGGAGAGCGCCGCCGCCGCATCGCTGCCCTGGGCCGAGAGGCGCAGTTGCGCGCCGCGCCCGGCGCCCAGGCCCAGCAGGGCGGCCACGCTCTTGGCGTCGGCCACCGTGTCGCCGCAGCGCACGTGCACGCGCGCCTGGAAGCGGCCGGCCACGCGGGCCCATTCGCCGGCGGGGCGGGCATGCAGGCCGTTGGGGTAGTTGAGCGACAGCTCACGGCCGAGCGGGAAGTCTTCCAGCGCGGGGGTGCTGGCCGCGCCGCCCGCTGCGGTGGAGGCGCCCGAGGCATCGTCTGAAGTGAGGGCACGCACGATCTCGCCGGCATCGGTGGTGGTGGCCAGGTGCTGCATGAGGGCGCTGTCGCGCATCAGGCGGGTGAGGCGGCGCAGCACCTGGATGTGGTCGTCGGTGGCGGCGGCGATGGCGACCACCAGGTGAGCCCGCTTGGCGTCGTCGCCCCAGCGCACGCCAGCCGGCACCTGCAGCACGGCCAGGCCGGTGCGCTGCACGAGGTGCTTGTCTTCCACCATGCCGTGAGGGATGGCGAGGCCTTCGCCCAGGAAGGTGTTCGCCACCTTCTCGCGCTGCAGCAGGCTGTCGATGTAGGCGTGCTGGATGTGGCCGGCCTGGGCCAGCAAGGCGCCTGCGGCGCGCACGGCGTCTTCACGGTTGTGCGGGGCTGCGCCCAGGCGCACTTCGACCGGAATGGTGGACATGCAATGTCTCCTGCGAAATTTGGTATCGATTCCAGACCCGATTATCTGCCGCGGGCTCTGGGCCTCGCAAGCGCCAACCGCTCATCTCGCGTGCAAATACTAGGGAAAACACCGAGAAATACCGGCGTATGTAGAGCCTGATTGGCCCTATCCGGCAGCGTGCCCGGCCGTCTTTGCAAAAAATTCTGGAATCGTTACCATGCCCTGGATCAACGCATCGACGATCGCGTCGCAACGAATTCCAGGAGCCTTTCCGCTTGGCCAGCATCAAGGATGTCGCGCAGCGCGCCGGCGTTTCAACCACCACCGTCTCGCGCGTGCTCAGCACACCGGAGGCGGTGCGCGCACCACTGCGCGAGCAGGTGGAGCGCGCCATCGCCGAACTGGCCTACCGCCCCAACCTCGCGGCGCGCCGGCTGCGGCAGCGCCGCGCCTCGCTGGTCGGGCTGATCGTCTCGGACATCCGCAGCGCTTTCTTCACCGACGTGGGCCGCGCCGTGGAAGACGTGGCCTACCGCCACGGCCTGCGGCTCATCCTCTGCAACAGCGACGAAGACCCGGCCAAGGAACAGTCCTACCTGGAGCTGATGGCCGACGAGCAGGCCAGCGGGGTGATCCTGTCGCCGACCATGGCGGGCCTGAAGCATCTGCGCCCGCAGGCCTGGCCCTTTCCGCTGGTGCTGGTGGACCGGGCGCTCGACACGACCCGGACCGACCGCGTGGTGCTGGACAACCAGGCCGCCGCCCGCCGCGCCACCGAACACCTGCTGGACAACGGCTACCGCCGCATCGCTCTGCTGGCCGGCACCCACAGCACCACCGGCCAGCAGCGGCACGCGGGCTATGCCGACGCCCTGCACGCGCGCGGCCTGGCGCCGCGCCCCCTGTGGATGGACCCGACCCGCGAAGCCGGCGAACGCGCCACCACCGCCCTGCTGGCCGGCACCGACCGCCCCGACGCCCTGCTGGCCACCAATGGCCTGCTGCTGCTGGGCGCGTTGCAGGCGGTGCAAGCCGCCGGCCTGCGCCCGCCGCGGGACATCGGCATCGCCGGCTTCGACAACAACGACTGGACCGCCCTTCCCGCGCTGGACGTGACCACCATCGCCCAGCCCACCTACGACATCGGCCGCACGGCGGCGGAGCTGCTGCTGCAACGCATGCGGGAGCCACAGCGGCCCGCACGCCAGGTGGTGCTGGAAGGCGCGCTGGTGGTGCGCGGCTCCAGCGCCGGGCCGGCGTAGGCCGCCCCGGCGTCGATCCGAAGATCAGGCGTGCGGCGAATCCGACGCCGGCTTGGGCAGCCGCACGTCCTGCGGGCAGCCGGCGGCGGTCAGCAGCACGTCGGTGGAGGAATTGAGCGCCGTTTCGGCCGAGTCCTGTACCACGCTGATGACGAAGCCGATGGCCACGACCTGCATGGCTACGTCGGCCGAGATGCCGAACAGACTGGTGGCCATGGGAATGAGCAGCAACGAGCCGCCAGCCACGCCCGAGACGCCGGCCGCCGCCAGCGACGACACGATGCACAGCAGCACGGCGGTGAGCAGATCGACCTGGATGCCCAGCGTGTGGGTCGCCGCCAGCGTCATCACGGTGATCGTGACCGCCGCGCCTGCCATGTTGATGGTCGCGCCCAGCGGGATCGAGATGGCGTAGGTGTCCTCATGCAGACCCAGCTTGCGGCACAGCTGCAGGTTGATGGGAATGTTGGCCGCCGAGCTGCGCGTGAAAAAGGCGGTGATGCCGCTCTCGCGCAGGCAAGTGAACACCAGCGGATACGGATTGCGGCGCAGCTTCCAGAACACGATCAGCGGATTCAATACCAGCGCGACGAACAGCATGCAGCCCACGATGACCAGCAGCAGCCGGCCGTAGCCCGCGAGAGCGCCCAGCCCCGACTCCGCCAGCGTGGCCGCCACCAGGCCGAAGATGCCCAGCGGCGCGCAAGAGATCACCAGCTTGATGATGCCGGAGATCGCATCGGAGAGATCGAACAACATGCGGCGAGTGCTCTCGCTGGCGTGGCGCAGCATCACGCCCAGGCCGATCGCCCAGGCCAGGATGCCGATGAAGTTGGCCTCCATCAGCGCTTTCACCGGGTTCTGCACGGCGCTCAGCAGCAGGTTGCGCACCACCCCCAGAATGCTGCCGGGCGGCTCACCGCCCACTGGCGGCGCGTTGAGCACCAGCGTGGTCGGAAACATGAAGCTCGCTGCCACCGCGACCACCGCCGCGCCCAGTGTGCTGATCAGATAAAGCAGGATGATCGGCCGGATATGCGTGGGCTGGCCTGCCTGGTGCCCGGCGATCGCAGCGGCCACCAGCACGAGCACCAGCACCGGCGCTACCGCCTTCAGGCCCGCGATGAAGAGCTCGCCGAGCAGCCCCGCCGGCGCGGCCCAATTCGGCGCCAGAAGGCCCAGCAGCACCCCCAGCACCATGCCGATGAGGATGCGCGTTACCAGCCCGCTGCGTTGGCAGCGGCGTGCCGCTGCAGAGAAATCAAATGCCATCGTCCTTGTCTCCTAGGGAAACTCCTATGGTACGGGCGCGGAGCGCTCTCCCCGGCCGAACGCGGGCTGGGCGTTGCCTGGCTCAGCACTCGATGAAGCTCACTGCCAGCCCGCCACGCGAGGTTTCCTTGTATTTGTCCAGCATGTCGCGGCCCGTGTCGCGCAGGGTGCGGATCGCCTGGTCCAGCGAGATGGCGTGGGCGCCGTCCCCGCGCAGCGCGAGCTGGGCCGCGTTGATGGCCTTGACCGAGGCCATGGCATTGCGCTCGATGCAGGGCACCTGCACGAGCCCGCCCACCGGGTCGCAGGTCAGGCCCAGGTTGTGCTCGAGTCCGATCTCGGCCGCGTTCTCGACCTGCTCGGGCGTGGCGCCCATCACCTCGGCCAGGCCCGCGGCGGCCATGGCGCAGGCGGAGCCGACCTCGCCCTGGCAGCCGACCTCGGCGCCCGAGATCGACGCGTTCTTCTTGAACAGGGTGCCGATGGCACCCGCCGTGAGCAGGAAGTCGGCCGCCTGGCCGGCGCTGGCGCCGGGCTCGAACCGGGTGAAGTAGTGCAGCACGGCGGGGATGATGCCGGCCGCGCCGTTGGTGGGCGCCGTCACCACGCGGCCACCGGCGGCATTCTCTTCATTCACCGCCAGCGCGAACAGGTTGACCCAGTCGAGCGCGCCCAGGGTGCGGGCGATCAGGTTGCCCTCGCCGGCCTCGCGCTCGCGCAGGCTCCGGTGCATGGCGGCGGCGCGCCGGCGCACGGCCAGGCCGCCGGGCAGCACGCCCTGCTGCACCATGCCGCGCTGCACGCAGTCCTGCATGGCCTGCCAGATCTGGGCCAGCGCGGCGCGCGTGTCCTCTTCGCTGCGCCAGGCGCTTTCGTTGCGCAGCATCACCTCGCTGATGCGCAGGCCCTCGCGGCGGCAGACGGCCAGCAGCTGGGCGGCCGTGTCAAAGGGCAGCGGCAGCTCGACCTCTTCGCCCTGCGGCACGCCGGCCACGGCCGTCCGCTCATCGACCACGAAACCGCCGCCCACGGAGTAATAGGTGTTCTCGTGCAACAACCCGTCCGCCCCGTGCGCGGCCAGCTTCAGCGCGTTGGGGTGGTAGGGCAGGCTCACGGGCAACAGGCGCAGGTCCGCCTCCCAGTCGAAGGGCAGCGCCACCTGGCCCGCCAGCTGCAGCAGGCCGCTGGCGCGCACCGCATCCACGGCGGCCGCAGCGCGGTCGGGGTCGATGCGGTCGGGCCGCTCGCCCATCAGTCCCAGCACCACGGCCCGGTCGGTGCCGTGGCCGACGCCGGTGGCGGACAGGGAGCCGTAGAGCCGCGCCTCCACACGCCGCACCGCCGCCAGCGGGATGCGCCCCGCCAGTTCATGCACGAAATCGTGCGCCGCGCGCATTGGCCCCACAGTGTGCGAACTCGAAGGCCCGATGCCGATCTTGAACAGGTCCAGCACGCTGATGGCCATCTCGTATTTCTCCTCGGGAGGTCGTTTTGTTTAGGATTTCTGATGCGATGCACCACACAGGCAGTGCAGCCGCGGATTCTTTCCCCACGCCGCCTTACCGGCAAACCAAATATTCTGGCCTCCGATTCAGCAAAACTAAACCATGATCGACAACGCCCCCGCCTTCGTGCATGCCCGGCTCAAGGTCTTCCTGGCCGCCGCGCATCATCTTTCATTCACGCAGGCGGGCGAGGATCTGCACATCACCACCGGCGCGGTGAGCCAGCAGATCAAGTCGCTGGAAGACTGGCTGGGTGTGAAGCTCTTTCGGCGCCTGCCCCGGCGGCTGGAGCTGACGGACGAGGGCCAGCGGCTACAGGTCGCGGCGCAGCCGGCCTATGCGTCCATCGACCTGGCCATCGGCCGCCTGCGCGGCGGCGCTCTGAGCGGCGTGGTACGCATGCGTTCGGTGCCGTCGTTCCTGGCGACCTGGCTGGTGCCCCGACTGCCGCTCTTGATGCAGCGCCACCCGGCCATCGAGCTGCAGCTGGAAGCCGAAGACAGCACCCGCTCGCTGCGCGACGGGGAGTTCGATCTGGCCATCGACCTGAACGACGGCGCCTACCCGGGCTTTCAGAGCACCCCGCTGGTCGAGGAAGACATTTTCCCGGTCTGCGCGCCCGAGCTGCTGCAGGGCCGCCCCGCCCTCACCCGCCCGGAGCAGCTGGCGCACTACCCGCTATTGCACGACATGACCGCCTGGCTCGGCAGCCAGCCCTATGCCGAGTGGGAACGCTACCTCAAGGCCGTGGGCGCGCCGCAGGTGGATGTGCGACGCGGCTACATGTTCAACCGCAACCACATCACCATCCAGGCGGCCATGGCGGGCATGGGCGTGGCGATCGCGCGGCGCATGCTGACCACCAACGAGATCGCCAGCGGCAAGCTGCTGGCACCCTTCGGAACGCAGGCCGTACCCACCGGCAAGCGCTATTGCCTGGTCTATCCGGCCGGCGCCCTGGACGACCGGCGGGTGCAGGCGGTGCATGACTGGATCGTGGAGCAGGCCCTGACCGCCTGACCGCCTGACCGCGTGACCTCCTGAGCGCTGCCGGCTGGCCGCCCCGCGGATCAGGCCTGGCGCGGCTTGACCTTGCTCGCGGCCAGCTTGGCGTTGGCGCGGGCCGTGTCCACATCGGCTGCGCGGGCCACGGCCACGCCCATGCGGCGCTTGGCGAAGCTCTCGGGCTTGCCGAAAAGGCGCAGGTCGGTGCCCGGCACGGCCAGGGCTTCATCGACGCCGTCGAAGGCGATGCCCAGGGCATCGACGCCACCGTAGATCACGGCGCTGGCGCCGGGGTTGCGCAGGCTGGTGTCCACGGGCAGGCCCAGGATGGCGCGGGCGTGCAGCTCGAATTCGCTCTGGTGCTGGGTGGCCAGGGTGACCAGGCCCGTGTCGTGCGGGCGCGGGCTGACTTCGCTGAACCAGACTTCGTCGCCCTTGACGAACAGCTCCACGCCGAAGATGCCCAGGCCCGAGGGCTGGCCGTCCAGGCCCCGGCCCAGGTCGTCGGTCACGGCCCGGGCGATGTCCTGGGCGCGCTGCAGCGCGAGGGACGGCATGGGCTGGGGCTGCCAGCTTTCCACGTAGTCGCCGCTCACCTGCTTGTGGCCGATGGGTTCGCAGAAAGAGGTCTGGATGCTGCCGTCGGCGGCCTTGGCGCGCACGGTGAGCAGGGTGATCTCGTACTCGAAGTCGATGAAGCCTTCGACGATGACGCGGCCGTGGCTCACGCGGCCGCCGGCCATGGCGTAGTCCCAGGCCTTTTGCACGTCGGCCGGGCCGTCGAGCTTGCTCTGGCCCTTGCCGGAGCTGCTCATCACCGGCTTGACCACGCACGGAAAGCCGATGGCGGGCTGGCCGTCTGTGCCGTCGATGGCGGCCTGCAGTTCCTCGGCCGAATCGCAGAAGCGGTAGGGGCTGGTGGGCAGGCCCAGGGTCTCGGCGGCCAGGCGACGGATGCCTTCGCGGTCCATGGTCAGGCGCGCGGCGCGGGCCGTGGGGATGACGCGCACGGTGCCGGCGGCTTCCAGCTCTTCGAGCATGGGCGTGGCGATCGCCTCGATCTCGGGCACGACCAGGTGCGGGCGCTCGGACTCGATCAGGCTTTTCAGCTGCGCCGGATCGCTCATGGTGATGGTGCGCGCGTGATGGGCCACCTGCTCGCCGGGCGCGTTCTCGTAGCGGTCCACCGCCGTGGTTTCCACGCCCAAGCGCTGCAGGGCGATGAGGACTTCCTTGCCCAGCTCACCGCTGCCGAGCAGCATCACTTTGGTGGCGGAGGGCGAGAGGGGGGTGCCGAGGGTGGTCATGGGCGAAGCGGTGCAAAAGTATGGACAAGGAGGGACCGGAGAGTGCCCGCCGGGCGGGTACTGCAGCCGGCGATGATAGAGCGACTGCGTGTCCCCGCGCCCATGCAGTTCACGCCGCGGCCCCCGCACCCAGACGCTGCGGGAAAAGCCGCGCAGCCGCCCAGGCGGCGTGTTCCCCTCAATAGGCCTTGTACGGCAGGAACTTGCCCGACAGCACCACGTTCACGCGGTCGCCCTTGGGGTCGGCCTCGCGCTGGATGTCCATGCTGAAGTCGATGGCGCTCATGATGCCGTCGCCGAACTCCTCGTGGATCAGCTCCTTGATGGTGCTGCCATATACGCTCACCACCTCGTACCAGCGGTAGATCAGTGGGTCGGTGGGCACGGGCGTGGGCAGCGACCCCTTGTAGGGCACCACCTGCAACCACTTCTGCTCTTCGTCGGTCAGATCGAAGATCTTGCCCAGCACTTGAGCCTGTTCGGGCGATGCGGTCATCTGGCCCAGGCAGAGCGCCGTCGTCCATTCCTTGGACTGGCCGACCTGGCTCGCGATGTCGTGCCACTGCAGGCCTTTGAGCACCTTGGTGCCGATGATTTTCTCGGTGACGTCGTTGCGATTCATGGGCTGAAAACTTCCGTGTCGGATAGGCCACCAACCCAAGCAACGTGCGTGCCACCAGACATGTTCTTGAGCACATCCAGCGGCGCAGCCACCGCCCTTTCGCGCTTCAGCCGCCGCCGCGCAGCAGGTCCACCGCCTTCTCCGCAATCATGATCGTCGGCGCGTTGGTATTGCCGCTCACGATGCGCGGCATGACGGAGGCATCGACCACGCGCAGGCCCTGCAGGCCATGCACGCGCAGCTGCGCATCCACCACGTCGAGCGGACCGGGGCCCATGCGGCAGCTGCCCACCGGGTGATAGACCGTGTCGGCATACCGGCGGATGAAGGCGGCAATCTCGGCATCGCTCTGCGCACCGGCGGATCGGGCCAGCTCACGTCCGCCCAGCCCGGCCAGCGCGGGCTGCGAAAGGATCTCGCGCATGCGCCTTACGCCACGCACCAGGCGATGCAGGTCGTCTTCGTCGGCAAGGAAGGCAGGGTCTACCAGCGGCAGGGCGTGGGGGTCGGCACTGGCCAGCGTCACGCGACCCCGGCTGCGCGGCTGCAGCAGGCAGACGTGGCACGAATAGCCGTGGCCCCAGCTCAGCTCGCGCCCGTGGTCCAGCAGCTTGGCGATGACGAAGTGCAGCTGCAGATCGGGCGCGGGCTCCTCTGGGCCGCTGCGAATGAAGCCACCGGCTTCCGCGAAGTTGGTGGTGAGCGCGCCGGTGCGGCGCGCGCGCCATTCGAGCGCGCCGCGCAGCAGCTGGCGCGCCCCGGTGAGCGAGAGGCCGAACAGATCGGTGAGCGCGGGCGCATCCACCACCTGCACCACATCGGGATGGTCGTGCAGATGCTCGCCCACGCCGGGAAGCTCGTGCAGCACGGCGATGCCGTGGCGTTGCAGCTGCGCAGCCGGGCCCACGCCCGAGAGCATCAGCAGCTGGGGGGAAAGCAACGCGCCTGCCGACAGCAGCACCTCGCGCGCGGCGCGCACGGTGTGCAGCGTGCCGCCCTGCAGGTACTGCACACCCACGGCGCGGCGGCCGTCGAAGAGGATGCGCGTGGCCCGGGCGCCAGTTTCCACACGCAGGTTGGCGCGGCCGAGGTGGGGCGTGAGATACGCCTTGGCAGCGCTGAAGCGCTCGCCCCCTCGGTGCGTGACCTGGTAGAGGCCCACGCCTTCCTGCGCGGGGCCATTGAAGTCCGGGTTGTGCGGGTGACCGGCCTGCACGCCCGCCTGCACGAAGGCGCGCGCCACCCGGTGCGGCGCCTGCAGGTCGGCCACATTCAGCGGGCCGCCCGTGCCATGCCAGTCGCTGGCGCCACGTTCGTTGTGTTCGGCGCGCAGAAAGTAAGGCAGCACGTCACGCCAGCCCCACCCAGGATTGCCGGCCTGCTCCGCCCAGTGGTCGTAGTCGGCCGGCTGGCCGCGCACGTAGATCATGGCGTTGACGGAGCTGGAGCCGCCCAGCACCCGGCCGCGGGGCTGCAACCCACGGCGCCCGCCCAGGCCGGGCTGCGGCGTGGTGTGCTGGTTCCAGCTGAGCGAGGGGATGCGGTTCAGCCCGGCCAGCCCGCCCGGGCAGTGGATGAAGGCGCTGGCGTCGGGCGGCCCGGCTTCGAGCAGGCAGACCCGCACGGCCGGGTCCTGCGTCAGCCGGCCCGCCAGCACGCAGCCGGCCGAGCCGCCGCCGATCACGATGTAGTCGAACATGGTGGATGCCTCCTGCCTGCGCTTGTACCACTGCGGGACCGACCGGGCCATGGCGGGCTGTCACCCGCATTGCGGCCGCTGCGTGGATTGCCGATTACCATGCGGCAGGGCCTGCCGGCCCCCCCCTTTTCCTTCCAGCCAACCAGACAGACACGCAAGGACATTCACATGACGATCACGACCGTCGGCATCATCGGCGCGGGCACCATGGGCAACGGCATCGCACAGGCGTGCGCAGTGTCGGGCATCGACGTGGTGATGGTGGACATTTCCGAGGCCGCCGTGCAAAAGGGCCTGGCCACGGTGGCCGGCAGCCTGGACCGGCTCATCAAGAAGGAAAAGCTCACCGCCGCCGACAAGGACGCGGCGCTGGCGCGCATCAAGACATCCACCCGCTATGACGACCTGAAGGCCGCGCAGCTCATCATCGAGGCAGCCACCGAGAACCACGAACTCAAGGTGAAGATCCTCACGCAGGTGGATGCGATCGCGGCGCCCGAGGTGATCGTCGCCTCCAACACCTCGTCGATCTCCATCACGCAGCTGGCCGCGTCCACCTCGCGGCCCGACCGCTTCATCGGCATGCACTTCTTCAACCCGGTGCCGATGATGGCGCTGGTGGAAATCATCCGCGGCCTGCAGACCAGCGACGCCACGCACGATGCGGTGAAGGCCCTGGCCGAGCGCCTGGGCAAGAGCCCCATCACGGTGAAGAACGCGCCGGGATTTGTGGTCAACCGCATCCTGGTGCCGATGATCAACGAGGCCTTCTTCGTGCTGGCCGAAGGCCTGGCCACGCCCGAGGACATCGACGCTGGCATGAAGCTGGGCTGCAACCAGCCCATCGGCCCACTGGCATTGGCCGACATGATCGGCCTGGACGTGTGCCTGGCCGTGATGAACGTCTATCTGGACGAATTCGGCGACAGCAAATACCGCCCCTGCCCGCTGCTCAAGGAAATGGTGGCGGCGGGCCGCCTGGGCCGCAAGACGGGCCAGGGCGTTTACAGCTACTGAGCCGGTCCCGGGCCCGTGCCGCCGCTGCGGGCAGGCGGGGTTCTCAGCGGGGGTTCTGGGAGCATGGCGGCCGTGGACCCCCACGAAATGGCTACCGCTTCGCGGCGCAGCGGTATCTGACCCATTTCAGCCCGCTGCCCAGAGGCGCCGGGCGCCAGGTATCGGGCGCCGGGCGTCAGAGCAGCAAAGACCACTCCTCGCAGAAGGTCTCCCCGCATTTAAGTTTTGCACAATTTAATTGGCAGCAATAATTCAACCCATGCCCCGCCCCCCAGCCACCGCCGCGATACCCAGCACCGCCCTGCTGCAGTTGGACAACCAGGTCTGCTTCGCGCTGTATTCGGCATCGCTGGCCATGACCAAGTTCTACAAGCCGCTGCTCGACGAGATCGGCCTGACCTACCCGCAGTACCTCGTGATGCTCGCCCTCTGGGAGCGCGACGGTGTCACCGTCTCCGAACTGGGCGAGCGCCTCTTCCTCGATTCGGGCACGCTGACCCCGCTGCTCAAGCGGCTCGAAGCCTCGGGCCACCTGAATCGGCTGCGCGATGCCGAAGACGAGCGCCGCGTGCGCATCAGCCTCACGGCGCAAGGCCGGGCTCTGCGTGAGCAGGCCGAGCGCATTCCCAACTGCGTCCTGGAACGCACGCAATGCACGCTGCCAGAGCTCACGGCCCTGACCGGGCAGCTGACCGCGCTGCGCGACCGCCTGACCCGCCAGGCCGCACCGCCTGCCTGAGACGGCAGCCACAGCCGCCGTCTGCCCGGCCTCTTCTTTCGTTTCACACCGGCCTGTTAGGCTTTTTTCTCCACCCCAAGCAACCTCAAGAAACGCACCATGACCACGCTCGACAAAGTTCTCTACACCGCCCGCGCCCACACCACCGGCGGCCGCGATGGCGCATCGCGCACCGACGACGGCCGTCTGGACGTGAAGCTCTCGTCCCCCGGCACCAGCGGCACGGGCACCAACCCCGAGCAGCTGTTCGCCGCCGGCTACTCCGCCTGCTTCATCGGCGCCATGAAGGCCGTCGCCAGCAAGGTGGGCGTGACGGTGCCGCAAGACGTGTCGATCGACGCGGAAGTGGACCTGGGCCCCATCCCCAACGCCTACGGCGTCGCCGTTCGTCTGAACATCTCCCTGCCCGGCGTGGACAAGGCCAAGGCCCAGGAACTGGTGGACGCAGCCCACCAGGTCTGCCCCTACTCCAACGCCACCCGCGGCAACATCGACGTGACCATCACCCTGGTCTGATCGCCGGCGCGCGGGGCCCGGGGTTCTGCCGCTATCGAAAAAAGAGCTGCCAGCGCTTTTCCATCAAGCGCTGGCGGCTTTTTTCATGCGTGCTTCACACCCCTGCATCGGCCCGCCCCGGCGCAGAGGCAGACAATGCACGCATGCAGATGCCTCCCGCCCCCTCCCCCTCTTCCGACGCCACGCCCGGCAGCAACCACCATCCCTACGCGGTCCTCACGCCGGACCTGGTGCTCGATGCGCTGGCCAGCGTCGGCCTCTACGGCGACGGCCGGCTGATGGCCCTGGGCTCCTACGAGAACCGGGTCTATCAGGCCACACTGGAAGACGACGGAGCTCGGGTGGTCGCCAAGTTCTACCGCCCGGGCCGCTGGAGCGAGGCGCAGATCCTCGAAGAACACGCCTTCGCGGCCGAACTGGCCGAGGCCGAAATCCCCATGGTCGCGCCCCTGTCCATCGCGGGCCGCACGCTGCACCGGCATGCCGGCTTCGCGTTCTCGGTCAGCCCCTGGCGCGGCGGGCGCACGCCCGAGCTGGACGACTTCGAGGTGCTGGAATGGATCGGCCGCTTTCTCGCGCGCATTCACACCGTGGGCGCCGCACGGCCCTTCGTCCACCGGCCGGCGCTGGATCTGCAGGCCCTGGCCCAGGAGCCCCTGGCATGGCTCACGGAGCACGAGATCGTCCCGCTGGACCAGCGTTCGACCTGGCAGGGCGCATGCCAGAATGCTATTAATTTAATAGCTGAATGCCTTGATGGCAAGAGCGCCCATGGCCATTTTGGCTTGAAAGATGCGCAGTTGCTGCGCCTGCACGGCGACTGCCACCCGGGCAACGTGCTTTGGACGCCGGTGGATGAAGACACCGGCCGTGGCGGCCCGCACTTCGTGGATCTCGACGATGCCCGCACCGGCCCGGCCGTTCAGGACCTCTGGATGCTGCTCTCGGGCGATCGCCGCCAGCGCACCATGCAGCTGTCGGCACTGCTGGACGGCTACGAGCAGTTCCGCCGGTTCGACCGCCGCGAGCTGGCGCTGATCGAGCCGCTGCGCACGCTGCGCCTGATCCACTACAGCGCCTGGCTGGCGCGGCGCTGGGACGACCCGATCTTCCCGATCAACTTCCCCTGGTTCGGCAGCAGCGACTACTGGCGCGGCCAGGTGGACATGCTGCACGAGCAGATCGAGGCCATGGGCGAGGCGCCACTGGCGGCATGAGCGGAGGGGCGTCGCCCCCCCCTGCCCCACCCGCCGCAGGGCCGGGCGGAATCAGTCCTTGCGCGGCGTGAAGACGTCATCGCCCGAGCGCAGGCGGTCCTCCGGCGGCGGGCCGGCGCTGAAGGCGTCGAGCGCGCGGGCCGAGGTCACCGAATACAGCGTCTGCGTGCGCGCCAGCCGCGCGCCGCCATCCCGCGTGAGCGGCGTCCAGAAGATGGTGCCGGTGGTCGGCGTGGAGCGCGGCAGGATGGCATCGAACGGGAAGGACACGTAGAGGCCCTTGTCGAAGCTGCCCTCGCCGAACTGCGCGGCCGACACGTTGGTCTTGGTGGCATAGGCGCCGATGACGACGCCGTTGGCGAAGCGCCGGCTCACGTCCAGCGTCGCGCCCTTGTCGCCCGCCAGATACTGGCCCGCGCTCAGGCGCACGTTGACGCCGTTCCAGCCCGTGTCCCAATAGATGGAGGCATGGCCGGTGGTCACCTCGTAGTCGCGGAAGCTGAAGTTTTGCTCGAAGGCGCGCTGGCGCACCCGGTTCACATCGACGCCAAAGGCCCAGCGGCTGCGCAGCGGGCGATAGAGGTACTCGGCTCCCACGCCGCCGTACATCGGCTCCAGCAGGCCGCCGTAGATGCTGGCGAAATGGTTGCCGCCCAGCTGCTCGGCATGGGTGACCTGCAGGTTGCTCAGCGTGAAGCGCGAGGTGGTGACGAATTCACGGGCCAGTGTGCGCACGCGCGGCAGATTGCTGGGCGCCGTGTACTTGAACTTGTCGTAGTTGTCGATCAGGCGCAGGTTGGCCGAGGCATTCACCCAGGTGCTGCGCGTCAGGCGGTACTCGGCATCGCCCTTGATGCCGATCTGGTAGAGCACGAAGCTGTCCGGACCGCCCAGGGTCTGCCAGAAGCTCGGGCCCAGGCCGCCGGTGAAGCGGCCGTCGGCACTGCGCCAGAAGCCGGCATCCGTCTTGGCGCCGGCCGGGGTGGGCGCAGCAGGCGCGGCGCTGGCCTGCCGCTGCGGCGGCTGCGCCGGGGGTGCGATGTCGGCCAGCGGGGCCGTCGGCACGTCGCCGCCGAGCGCCTGCCGCTGCGCAGGCGACTTCGCCTCGGTATGGAGCGCGACCCAGTCGGCGCGGTCGATGGTCTTGCTGCCCATGACCATGCCGTGCTCGACGAAGTCGATGACGAAGCGGTTCACGTCGGCCGCGGAATCGCGGTGCAGATAGGCGACCAAGCGGTCGAAATGCCCGGAGCGGTACAGGCCGGTGGCGCCGCTCACGCTCACGCGCAGCGTGTCACCCTCACGCACCGCCTCCGTCACGCGCCAGCCCGTGTCGCGGTTCATCTGCGAAGACAGATCGTTCCAGGACGCCTGGGCCGCGGGCCGCGCGGCCTGCACGGCGGGCGCCGGCGTATCGAACAGCTTGGGCGATTGCAGGCGGTTCAGCCCGCCGTGGAAGGTGATGCCGAAGCTCACCTTGTCGCCGCGCTCCACGCCCGCCGAGATGTCGATGTGCGGGGAATAGCGATAGACCACGCCGACGTTGATCGGCACGCGCTGCTTGAAGGTGGCGGCAAAGGGCTCGCGCTGGTAGTTGTTGCCGTCGTATTCGAGCTTGACGACCAGCGGCTGGTAGGGCGACTGCCACTGCACGCCGCCGAAGAGGCTGGTCGGCCCGCGGAAATAGCTGGTGGTGTTCGCCAGGCCGGTTTCGCCGGCCGCGGCGCCGGGGCGCGTGGAAAACTTGTCGCTGATGAACGAGAGCGGATTCTTCAGATTGCCTCGCGCGCCCAGATAGCCCCAGCCCAGGCCCAGGCTCCAGTCGAAGTTGCCGGTGCGCTTGTTGGCCACCACGTATTCGCCCGAGAAAAGCCCCGTGCCGCCCACATCGCGCGCACCCACCGCGATGCTGGGCAGGTAGCGCGATTCTTCCCAGAGGCGCAGCTTGACGTCGAGATTCTTGTCCTTGTAGGACTGGCTGGAGCTGGGAATGCCGTAGGGCCGACCACTGACGCTGATGTAGCGGAAGCCGAACTCGATCCAGTCCAGCGGCTGGAACATCACGGTGGCGCGCGTATAGGGCGTGGTGCGGCTGATGCTCAGGCGCGCATCCCCGGCGGCTTCCATGCGCGCGGTAGGGGTCTGCAGCAAGCCGATCTCGCCCCAGTCGCTGGCCGTGAGCGGCAGAGCGCGCTGGCGCACGCCGCCGCCGTCGGGCAGGCTGTCCGCGACGGGCGGCACGGAATAGCCCTGGGTGTCGGGCGCCGCGCCCTGGGTCGCCAGCAGGCGGATCAGCGCATCGGACAGAGAGGCCGGGATGCGGCTCTGCCGCGCCGGCGCCCAGATCCAGGCGCCTGCGGCCGGAGGATCCTGCGCCTCGCCATTCCAGAGGCCTGTGCCGTAGCGGTAGGTGCGCCCATCCGGCTGGGCGATCCAGACCACGTCGCGATCGGCGGCATCGGTCACGCAGGCGCGCACATAGTCGAAGGCCATGACGCCGGCCTGCGCGGGCACGCGGCAGCGCTCCCCGTTCTCGAGCACCACCGTCACGGTGCGTGGACGCACGGGCAGTTCCAGCGAGTCGCCTGCCTGGCGCAGCACCGGGTCCTGGTCAGGATGGACCTCCAGCCAGCGCCCATCAGCCGCTGCCAGCGTCGCTCGGCCGGTCACCGGTAGCTCTGCCAGCCAGTCGGCCAGGCGCGGCAGGCCATTTGCGGAGTCCAGCGGCAGGGCGCGCAGGCCGTCCACGACCTGGTTGCGCAAGGCCTGCTGCGCAGGCTTTTCCGCCGGCACCAGCCAGGCGGCGCCCCCGTCGTAGCGCTCCGCGGGCTGCCGCAGCAGCCAGGCGCTTGCGCGCTCGGGCGCCGTGGGGGCAGGGACGGGCTCGGTGGCCCAGGCATCCAGCCCCAGGCCCGCGAGGAGCGAAGCCGCCAGGGCGGAGAGGGGCCAGCGGCGCCGGCACGACAACGAACAGGTCAACGATGGGCGCACGAGGACATCCGGCTAGCTAAAGGGGAAGACGAAATCAGCGCGCGGCCGCAGCAGCGGGCGCTGGCGCGGCTGCTGCCATCGGCCGCAAGGCCAGGCACAGATCGACGGCCAGGCACTGCTGCGAATACACCACGCGCTCGGCGCCGTTCGACAGGTCCACGGCAAACAACGACGCCGGCAGCTGCGCGGCCGGCGGGCGTGTGACGGCCACCTCCTCGAACCACTGCACGGACGCCGGCACCTGCACCGACACCAGCGTCTTGCCGGGCGCGGCAATGGGACGGATGGTGACGGAGTCCTTCACGCCGGTCAGCGCGCCGGGCATGCTGTCACGCGCACGCTGATAGGAGCCCATCGATGGGCGCTCGAGCACGCTGCGCCAGGACGGCACGGCAGAGAAGCTCACGTCGCGCCATTCACGGGGCAGTCCGGCGGCACCGGCGAGCCGGCCATGGCGCAGCCGCAGCACCTCCTTGGAAGCGCTGTACCAGACTTCTTCGGGCGCGCCCTGGGGGTCGTCCTTCACGGGATCGAGGTAACCCAGCGCCATCAGGGCCGCGCCCCCCTGGGAGGTATCGACGCGCAGGTAGCGCAGGCGCGGGTCCAGCTGTGCCTGGGCGAGCGGATCGCCGGGCAGCACGTAGCGGCTGACCATGCCCTGCAAGGTGGAAGAACTCGCGCTGCACCCCGCCAGCACTGCGGCAATCACGCAGGCCGACGGTACAAAAAACAAAACCCGGTAGAAACCGGGTTTTGACTGGGCGGCAGACAGCTGCACCAGCAGAAAGGGCTTAGCGGGTGGTGCCCGTGGTGCCCGTGGTGCCGGAATCGCTGGACGAACCGGCGACGGCAGCGATAGCAGCCACTGCGACCACGCCGACGGCGATGGTGCCGGCGGCCACGCCGCCCACAGCGCCCACGGTGGCAGCGGAGCTGCCGCCCGCGCCGGCACTGGCTGCCGAGGAGGACGAGGAAGAGGAGGAGGAGGACGTGGAAGCACCAGCTCCCGCAGCCTGAGCGTGCGACAGCGCGGGAGCAGCCACCAGTGCTGCGGCAGCGACGAAGTAACCGAGTTTCTTGAAGTTCATGAATTTCTCCCAATAAAAAAGGACGAGGCGTGCCAATCCTAACGCCAAGCCCTGATTTCGTGGTCTTTTTCCGGAACAACCAGACAAATGAGCCTCAAAAATCGCTTTTTTCCGACAAGGCTCTTTGTAATAACTTACAACAAAAGGGCGTTTACCCGCTTCACGTAAGCCGCGGGGTCTTCCGGCAGCCCGCCTTCGGCCAGCAGGGCCTGGTCGAAAAGGATATGCGCCAGATCGTGGAAATGTACGCTGCCCTCGAGCTTCTTGACCAGGGCATGCTCCGGGTTCACCTCCAGCACCGGCTTGGTGTCGGGCGCCTGCTGGCCGGCCTGCTTGAGGAGGCGCGCCAGCTGGGTGCTCATGCCGTCCTCGGTGGTGACCAGGCAGGCGGGTGAATCGACCAGGCGGGTGGTGACGCGCACGTCCTGCGCCTTGTCCTTCAGCGCTTCCTTGAGTTGGGCCAGCACCGGCTTGAAGCTTTCGGCGGCTTCCTCGGCGGCCTTCTTCTCGGCCTCGTCCTGCAGCTTGCCCAGGTCCACGGCGCCCTTGGCCACGGACTGCAGCGGGGTGCCGTCAA
>JBHIWE010000037.1:0-23965 GCA_041987645.1 Acidovorax sp. | reverse complement strand
GCTGGCGCAGTGGGTGGGCGAGTGCGGCGTGCAGATGCAGCCGCTCGTCGATGCGCTGGCCGAGGAGCTCTTGCGCCAACGCGTGCTGCACGCCGACGAGACGCCGGTGGCGATGCTCAAGCCCGGCCACGGCAAGACCCATCGCGCTTATCTGTGGAGCTACTGCAGCACGCAGACGAGTAGCGTGCAGGCGGTGGTGTTCGACTTCGCCGAGACGCGCGGCGGGCAGCATGTGCGCGACTTCCTGGGCCTGCCCGGAACAGCCAGCAAATCCGGCTGGCAAGGCAGCCTGGTCACCGACGACTTCAGCGGCTACAAGGCGCTGTTCGAGCTCGGTGTCACCGAGGCCGGCTGCATGGCGCATGCACGGCGCAAGTTCCACGAGCTGTGGGCCAACCACCAGAGCACGGTGGGCGAGCAGGCGCTGAAGTTCTTCGGTGAGCTGTACGCAGTGGAGCGGGAGATCGCGAGCCTGGACAACGCAGGCCGGCTCGAAGCGCGACGACGGCGATCACGCCAAGTGGCCGATGCACTGCACCAGTGGCTGCGCCAGCAAAGGCAGAAGGTGCCGGACGGATCGGCCACTGCCCGCGCCATCGACTACAGCCTCAAGCGCTGGGCGGCGCTCACGCGCTTCATCGACGATGGCGAACTGCCGATCGACAACAACTGGGTGGAGAACCGCATCCGGCCGATCGCGCTGGGTCGGCAGAACTGGCTGTTCGCCGGGAGTCTGCGTGCGGGCAAGCGGGCTGCTGCGGTGATGAGCCTGGTGCACTCGGCCAAGCTCAACGGGCATGACCCGTACGGCTATCTCAAAGACGTGCTGGCCCGGCTACCGACGCAGCCGGCGAGCCGGATCGGGGAGCTGCTGCCGCATCGTTGGCGGCCGCTAAGCACCGCAGCCTGAGCATCCTCGCTGCAACTGAACCGGCGGGCACTTGACCGAGCCGTACGAGCAGAACACGCAGCAGTCACCGGCCTTTGGGCGCAGCAGGGTCTTGCACTGCTCGCACTCGTAGAAGAACTGGCAGGCGTTGGTGGGCATTTGCTCGTTCTTGATGTGACCGCACTCGGGGCAGGTCAGCGCCGACTGCAGCTGCGCAGCCTCGGTCATGGCTGGCGCACCGTCGCCGGGAATCCTGCGTCCGTGGTCGCCTTGACCAAGGACGCGGCGTTGGTCTTGCTCGCATCGAATGCCACGGTGGCCGTCTTCTTGGCGAAGTCGACTCGGACTTCAGTCACCCCAGCGACCTTCTCCAGGGACTTCTTGACCGTGATCGGGCACGTCCCGCAGCTCATGTTCTTCACATCAAGCACCGCCGTCGTGGACGAGGCGGCAAGAGCCACCACGGATACCACAGTGGCCAAGGTCAGGATCAACAAGCTGCGCATGGGCAACTCCTTCAAAGAAAGTACGGCGCCACCCAGGGCACCGACAACAAGCCCAAGAGCGCGAACGCGACCAGCCAGAACACCAAGCGCTGCCGCCGAAGCACGGCGGGGTCAGCGCACGAAGCCCCGGGCTCACACACCTGCGCTTGCAGGTAAAGCTTGCGGAAGGCCAAGCCCAGGAACAGCAGCGTCGCTGCGACGAACCAAGGCCGGAAGGGCTCGAATGCGCTCAGGTGCGCGATCCAGGCGCCACTGATGCCCAGCATGAGCAGCGCCAACGGGCCAACGCAGCACACCGACGCACCGATGGCTGCGAGCGTGCCCGCCAGGAGCGAGCGATTGACCTTGAAGCTGACCATGGACCGCCGTGAGTGAGCTGTTTGCGAGAGTCTAGAGTCCGTACCACGGTACGGAGTCAAGGGGCCGCCATGTCGAATGAACTGACGATTGGGAAGCTGGCTACGGCAGCGGGCGTGAACGTGGAGACGATCCGCTATTACCAGCGGCGCGGCCTGTTGACGGAGCCGGTCAGGCCTGCCGGCGGCCAGCGGCGCTATTCGCCGAACGACGCCAGGCGGGTGCGCTTCATCAAGCGTGCACAGGTGCTGGGCTTCACACTCGAAGAGGTCGGCAGCCTGCTGACCTTGGAAGAGGCTAGCGCCTGCGCTGAAACCCAAGAGCTGGCCGCGCACAAGCTGCGCGTGATCGATCAAAAGCTGGCGGACCTTGAGGCGATGCGCAGCGCACTGGCGGGGCTGCTGCGCAAATGCCAAAGGGGCTCATCGACAGGGGGCTGCCCCATCATCCAAGTGCTGGACTCCGACTGAATACGGCGTCAAGACGGGATGGCCGGACGCTTACGAACAGATTTGCACGCTCGTTGGATCGATTGAACTGCCAGAACAGAGCCCGCACTGACTCACAAGTACTTGCAGCAGGGCCGTTGCTCAAGGTCAGCTGGGTGGTCAACACCAGCGGGATGGTCAACGACAGCGACCGTGGCAAGTCAAGCAAGACGGGTCAGGATCGGCGCCGTAGGTCAGCGCAAACAGGCATGGCGGTCATAGGCCACCAGCGCCAGCAGTCTGACGGGTCGGAGGCGAATTCCGACGCGGTGGCCTGTTGCTCCGGGTGGCCCATGGTGGACTCCTTTGGGTGTGTTCACAGGAGCGTAGGTCTCGATGGACGACCTGGGACTGCGGGATTCGGGAGCAAATTGCCACGATGTGGCGGCGCGGAGCTTTCGTCGCGAGCGGTGTGGCGGCGGTCGAGCAGATTGGCTGCTCGCGCGTGAGCTCCGAGACATGCAGCATGGTCGCATTGCCAGGCGACTCGGGCGCGATGTAGCGGGCGAGCCGCTTCTTGGCCGAGCGCAAGACGGGAGCTATCTCGGCGGCGTCTGCTTCGATGTCCAGGCTGCAGAGGCGATCAATGGTCTGTTCCCAAAGCGTGGTGCGCACTCCCCTGGCTCGAAGAATGATGTCGAGAAGCGAGCGGCGCTCGCGGCTCGCTGTCCTCAAAGGAGGCTGCGCGGCGTCGGTGGTGGCCGGGAGGCCTCCGCCGCGATGTGCGCGGCGAAAGTGGTCACGAAGTATTCCAGACCAGAGAGTGCTGAGAACTCCGCGTATGCGCCGGTCTCGGCCGAGTTCAGCGGCGTGGCGAGCAGGGCGGCGGCGCCGTAGAGGCCTTCCTTCACGAGCCGCTGGCAAAGCTGGTCGTAGCGCTGGATGTATGAGGCGTCGCGCCACTCCGGGAACACTTTGAAGTGCGGCTCAGACGTGCGAACGGGGCTGCGCGATCCCTTCTCATCGCCGACCACCATGAGCCAGCCAAGGAACGGCCGGGGCTCGTCGCCGAGCGCACCTTCGCGGAACGCCGTCCACAGGCAGTGGGCCGTGCCGATGGCCTCTTCGGTGCGGTTGTTGTAGTTGTTCCCGTAGCTGCCGACTTGCGACTTGAACTCGAGGGCCGCCACGAGGCGGTGGCCGCGCATGACGACCACGTCCCATTGTTTGTTGGGCCGGAAGTAGCCGGGCAGGACCACGAGGCCCTTGTCTACGTGAATTTCCGCGTCGTGGAGACCGTTGGCTCGCACCAGGCTTTGCATCAGGGCCAAAAAGCCGTTGAGGTTGTTGCCTGCGGTCACGGCGCCGCGCGTGCCAGCGTCGATGTTGCCCGTCTCGGCCTGCTTGCGCGCCGCCGCCTCCCGGTTGCCCCAAAATGCCTTGATTGCGTCGCGCGCTTGCTCTTTGTAGTTCGCCAGGTCAAGAGCCATTCGTAGTCATCCCTTTTGCTATGAGTTGTTCTTCTTCCGTCAGGCCATAGAGCTCAAACGTCGTCGCGTCGCAGGCGGCAAGGTCGAGCGCCCTAGCGGCCTTCGCGAGCCGCGTGCGCAGGTCGCGAGGTACATCCGCCCACAGCGGCAGCCGGATGCGCCGCAGATACTGGGCTTGGAAGCGCAGGAAGCCCCCGCGCATCTTGGTGGAATAGGTGGCGATGAACAGGCGCGTGAGGCTCGACAGCAGCACCGCCTGCAGCGCGCGCAAGTCCCAATCGTCTGACACAACGTAGTAGAGGTTGTGGTGGGGGTAGAGCAGCCCTTCCTCGTAGACAACCTGGGCGTCGCCTTTGATATCAGGGATGAGCAGCTTGGGGCGACGCGCGAGAGAAGGGGTGATGCGGTCGATGGTCCGATACCAGCGCTTTTCGTCCTTCTTGGCGACGTGCCGGCTCGCGATGGCCGAGCGGTGTGCCTCGAGGTGGGCGGCGAGCTTCGGATATTCGCGCAGGTCCACGAGGGGGCCTTCGTCCGTGAAGGGGTTGACCACCCCATAGCCGCGCCATTCGACATGGCCGCTGATGATGTCGCGGGTCATGGCAAGCGGCAGCTTGCGGCTGGGCTCGATGTCAAGCTCTTCGAACTTGGCGACATAGGCCTTGTCGGCGCCGGTGGCCACTCCGATGCCAACCTTGCAGCCGGCCTCTTCGAGGGCTGGGAACGCCTGCTCGATGCGGCGAACGAGGCTCGTCGCGTCCGAGAACTGCAAGACCCAGGGCTCGTCGCCGTTGGCGACACCGTCGAGGCGATGCACCGACTCCGGTAGCGCCTTGGCTTGGCCGCGCAGGGCCTTCGCCAGCTCGCGCAGGTAGGGGCCCTCGATCTTTGGGCGTGCCGCGACCAGCGTGGGGCCGGGGCTGGACCGCTCGATCATGGTGATCGCGGGGTAGGCCACGACTTCAGAGTGGAAGGCGGGCGTGTCGAACATGTCGACATAGGCTTGCAGATGGAAGTCGCTGGCGACTAGCGCGCGCAGCGGACCGCCGTATCGGTTCTTCATCCAGCGGTCGGCGCAGATGAACGAGAGTTTCCCGCCGGGTTTCAGCAGCCGCAGGCCGCGCTCGATGAAGGGGATGTAAAGGTCAGCGCGGTCGTAGAGGGTGGCGTAGCGGCGGCGGTATTCACGCAGCAGCGCGGCCGGAATCAACTCCTGCCGGACGTAGGGCGGGTTGCCGACGACGAAGTCGAACGACTCGGGCAGCGGTGCCAAGAGGAAGTCGCCATGCGCGAGCCAATGGCCTGCGAGGCGCTCCGCCTCGGCAGCCTCGAATCCATGCGAGTCCAGCAGCCGCAAGACTTGCCCGCGCGTCTGCGTGAACGAGCTGGCATGAAGCTCGACAGCCCGGATGCAGCCGTCGAGGGCCGGAGCCTCGACGCCGCGCTTGCGAGCGGCGGCCGTGGAGGAAAGCAGCCGGGAGATGGCGGCCAACAGGAATTCGCCGCTGCCGAATGAGGGCTCGAGGAGGGATTTCTTGTAGAGGGCGGCCGAGGGGATGTAACCGACGAGATCCAAGATGAACTCGACCACTTCGGGGCGGGTAAAGATGGCCCCGCGCTCATCGGCCCCGGCCCCGTGGGCGAGCTCCCGCACGGCGTCCGTCACCTGGCACATGCCAGGCAGGCCGGGTTGGTCGAGCAGCAATTCGGACTGGTCCATGGATTCCTTCGAGAAGAACCACCATTATCTGGATTCTTGATGTGGCCTCGCGGTCGGAATCGGCCCCATTCAAGCGTGTGTGGCGGCGTCTGGCGGTCCTATGAGACTACGGGGCCGCAACCTGCCTGCGTTGCTCTTCCCCGGCCATGATCTCCCGCGTCGCTTCAAGCCTTTGCAGGCGGGGCCGGGTTCATGGCTCGGTGGTGCAGTATGGGGCGTCCGAGAACGTCGATCCGTGGTTCGACGACTAGAAGAGCGGCAAGCACTGAGCGAGGGGCTCAGGCTGCTGGCAATGAAGGCGGCTAAGCGCAGAGCCAGACCGTCGCTGTCCGATTCTTCACTCAGCCGAGTTCTTCGACTTTGCAGGCGCGGCGGACGCGCTCCCAGCGTCTTCCCATGAAGAGGGCAGGCGTGCTTCGGTTTCAAGCATGAGTTCACCTGCGCTACGCCCCATAGCCTTTGCGATGCGAAGGATGAGCACCAGAGTTGGAGCGTGCAGTCCGCGTTCAATCTTCCCCATGTGTGACCGCTCAATGCCAGTCATAAGAGCCAACGTTTCCTGCGCGATCCCATCTTCGGTTCTGAGGGCAGCGACCGCTGCACCGAAGGCCTTTGCCGGCACCGCATCAAAGGTCTTCGTGCCTGCCGGTCTGCCTCGCTGAATTGAACGCTTCTCCATGAGCAGAAGCGTCAAATTTGCAAACCATGAAAACCACGTTAGATTTAACTCATACGGTGTGGCAGCATCGAAATTCGATGCTGGTGCGACAGAAAACAGTGCGCCAGCGGCTGCCTGAAACCGGTTGAGGAGTGCTAGATGAACAACTTGGACGCAGTGGTAGATAGCGATAGGTGGCTATGTCGTCCGCTATGCAAGCGCTACGCGGTGGTCGTCTTCAGCACCGCTTCACGTCTTCCGGGCACGGTCGCGGTCGCGCCGAACCGAAAGATTTGTTGGGCGCTCGGGACGTTGATCAATGGGGATTGCGAGATCCTGGGCGCGTGGAGCTCGAACGACGAGGGCGTGATCCCCGCCGAAGTGTTCGGTCGCCTCTATGACCGCGGAGTCGAGTACGTCACGTACGCCGTTGGTGATTTGGCGGCGTTGCAGCCCGCGTTCGTTGAGGCGTATCCACGCGCTGTTGAACTGCCGTCCATCGAACGGATTCTCGCGGCTTCGCTGGCTTCGGTGAGGTCGGTGCATCGTCCAGCCATGGCGCATCTGCTTAGAGCGGCGGTAGCTGATCCGGATGCCCCTGAGACGGTCGCAGCGCCGGGAATTTCAAGCGCTGACTGGCGTGAAAGGTACCCAAATATCCTTGAGCGGTGGGGCGAGGCGGTAGCAGTATTCCAGCCGTTGTTTGCGCTCCCCGAACCGTATCGGCGGCTGGTCCGTTCGGTCGACCGAACTGCCATGGACGTGCAGGAGCGCTTGATGCGAGCGATCCATCGACATGGCCCATTCGCCGACGCCAGTAAAGCATTCGCGTTTGTCGCTGCGGCGCTGCAGCGCGCTGACCGACAGCTTGAGCGTGAGCGTCAGGCCAGGCGACTTGCGCGCGATGCCTGTCCGTTGCCGTCCGGCCGCATGGGGCCGATATCGGGTCGTGCCCTAGGCGCACCCGCGTTGGCCTAGCGGGTATTGCCATGAAGATCGACTGGTTGAAGCTATTCTCGGACGCGAAGGCTGCGCTGCTCAGGCGGGGCCGGACGGAGGCAGATGCCGAGGACTTTTTGCAGGATGCCTTTGTCCGTGTGACCGACTACGCGAAAGAGAACCACGTAGACAATCTGCAGGGCCTCTTCATGAAAACGGCGCTCAACATCTCGATCGACCACCATCGCGAGCGCGAGAGCCGGGGCGATGCGGAACAGCTTGAGAACGTCGTGCTCATCGATCCCAGGCCGAGCGTAGAGGACGCCGTGCTCAGTCGCGAACAGGCGCGCCGCTTCGAAGCTTGCATGGCGCGCCTGAGCGATCGCACCAGGCAGATGGTGTACGAACACCGGATGGAAGGTCTGAGCTATGAACAGATCGCGGCCCGACACAAGCTGCACGTCAGCACGGTTCAGCACATCGTCTCCAGGGCCATGTTCAAGGTGACCGCCTGGATGCAAGGTTGGTACCCATGAGCATGCCGGGTACGGGTCCTCGCGCGCCTCAAGACCCTGGCGATCAGACGAGGGTGACGCCTGAGATCGCCGCGGAAGCGGCGGTGTGGATCACAGTGCTGCATGGGCCCGACCGGAATCGGGCCATGGAAGATTCGTTTCGCGAATGGCAGCAGCGCTCTCCGGCGCATCGGGAGGCGTTCGAGAAGACGACGGATGTGTGGGAAGCGATCCCGCGCAGCGAGGGCGCGCGGAAGTTCATGCTGGAGAAGGAGCTTCGCGAGGCCGACCGGCCGCGCGGGCGCAGCTTCAGTTGGCGATGGGTCGCGCCCGTGTGCCTGTTGGTGCTTGCCGCCAGCGGAGCGATGTTGGTCCAGTTGCGAGAGCAGGGCGTCTACGCCACGGCGGTTGGGGAAAGCCGCTCCATCTTGCTTGATGACGGCTCGCGAATGCTGATGAACACCGACACCCATCTGCGGGTCGACTTCGATGCCAAGCGGCGCACGGTCGAAGTCCGCGGCGGGGAGGCGTTCTTCGAGGTGGCCAAGGATCCAGCGCGGCCGTTCGTCGTGCGTGTCGCTGGGAGTGAGGTCATCGCGGTCGGCACGGCGTTCTCCGTGCGCTTCCTCGATGCACCCAAGCGGGACGACGCCCTCGTGGTGACGCTGGTGGAGGGGCAGGTGAACGTCCGACCGACGGTCGGGGGGGGGGGCACGCTGGCGCCGAAGGAAGCCGTCACGCTCAAGCCTGGCGATCGGTTGACGCTTGACTACCGGCCGAGCACCACCACCCATGCCGTCGAATCAAGGGTGGATCGTCCGAACCTTGAGCGGGCGATGGCCTGGAGGCGCAACGAGATCTCGTTCCAGGCGACGCCTCTGGCGACGGCCGTCGATGAGATCAATCGCTACAGCCGAACGCAGATCACGTTGTCAAAGGACATGGGCCTGGAGCAACTCGACGTCAGCGGCGTCTTCAAGACGGGAGACAGCGTCGCTTTTGCCAATGCCGTCGCGATGTTGCATGGGTTGAAGGTCCGTGAAGTGGATGGACGGCTGGAGCTGCAAAAAAGCGGCTAGGGGAAGCACTGCCCATTTTTCTCTCGACAGACCCGTCATCTAGTTGTCAATCCGACGACAACATAGAAAGGGCACGAGATGCTCACAAAGCTGCCAGGCCGGAGCCGCCGACAAGCACGCTGGCTCCCCATTCCCCTCGCCATCTCACTGCTCGTGGGTTTCCCGCTCGCCGACGCGGCCGAACCCACGCTCGCAGCGCGCTACCAGATCGAGCAGCCTTCCCAGGACATGGGCGACGCACTGCGGGCGATATCGCGAGTCACGGGCGTGCCGGTCACCTTTGATTCGCGGATCGTCGCGGGCCATACCGCGAAGGCAGTTTCGGGGCGGCTCTCTGGCGCGGAGGCCATCGCGGTAGCGGTGAAGGGCACTGGGCTCGAATCCGCGGTGTCGCCAGAAGGCGTCGTGGTCGTGAGGCGGGCGGTGCAACCTGCTGTTGCGCCTTCGGCAGGCGGCAGTTCAGCTCTGCTTCGCGCCAGCGATGTTCCGTCGCAGTCCGCCGGTGTGCAGGCGTCGGCCGAGGAAGAAGTGGCAGGCAAGCCCGCGTCGACGCCGGCGAGCGAATCCGGCGCGGGCGAGCCCAGGATCGAGTCGTTCACGCGCGTCGAAGTCACCGGCTCTCGACTGCGGCGCGTCGACGCTGAAGGACCGGCGCCGGTCAATGTTTACACGCGGGACGACATCGCCAAGAGCGGTCAACCCTCTCTGCAGCGGTTCCTGGCCTCACTCACCGAGGTGTCGGCGTCCTCGGGCGAGGGCGGCTTCAGCAACACGCTGGGGCAGGGCACTGTTCAGCTTCGCGGCTTGCCGCTCGGTTCGACGCTCGTGCTCATCAACGGCCGCAAAGTGCAAAGTGTGGGCTCGTCCTCGGGCAATGTATTCAACCTCAACCTGATCCCCGCGGCCGCCATCGAGCGCGTTGAAGTGGTCCCACAGGGCTCGTCAGCCGTGTACGGTGGCGATGCGCTTGCCGGCGTGGTCAACGTGATCTTGAAGAAGTCCATCAACGGCAAGTCGGTCGAGGTGCGTGGCGGCGCGGGGCGTGGCTACAGCGACGGCAGCGTGTCGTTGGCTACAGGTGGGCAGGACGCTGACAGCCAGTACCTGCTGATGGCCGTCTACAGCCGCTCCACGCCGCTGTCCATGAAGCAGCGCGAGTTCTTCCTGAACGGTGACTACACCCGGTTCGGCAGCGACGACGCGCGCCTGAACTACTGCACCCCCGGCACCGTCCGCAGCATCTCGGGCAATCTGCCCGGCCTGAACTCCAACATGGCGGCTGTTCCACAGGGCACGACGGGGAAGCCGACGATCGCAGACTTCCAGTCGACGGCTGGCACGCAGAACCTGTGCAATGTCTACACGACTGGTGCCGGTGTCGCGCTGTTCTACGGCTACGAGACGGCCTCACTGCATGCCCTGGGCGAACGCAAGCTCCTCGGCAGCTGGTCCGCGTTCACGGAGCTCACGTACCTGCGGGACCGCATGAGCGCCGGAGACTTCGGCTTGCGCCTGGGCAACGTGACCGTCCCCGCAGCAAACATCTACAACCCCTTCGGCGTCGACGTGAAGGTCACGGCGGCGCTCAGCCCCGACAACGGCACGGAGGGCCTGTCCCGGCAGACCAGCTTCACTCGGGCCTTGGTCGGCGCCAAGGGCGAGCTCGGTGGCGGCTGGGATGCTGAGGTGACGGCCTCGATGTCCGCCGACCGGGGCGGCTCGCAGAGCTGGAACATCAGGTCCAACGCCACCGCGCTGGCCTCGGCCCTCACGTCGACAAACCCCGCAACGGCGCTGAACCCGTTCACGACGGGGCGAGTGGCGACAGACGCTGTGCTGCGCGGGATCTGGACGGACTCGGTCCGCCGCAGCGCCGGCCGCAAGGACCAAGTCACCGGCCTGGTCCGTGGCTCGGTGCTCGACCTCCCGGCAGGGCCCGTCGACGCGATCTTCGGCGCGGAAGGCTCGCGTGACAGCTATGACGTCTCGACCAGCTCTGAAATCCACACCAGACGCAGCAGCTCAGCGGTGTACGGCGAAGCCCGGGCGCCCTTGCTGCGCTCCAGCAGCGAAGGGGCAGGCCGATGGGATCTGGCAGCGCTGACCCTCGCAGCGCGGCGTGACCATTACAGCGACTTCGGCTCAGCCAACACCTTCCAGGGCGGACTTGAGCTGCGCCCGCTGCGGAGCTTGTTGATTCGTGCGTCCGCTGCCACGTCCTTCAAACCCCCGACGATGCTGCAGACCCATGTGAGCGAGATGTCCTACGACGCCTCGCTTTACGGCCTGGTCGACCCTGCACGCGGCGGGGAAGCCATCACGTCCGGCACGATTCTCAGGACGACCAATCCGGACCTGCAACCCGAGCACGGGAAGTCTCGTGGCATCGGCGCGGTCTGGGAGCCGGAAGGTGGTTTGGGCACGCGCATCGGCCTCACGTACTGGCAGCTGCGTATCCGCGACATGATCGCACTGCAGGGCATCCAGGCTGCGCTGGACAACGAAGCGCTGTTTCCCGGCCTGATCGCGCGGGGGCCATCCGTGAACGGTCGGCCCGGGGTGGTGACAAGCATCAAGAACACCGAGGTCAACTTTGGTCGCCTGGACACCTCCGGCATGGACCTGGACATGGCGTATGTCTGGAGCACCCAGGCTGGCAAGGTCACGGTGTCCGGTGGTGCCACGCACACCAGCAAGTACGCCGTGCAGCTGGCGCCTGGCGGGGCTGTCGTTGATCGGCTGGGCCGGCGCTTCAGCGACTACTGGTCGCCTCGCTGGAAAGGACGGCTGGCCGTTGGCCTCGATCAGGGTGCATGGAACGTGGGCGTGACGAGCCGCTACCTTGGCGCCTACAAGGACATCGGCACGAGTGATCGCAGCCTGGGCAATTTCTGGCTGCATGACTTGAACGGTACGTTGAATCTGAAGAAGTTGTGGCCGGGTCTGCTGCCCGGGTTCAAGACGGCAGCGTTGGGCGCCAGCATTGCGAACGTCGCCAATCGCGAGCCGCAGTTCGCTGAGGGCGCGCCGTACTACGACAACACGCAGGCGGACTGGCATGGCCGGTATGCGAGCGTGAGGCTTTCGCTGGACTGGTAGTCCGCCGACGTCGGCGCGGCATCGCCGCGCTTCCCTGATACGAGATCCCTCCCTTGGCGGCCCCTGCCTCACAGCGGGGCGGCGGGCCGCGCTTTTTTCTTGAAGCATCCATATGCGTTTCTTCGTCATCGCAACCCTGTCGGCCCTGGCCATGGCGTTGCTCTCTCCCGCGATCCATGCAGCCGACGGGCCATCCGTGCGCGACATCGTCGAGTTCACGAACGTCGTCCTGCCGCATGCACACGACGCCGAGGGCATGCGGCGGCAGACATCACCCGACGGCACGCGTGCCTTCATCGTCACTCGCAGGGCCAATGTGGCTGCGGACGTCAACCACTACGAGATCGTGGTGCTCGACCTGACGGCCCAGCGCCTGGCCGAGCGCCGACCGGCAAAGCCGGAAGTCGTGTACGCCTTCGACGCCGGGATGGACAACAATGCCGCCGATCCCGCCCTGGCACAAGTCGAGTGGTCAGACGACCGCACCTTGGTATTCCGCGCCAAGATCAAGGACGACATCTTCCAGGTCTACCAGCTGGATCTGCCGACGCGCGCCGTCGTGCAGCTGACCAGCTCAGCGACGCCGGTGGTGTCGTTTGCCGTGTCGCGCGATTCGAAGCGGCTGGTCTACGCCGCACAGGTGGCCAATCCGCCGATGAAGGAAGGTGCGCACAGCATCGTCGTCGGCAACCAGTCCTTCTGGAGCGTCATGTTCGGACAGCAGTACCTGGGATCGCAGTCCCGCAAGTACCGCTTCTATGTGCAGGACGTGGGGGCTGGCCAGCGCCCGCGACCGCTGGGTGAGGCCTTCTTCGAGGGCAACTCGGCCATTCCTGTCGTCAGCATCTCACCGGACGGTCAGTGGGCCGCACTTCCGAAGTACGAGCGCGAGCGGACGCTGGCTTGGAGCCGCCAGTATCCGGGCCTGGCGGAGCGGGTTAAAGCGAGCGGACCGGCGGTGTATCGGGACCCGCTCGGCTACTTCAGTGGCACGACGTCATTCACCGCCCGGCGGATGACCGTCTGGCGCCTGGATGACGGGCATGAACAGACCATCGTCGATGCGCCCGACGACTCCGAGATGGCGGGAGGGCAGTTCCGGCTTGATCGCGTCTGGCAACGCTCGGGCAAGTCATTGGTGCTGGCCGGCACGTATCTGCCGGCCGACGAATACAAGAGCTCGGCGGCGGCCCATGTCATCGAGTACTGGCCAGCAACGGGTGCCTGGAAGCTCATCGCTCGGCTCAATGGCCGCCTTCAAAGTGCGGTGGGCGTCGAAGGGCTGGTGGAGATTGACGATGGGGGCAAGCGGCGCCAATTCAGGCGCACCGAGACCGACGCCTGGGTCGAAGTGGCGCCGGTCGAACTGGCGTCGAAGTCCCCCTGGCGTATGGACGTCAAGGAAGGTTTGAACGAGCCTCCCGACGTCTTCGCTGTCGGGCCGCAGAACCAGGCCGTCCGCCTGACGACGCTCAACCCGCAGTTCGATCCCAAGTCTTGGGGCACGGTGACCAACTACACCTGGCAGGACGCCAAAGGTCGGTCCTGGCGTGGCGGGCTATTGGCTCCGAACGATGCTGTCCCGGGCAAGCGGCTCCCTCTCGTCATCCAGAGCTACGGCTACTACCCGGAGAACTTCTTTCTCGACGGCCCGAACTCCTCGGTCCGTGGCGGCAAGAGCGCGTTCCCCGGACGTGCCTTCATCCGCGAGGGCGTGTTGACGCTCGTGATGTCTATGAGCCCTGTGGGCCATGTGGGCAGGGATGCTGCCGATCAGCTGCGATTGTTCAACGAAGGTGTGCGAGGCGCGGTCGATACGCTGGTCAAGGCGGGCAAGGTCGATCCCGCACGGGTCGGCATCATGGGCTGGAGCACCACGGGTGAGAAGGTGCTGAACCTCGTTACCTTCTCCGATCTCCCGGTTCGTGCCGCCACCATAGCGGATGGCGATGCCAACACCTTGTTCTCGTACACCCTGACCTACGGACGCTCTGACTCGACGTGGGCCCACAAGGAAAACCTGAATCACGGACTGCTGAATAGCGCCAATCAGGCGAACTGGGTCGGTGCCGATCCGTCGCTGAACACGACGTGCGTCAAGACCGCATTGCGCATCGAGACCTACGGCAGGCTGGTCAAGAACAACTGGGACATCTACGCGCTGCTGCGGCGACAGTACAAGCCGGTGGAGATGGTGGTATTTCCCGGTGGGACGCATGTCCTCGCGACGCCGAGCGAACGCATGGTGTCCTTGCAGGGCAATGTCGACTGGTTCAAGTTCTGGTTGAAGGATGAGCGCCGCTCAGCGCTGTTGCTGAGCTCGGAAACGCCAGCTTCTCTCAAGGCGCAGTACGACGCGTGGCAGCAGATGGCGGAGTTGAAGCGCGCTGACGACTCCCGCCCACGTTGCACGCTGAAGACCCTGGGCTGAGCGGCGCTTCAGGATGCGCCGTGGTTCTGCTGTCGCCACAGTCGGCAGTACATGCCGTCGCGGGCCAGCAGCTCGCGATGACGGCCGCGCTCTCGGATGCGCCCCTGGTCCAGCACGATGATCTCGTCGGCGTGCGCCACGCTCGCCAGCCGGTGCGCGACGAGGATCGTTGTGCATTCCGGGCTGGCCTCGCGCAATGTGTCCAAGACCTCGGCTTCCGTGCTGCTGTCCAGCATCGACGTGGGCTCGTCCAATAGCAGAATCTTTGGTTGTCTGATCAGTGCCCTGGCGATTGCCAGGCGCTGACGTTCGCCACCGGACAGCTTCAGGCCGCGTTCGCCGATCAGCGTCTCGTACCGGTCGGGCATGGACGCGATGAGGTCGTGGAGTTGGGCGCCGCGAGCTGCCTGCTCGATTTGGGCGGTCGTGGCATCCGGCAGCCCGAGCGCGATGTTGGTCGCGATCGACGCATGGAGCAAGGTCGTGTCCTGCGGCACCAGGCCGATCCGGGACCGAAGTTCGTCGATGGACTGGGTGGCGATCGGGCGGCCGTCTATCAGGATGCGTCCGTGCTGCGGCGAGTACAGCCTCAACAACAACCGGATCAGGGATGACTTCCCCGAGCCACTGGGGCCGACGATTGCGGTGGTCGTGCCGGCCGCGATGTCCAGATCCAAGGCGTGGATCACCGGCTGTGACCGGTCGTAGCCGAAGGTCAGGCGCTCAAATCGGATCGAGGGTGCCCGAGCCGTGCAGGCTCTTGCCTCCTTGACGTGAGCCGGGGGCGGGAGCTGCTCGTCGACAGGCTCGCGAAGCAGGTCCAGCAACGGTTGCATGAACCCGAGTGAACGGGACAGGTCCCTGGCCGCTGCGCCCAGGGCTTCCAGTGGCCTCACCATCTGCAGCAGGTAGACGCTGCTCAGCACGAAGCCCCCCACGCTCAGCGTGCCGCGAGCCACGCCATCTGACGTGATCGCAAAACAACCCGCCAGCGAAGCGGCAAACACCGCTGTCGCAGCAATGGATGTGCGCGTTGTCGTCAGGAAATAGCCGTGCCAGCGGCGGAGCAGGGCCGAGGAAACGGTCTCCATCGTCCGCTGTGCTTGCGCAACTGCGTTGAAGCAGCGCAGCGTCTCGACGCTGTTCAGGCCATCTGCCAGTTGGCCATGAACGGACAGGCTCGCTGCGGTGACTGTCTCAGCGTGCCGGTTCAGCCGAACCGCCCCGAGCGTGAACAGTGCCAGGTACGCCACGGCCGTGATTGCGAACAAGGCCACCAAAGCGGGTTGTTGAAGCTGGCCAAGCACCCACACCATCACACCAAGTTCGGCGAGTACGGGGACGACGCTGTTGCATACGTGGCCAACGATCAACTGTGTTCCGGCAGACGCCAGATCCAGGCTGTGCAGCACCTCACCGCTACGGCGTTGCAGCAGGGTGGCGAGTGGCAGGTGCAACAGGTGGCCGAAGAATCGGCGGCGCAGTGCTGCGATCAGTCGCTGGTCGACCGTGTTGACCAGCAGCGGCCGGCAGTCAGCAACCAGGCGCGTCCCGCACAGCGCAGCCATATAGAGCGCCCCTTCAGCGAGCACGCTGGTGCTCGCCGAGGTGCTCTTTTGAGCCGACGCTGCGACGGCATCGACCAAATGCTTCAGTGCGAGAGGCGTGATCGCCGAGAGGACGCCGCCGATGATGACCATCGCTGTGGCGGCAAGCATGTACAGCCGCAGCCTGCTGTCCGTCAGCTCCTGGATGAGGCGCAGGATGGCCGCGATGCCGTGCAGTCGAGGCATGGTCGAACTGCCCACTCAGCGATCCGTGCTTTGAGAGCTGCGCTGGACGCTACCGAGCCAGGCTTCCATGGCCACGCAGGCGTGGATCTCGCCGATGTAGGCGTCGTGCGTCGATGTGCGGCCCGCCAGCGCCGACTCCATGCGCTGCTTGTCCACCAGGCCGCGACGTACCAACTGCCCATCGAGCAGAATCTCTTTCACCAAGGGCAGGTTTCGCAGCAGGACCGTCGTCGCGTGATCGTCCGTGCTGCCCTTGGAGCGTCGCATGGCGATTTCCGCCGGCACCTGATCCGCAAAGGCTTTGCGGGCCAGCGCGCGGCCTTGCCCGCCGCGTGTGAGCAGGTAGGTCGGCAGCGACAGGCAGAACTCCAGCAGCGGCTGCGACATCAACGGCGTGACGCTGTCGAGGGGCCTTCGCGGGGTGTACGGATTCTGATGGTCGAAGGGACAGATCAACGCCCGCAGGTGGTTGAGCTTGCCGATGGGCAGGTCACCTGCGCCAATCAAGTCGGGATTCACGAAGCGACTGGCCATGCGCATTGCGGCATCGCACGTGTCCCGCGTCACCAGCGCGGCGAACTGGCCTGTGCCGTCGATCGGATCGTGCCGTGCGAACCGATCCCGGAACGCCAGGTGCAGGGCTCGCCAGAAGGACACTCGCCCCAGCCGGGCTGCGTCGAGGGTCGCCGCCGGGAATCCGCGGTCCAGGCCACGTAGCTGCAGGTAGTCCGCTGCAGACCAGGTGTTGCGCACTTCCTGAAAGAGTTGGTCGCCACCGGCGCCGGTGAACAGAGCGGATGCGCCATGGGCCTGGGCCTCCTGCAGATCCATGGGATCCGATCCCATTCGACCGAGATAGCTGCTCGGGATCGGGGTGCGCGCGGGATGCAGAACCTCCTCCAGGCAAAAGTTGCCGTTGCGCTGGCGCTCGATGAGAAGGCAGTCGGCGCGCGATGCTGCCAGGCGGGCGTAGCTGCGTTCATCGCCGTCCGCGCCGTCCGAGAAATAGTTCAGGCAGACAACGCCCGTGGCCGGCCTTGGCCTATGAAGCGCTCCGAGTACGACGGCCGAGTCGAAGCCCCCTGACAGTCTCAGCACGATCTTGTCGTAGCAAGACGCCCACGCGCGCACGCAATTCAGCGTGGTGTCGCGCAGTCGCGCGGCCGCTTCATCGGGCTCTAGATCGGCAGGGCGGCGCGCGACATCTGCCGCACTCCACAGCGCTTGCGATTGCCTCGTTCCAGGGGTGAGCGTCGTCAGTTCACCCGGCAGGACCTGACTGACGCCCTGCAGTGCTGTTTCATGCGCGGTGAGCTGTCGCATCGCCAGCATCGCGGCGACGCCATCCCAGCTCACCGCGGGCGACGGCAGCCGGAGCAGCTCAAGCACGTCCTCCAGCCAGGCAAAGGCGATCGATACCCCCTCGGCCTCCATTCGATAGCAGGGGAGGGCGCCCGTAGGATCCCGGAGCACACGGCACATCCCGGTCCAGGACGGCAGCACTGCAACCCAGCGTCCCCAGAACCGCTGGATGAGCGCCACGCCATCCGATTCCGTGATCGCCTGACCCTCCCCATCGGTGAGCTTGACATCGCAAGTGTCCGCGTCCGAGCCGGCGGATCTGCGAAAGAGGCGCCCGAGTACGACACCCTGGCCGGAGGGCAGGGCGCAGATGCCATGGGTCCCGGGTCGCATGCCGGCCGCGTAGACCCGTTGACCGGATGTCGCGAACACCGAGCTCCACGCCGGCTGTGCGTTCAGACGGTCCTGAAACCGGCGAGCTGCCGCGACCTGCGCGTCGTTGCCCGAGTGCCAGCTGAGACAGATGTAGCTGAACATGGTGATTCAGACCACGAGGATTGGGGTGTACGCCCGTACGTTCTCGTGGAGATCGTTGAGCACCAGGTGCTGGGCCTGCACCCAAGAGTGCGCAGCAAAGGGGCGGGTGCGAACGCCAATCACCCAGCGTGGATAGATGCGTTCCGTCGCGAGGAAATGCAGCAGCGTCAGCGAATCATGCAGGCATTGGTCCTGGGAGCTGATCGCAAATGGGCGCATCCTCAGGTACCAGCTGCTCGCGCACCTGAGGGCCTCCGTTGGCTCGTCGCCCATCGACTCGCGGCCATGCCGCAAGCCGCGCAGTGCTTCAGCGATTCCGGCCAGGCTGCGTCGCTTCAACCAGCGCGAAGCGACGAAGGTGGCGCAGCAGATGGCCGCCATCCGCCGCCATTGAACGCCTCGCGATTGCTGGAGGTCCGACGTGGCAAGGGTCTCCAGTGCGTCTTCCAGCGGATCGGGTTGCCGCAGCGTGGGGGGCGTCTTCACCAGCAGGCCAGCCTCGTGCAGCTTGCTCACCCATGACTCAACGGCTGAGCTGGCTGGGGCTTCGCAGGGTTGCAGGCCGGCTGTCGGCCAGTCGGCGACCCAATGTGCCGCGGCCGAGGCCTGCGGTCCTGCGACGCCGATGTACCGGTCGTGATGAAGATCAAGGAGGATCACCTGGCCGTCGACATGGCACGCGCGTACGTGATCGGCAAGGCGATATGGCGGTTGGGGCGCTGCTGTCCGGGCCATGGTGATCCTCTCGGCGTGCCGCCGGCTAGGCGCACGCTCCGCTCATGCGTCTGGGGTCAGACAGTCTGGCGGTAGAAGGCCGACCCCTCGTCTTCCAGGCGGGGGCCCTTGATGTCGCCCTTGGTCTCTTCCTTCGCGTCGCCCAGGTCGACGATCTCCAGTTGCAGTTCTTCGTTCATGACGATCTCCTTCAGTTGAGTTGAGAACACGAATGCCGTTGGTTTGCACCTCGGGCGAGCCAAAGATAGAGACGTCGATTTCCTGCTCAAAGCACTTTTTGGGGCGCCTGTCTTGCGTTCGGTGGGCTGCCATCGAGCGAGCGCCGCGCCAGTGCTGACGATCCGGTTGAGCAGCGCGCGCGCTTCACGTTCGGAAGCAGGTGCTGTCTGTTCGGAATGGCAATTAGCTCTTTTGGCTGGCCGAGCGAAATCACAGCGACGCAAAACTAGGGGGGGAAATTTCCAGACCCCACCCGTCATTGAGTCATGGATCAGTCCATCTTCAACGGCGAGCGGGGTCGGGTCTGGCATGTCAGTTGGCAGCTGACGTTGGGCCGGGACCTGCTGCGATGGCCTTCGCTGGCCGATCGAATCGTGGGTCGCCTCATCTCGGCGAACAGCGGGGAGGGCCGCGCGCTGCTGTTCTACCTGGTTCTGCCAAGAGAGATCCATGTGATCTCCAGGATGCGTCCCGGTGATCCGCCGTCATCGCTCGCTGCCGGCGTGGCCAACGTGATCGGCAAGTGGGTTCGTCAGGCAGACGGTCTGCTGGGGCCGGTGTTCGTCGCGCCTTTCCGCTCGGAAGCGATTGGCGACCTCGAATCCCTTTGCCGGGACTTTCGTATGCTGGCGTGGAGGCCTGTGTCGACCGGGCTCCGCGACGGGCCGACGAACTATGCGTTCAGCGCGTTGAGGATTCTTCTCGGATTGAACCTGCCGGGTGGATTTCGGAGCGGGCCACTCTTTGAAATGCTCGGAAGCAAGGTCCCGCAAGACCGGGCCCTGATCCGACGCGTGATGGCGGAGCCGCCGACGGCGCTTGATGTGCTGCAGTGGGAGTTGGCCAAGGATCTGGTGCCCGCGAGGGGCACGCTCGGGCCTGACGGCATGATGACCAGGTATGTGCAAGGACCTGCAGCGGCTCTGGTCGCTGCCAGCAAGGAAAAAAGCATCGACGGCGCGCTCAGAATCTTGGTGCGCTGGGTGGAGGTCAAGCTCGGGCTGCAGGGCGGCCACGGGGTGTTGTCCAACGGTGGTCCGGAGGGCGCGCGCGGTAGGGCCTTGGTTGGTGGGCTCGCTCTGAAGTTGGGCCTGTGTTCCGCATCGTCAGTCGCCCGCCACTTCGGCCGGGCGAAGGCGACACTCAGCGAACAGATGGCCGCCAGCGGCGCGCGCAAGGCGGATCAGGCGATTCTTGCCATCCCCATGGAACAGATCGTCCGTGAAGCCATAGCGATAGCGATGCATGCCAAGGAAGCCGGAGGGGCGTAGGCTCGAGAATCTGTGGCGTTGCTAACTGGCGATTCGGCCGGCATCTGGTGGTGTATGGATTACGGTGCTGTCCAGGGAGTTGTCGCTGCGCGGATGGTTGCGATGCGTTCGGGCTCGATTGAGGATTTGAGCTGAAGTCGTCGCGGGAGACGGGTATGTCTAGGAGCCAAACGAAGAAGATCGATACCGGATCACTTTTTGTGATCCTTCCCAACGAGAACCTCTGGAACGTGGACAAGCCTGGCACGAGCCAGCGGTTCATGAGGGCTGCCAGCCGGCATTTCAATGAGCAGCCGGGCGCGGTGTCGCTCGCGAAGGTGCATCCTGGGCTCAACGTCAGGCTCCTCGACGAGGTGGCTCCGGCCGAGACAGCGCTGGTCGTGATGGCCGACGACGAGCGCGTGAAGCTTCAGGCTGCCGAGCCTGGCCTGCGTCTCGCGCCCGTGGTCGAACTTGAGCCGTTATGGCTGCAGCGCTTCCGGCTTGCAATGATGGCTGGCCTTTCGGTGTCGGGCGCCAAGCTGACGTTGGAGGTTGTCGTGGTGGATGCGTTGAGCGGCAAGCCTCTGGCAGGCGTCGATGTCGTCGGTCTGAGCGACCGGGCCAACCGGATCGGCGCTACCGGCCAGACTGGCGCCAAGGGCGTGGCGAAGTTGGTGTTCCCCTTGGCAACGCGCGAGTTGGAGTCGATCGAGGCTTTCGTGCCGTCGGGTTATTGGCCGGCCTACCTGACGAAGTTCGATCTTTCCGCAGGCAAGGTCACGCTCGCATGCGCGCCCATCGACCTGTCGAAGCAGGACTTGAGAGGCGTCCTGGGCCAGGAAGGACAGGATGACGACGGTGCGGGCGTGAAGGTCGCGGTCGTGGACACCGGGGTCACTCGCCACAAGGATCTGCTGGTCGCGCGCGGCGTCAACGTGGTCAAGGGCGAAAGATCGTTCGCGGACCAGATCGGGCACGGCACGCATGTCGCCGGGATCATCGCGGGACGAGGCAAGCCGGGGCAGGGCGTTCGTGGCATTGCGCCTGGCGTCGACCTGCACGTCTACCGCGTGTTCGGAAAGGATCAACAGCTCGCCCTGTCGTTCAACATTGCCAAGGGCATCCGCCAAGCCGTTGACGATGGCTGCGATCTCATCAACCTCTCGCTGGGCGGTACTGACGACATGCCCGAGGTGCTCCGGGAGATCAACCGGGCGCGAGCGATGGGCGTGGTGTGCATCGCCGCCGCCGGCAACGAGTACCGCAGTGGGGTGAGCTATCCGGCTCGATACAGTCCGGTGCTGGCTGTCAGCGCGTACGGTCGCAAGGGAACCTGGCCGAGCAAGGCTGCGCAGGACCTGGAGATCGCCAAGCCCTACGGGACTGACATGAAGAACTTCATTGCTGCCTTCAGCAACGTCGGCAGCGAGGTCAAGCTGACGGGGCCAGGTGTGGGTGTAGTCTCGACCTATCCCAAGGGCTATGCGGTCATGGACGGAACATCCATGGCGGCCCCGGCGATGACGGGTGCGCTGGCTCGACAGCTGGGCAGGGATGCCAAGATCCTCTCCAAGATGCCGCGCGATCAGGCGCGGTCGGACGCCATCGTCAAGCTCGCGCTGCAGCAGGCCACGAAGTTGGGCTTCGGTGCGACGTTTGAAGGCGCCGGGGTTTTGCTGTAGTATCTTTGCAACATGAACCGGTTCGTCGTTCTCTATCAAGGCACTCGCGATCCTTCGAGCCAGGAGGAGCGCACGCTCGTGTCCGCGCTGAAGCGGGTCAGGGTGCTTGAGCGCATGCCCGGCACCGTGTTGGTCGAAGGCGATGAGGCAGACGTTGCTTCGGCGGTGGGGCAGGTCCCGAACTGGACGTTTTCGCGTGAGCGCAGCGCGTCTGCTTCGCCCCCTCACCTTCACGTCAAGGCTGCGGCCTGATTTCCCCTGCAGCGGACGGCGTAGCTTGGCGCGTCGTTGGCTCTTGGCTGACCGTCATTTGGGTTAAGGCGGCTGCAGGTCGGCGAGGGCGAACTTTGCCACCAGACTGAAGCATCGACTGGACGTGCTCGCCAAGCTTCTTCCACGCGGCGCGCTTCTCGTCCGCGAAGTCGTAAAGCAGGTAGTGGCGTCTGACCGCTGGTCCGCCGAGAACGTGGTTCTGGCATCTGTCGATCAAGTCGTTGGGAATGCCGAGACGCTGCATCGTGGTCGCGCTGGTGCGTCGCATGTCGTGAGGTGTCCACTCGCCGTTGTCACCGCCGGCGAGCACGAGGCTGTTGTCCTGCACGCGGTTCTTGGACTTGGCAGTCAGCTTTTTGAACATGAGCTGCCGGTCGCCGACCTGCATAGTGACGGACTGGTCGTAGATCGGGGCGTCGTCCTTGTCGGGGGAGGGGAAGACCCATCGCGACTCACCTGCCATCTCGAACAGGCTCTCGAAGTGCCCGATCGCCTGCGGGCTCAGAAACACCATGAAGTCGCGCCGCTTGCCGCGCGTGGCCTTGCTGTTCTCCTTCGGAATGAACCACTCGCCAGTTTCCAGGTCGATGTGCTTCTTCTCGGCCAGGAGGAGCTCGCCGATACGGCAGGTGGTCAGCAGGCAGAGCCAAACGGCGCACTGGTACTTCTTCGCGAGCCCGCGCTGGGCGCGCACGAGATCCACCCACGGATTCCAGTCGGGATCAGGCAGCGGCGCTCGCTCGACGGGCATGCCCTCGGCGTGACGTTGCCAGAAGCCGCGCGGCGGCGTCGGAATGTTCCGCCGGCCGCAGGCCTTTGACAGGCCGCTGTCGCTGATGCCGAGCTTCTGGGCGAGTCGCATGATTGGCTCGCTCCAGACCAGATCGTAGAGGTCCTTGCGGCTCATGGCCGATGCTTCGCTGTCCATCGCGGCGAAGATGTCCCGCAGCTCGATCAGCTCGGCAGGCGACAGCACCCGCTCCCGCGCATAGTCGATGTCATAGCCTGCATCGACGACGGTCTTGATGTCCACGACGTCGATCGGGTTGCCTTCGGCCAGGAGCCGGCGCCAGGGCTGGCGCTTTTCGGCCCAGTGGTACATCTGCGCCAGATCGTTCCGAACCGCCACGGCCAACCGATTCGCGCCACGCGCCACGATGACCCTCAGCAGCGCGCGGATGTCGTGCTCCGTGGTCTCGCTGACCAGCTTCCGTCCGATGTACGGCCGCACGTTCTTGTCCAGCTGCAGGCGCAGGCCATGGTTGCCGTCGCTGCGCTTCACGCCGTCCAGGAGCCAGGCGTCGATCAAATCGTTGTTGGTCTTCGCGTCGGCCTGCCGCAGGGCCTCGGCCGCGAGCGCAACCTTCACTTCTTGCTGGGCGGCGATGCGCTTGGCGCGGCGCTGGTCGGCCGGATCGATGCCTTCGCGCAGCAGGAGCCTGGCCTCGTCCCGCGTGCGTCGGATCTCAGCCAGATCGGTCTCGGGCCAGAACCCGCAGTCGATGCGCTTCACCTTGCCCGCCGACTTGTACGCGTAGCGCCAGCGGATGACCAGGGTGCCACGCGCTCCGACACGGATCTCGCCGGTCAGCCCATCGCCGTCGCTGACGTGGTCGCCGGCCCACGTGGGCGGCAGATTTCGCAGCTCCGTTACGCTCCAACGAGACCCTTTCGGATGACGCGTCGCCATTTTTTGCTACCTCAGACCTCCAGGTAGGAAGTTCGAATCCTAGCGAATTTGGGGACAACCGTGGGGACAACCGGAGGTCGGGCTGTAGCGGGTCGAAGTTGGATGGCGTGGGACGCTGGTTCTCATAAGTCATTGATTTATAAATGAAATTGCGAATCCCGGGAAATCCCGCAAAATCCCGTAGAATCCAGTTCTGTTCTAATTTGGGAGCAGAGGGTCGCGAGTTCGAATCCCGCCGCCCCGACCAAACCTTTCCTGAGCCAACCCGCCCCGGCCCCGCGCCGCGGCGGGTTTGTTTTTGTGAAGCCCCCATCCCGGGGCTTGGACCTGGGGCATCCCCGAAGCCCGACCGAACGGTCGGCCAGGACAA
>JBHIWE010000036.1:0-24288 GCA_041987645.1 Acidovorax sp. | reverse complement strand
ACGACGCCCTGTTCACAGGCGAGGCGCCCGCTCGCCAGCTGCCCGTCCGCGTGCAGGCCGCGCCGCCTCCTGCGGACGCTCCCAGTGAGCCCCAGGCGCCGGCCCTGCCTTTGAAGATGATCGGCCGCTACGTGGACAACGGTGCGCCCGCCGCCTTCGTGCTCCTGCAGGACCAGAGCCTGGTGCTGCGCGTGGGCGACGCGGTACAGGCCACCGGCTGGAACCGCCGCGACATCGGCGTGCTGCGCGCCGTGAGCCTGCAGTCGCAAGGCCGCGTGGTGCAGGACACGCCCCCCGTGCCCGGCCAGCGCCCGCTGCCCCCGCCGCAGGAAGCGCTGACCGCGCTGCAGGCCGACGGCCGCGTGGCCCGCGTACTGTTCAACAGTCGGGGCGACGCCCACGGCCTGCTGCTGGAAGGCGGCACCGTCGTGCGTTTTCCGCCGCACATGGGCAGCGCCGTGATGCCGCTGCTCAAGACTGGTGCCACCGTCTCGGTGCGCGGCTGGGGCACGCGCAACGCGCTGGGCACCGGCATCGAGGCCGCGCAACTCGGCGCATCGCCCAGCACGCTGCAGGACATGCTGGCCCCACCCGGCGGCCCCGGCGCCCCCGGCCTGCCCGGCGCGCCCATCGGCCCCGTCGGCCCGCGCCCCTGACGAGCCGCCATGCACGGCGCCAAAGGAGCCCGCACATCCCGGCCTGCCCTCAGTAACGCCGCAGATCGGGTCGCTGCAACGCCGGTATCTGCAGCCGCTCAAGAGCCCGCGCTGCGGCGTCGAAGGCGTAGCGTTCGATACGGGCGACTTCATCCACACCCGGCCCAACGGCTGCGCGGCGCTGGCGCCCACGGCGAGCCGCTGGCCGGACGACCGCCCCCTCAGGAGTGACACCCCATGACCGCCGCACCCACCCCGACTGGCTCGACAACCCGGGCCTCTTCGTCGGAGCCACCTTCTGCCAGTGCGGCAAAGACAGCGGCGGCGGCTACCGGCACCTCGCTGTCCGCGCTGGCGTGGATGGCCTTCTTCATGGCCGACGTGCGCGACGGCCTGGGCCCGTTCCTGGCCACCTACCTGCAGGCCCAGCGCATCGACCAGACCCTGATCGGCGTGGTGCTCACCGCCGGCGGCCTGGCCGGCATGGCCGCCACGCCGCTGGCCGGCGCCTTCGTGGACCGCACCCGGTCCCAGCGGGCGCTGGTGGCGGTGGCGGCCCTGCTGGTGCTGGGCGCGAGCGCGCTGGCCTTCTCCACGCGCTCCTCCGGCATGCTGATCGCCTCCCAGGTGCTGACCGGCACGGCCGGCGCGGTGCTGGCGGCGGCCCTTGCCGCGCTCACGCTCGGGCTGGCGCGCAGCAGCGGCCTGCGCCACCAGACCGGCCGCAACGAGGCCTACAGCCACGCCGGCAACATCGTCTCGGCGCTGGGCGCCGCCGCCTTCGCGCACTGGCTGGGCGCACCGTGGATGCTGGTCGTCATGACGGCCATGGCCGTGGGCGCGCTGGCCTGCCTGCGTGCCATCCGGCCCGGCGACATCGACCATATGGCCGCGCGCGGCGGCGATGCCGAGCCCGCTGCCGCGCCAGCCCCGTCCGCATCCTCCAACGACCCGCGCGCCGTGGCCCCCGAGGGCCTGCGCGCCTTCCTGCGCCACCGGCCGCTGTGGTGCTTCGGCCTGGCCTGCGCGCTCTTCCACCTGGGCAATGCGGCCATGCTGCCGCTGCTGAACCAGCGGCTGGCCGCCACCGTGCCCGACGCGTCCCCGCTGCTGTGGACGGGCATCGCCATCGTCGTCGCGCAGCTCACCATGGTGCCGGTAGCGCTCTGGGTCTCGCGCAGCCGTCACTGGGACCTGCAGGTCTTCATCTACCTCGCCATCTGCGCGCTGCCCGTGCGCGGCATGATCGCCTGGGCCATCCCCGACGCCTGGGCCAACATTCCCGTGCAGGTGCTGGACGGCATCGCCGCCGGAGCACTGGGCGTGGCCACGCCGCTGATGGTGGAACGCTACGTGCGCGGCAGCGGCCGCTACAACACCGCCCTGGGCCTGGTGATGACCCTGCAGGGCGTGGGCGCCGCCATGAGCCCGGCCGTCGCCAACACCGTCGTGGGCGCGGGCGGGCATTTCGGCCTGGCCTTCGCCGTGCTCGCCGGCTGCGCGCTGCTGGCGCTGCCCGTCTTCTGGATCGCCCAGCGCACGGCCGCCCAGCGCAACGCCGCGGGACCCACGGCCGGCGCCGGCGTGCCGGCCTGAACCGGCACAAACCGCTCGCCGCACGCCAAGGGCGGCTGACGGTCCACGCCGCATGCCGTACGCTCGGGCCCTCCGGCCGCAGGTGGCGGCCGGCCCCTCGCTGGAGCCGCCCATGCCTGCTGCCGCCTTTGCACACGTCGCCCGAACCGGCCTGGTGGCCTTGCTGGTCTGCGGCTGCACCACGCAGGGGGTGCCACCACCGCAACCCGCACCGGAAAGCCCCGACGCAGCCGCGCAGGAAGCGCTGCGCGCCCGCTACCCCGCCGACCTGCGGGACTGCCGCGCCCAGGCCAACCAGGTCGGTGTGCTGCAGGAGACGCTGAACGGCATGGTCGAAGGCGCCGTGGCCGCCGCCGCCCTGGTCTGGGCCCTGGGCCGCAGCCACACCGCGGTGCAGGACTGGGCCGCGGGCGGCGCGGTGCTGGGCGCGGGCCAGTACGGCGCCGAGGCCCTGCAGCGCCAGCAGCGCCTGCTGCAGACCTGCATGGCGGCGCGCGGCCATGGCGGCGGCCCGCAGCCCTCTGCCTATGGGCCCGTGGTGCCGGCCACGCCTGCGGCCCCCTTCGTGCCGCCCCGCCCTACCGGCACCGACACCTTCAACGCCGAACGCCTCGCCCGCGACCGCGCCTGCAGCGCGCAGCCCCTGGCCACGCTGGCCGCCAAGGGGCCGGGCTTCGAGACCTACACCGTGCCTTGCGACAACGGCGACGCGCTGGCCGTGCGCTGCGAGTTCGGCAACTGCCGCGTGCTGCGATGAGCGACAGCCAGCGGCAGCGAGCCGCCGCCTCGGCATCTCCCGACGATCTCGCAGGGGAGCGCCCGGAGGCCCTGAGATCCAGCTCAACGTCTCCTGACCATCAGAGCGAGCATTGCGCACGTTCTGCAAGGCTGTCCTGAACGCGCGTGCACGCCGGGTCGGGTGCGTGCACCATGGCGGTCCCGGCGCACGCCGCCGCATCCCTCTGGAGGAGACAGCCATGGCCCAGGCCACCCACGAGGTTTTCAACCAGTTCCCGGAGCTCACCGACTACGACCTGCTCGCCACCGATGCTGCGCTCCACGAAGCGCTGCAGCGCGCACGCGCCGGCCACGCCCTCCCCGCGCTGGGCGACTACGCCCGCCGGCTCGGCAGCGCCGATACCTATGCCCTGGCGCAGCGGGCCAACCGCCATACGCCCGAACTGCACCGCTTCGACAGCCGGGGCCGCCGCATTGACCGGGTGGAGTTCCACCCTGCCTGGGACGCGCTCATGGCGCTCTACCGTCGCGAAGGTCTGGTCTCCATGCCGTTCGACAGCGACCGGCCTGGCCGCTGGTCCGCCTGGGCCGCCGGCTTCTACCTGCACGGGCAGGTGGAGCAGGGCACGCTCTGCCCGGCCACGATGACGCAGGCCGCCATCCCGCTGCTGCGCAAGGAGCCCGCGCTGTGGGCGCAGCTGGAGGGACGGCTCCACAGCCGCACGCACGACCCGCGCGACCTGCCCGCGCACGCCAAGGCCGGCATCTGGCTGGGCATGGGCATGACGGAAAAGCAGGGCGGCTCCGACGTGCGGGCCAACACCACCGTGGCCACGCCGCTGGGCGCGGGCGGGCGCGGCGGCGAATACTTGCTACGCGGCCACAAGTGGTTCTTCTCCACCCCGCAGAGCGATGCGCACCTGGTGGTCGCGCGCACAGGCGAAGGCGGGCCTTTCGCCTGCTTCTACGTGCCACGCCGCCTGGAAGACGGCACGCTCAACGGCGTGCATGTGCAGCGCCTGAAGGACAAGGTGGGCAACCGCAGCAACGCCAGCGGCGAGGTGGAGTTCGACGGCGCCTGGGGCGTGCTCCTGGGCGAGGAAGGCCGCGGCATTCCCACGATCATCGAGATGGCCACCTACACGCGCCTCAACTGCGTGGCCGGCAGCGCCGCCATCCTGCGCCAGGCCACCGTGCAGGCGATCGCGTACGCGCGCCGCCGCCACGCCTTCGGCAAGGCCCTGGCCGAGCAGCCCCTGATGCGCGCCGTGCTGGCCGACCTGGCGCTGGAGAGCGAGGCCGCGCTGGCCCTGCTGATGCGCCTGGCCGAGGCTTTCGAGCGCGATGCCGATGGTGCCGCGAGCCCGGCCGACCGCGCCTGGAAGCGCGTGATGACGTCGGCCGCCAAGTTCTGGGTCTGCAAGCGCGGCGTGGAACTGGCGGGCGAGGCGATGGAGGTGTTCGGCGGCAACGGCTACGTGCAGGAGGGCGTGATGGCGCGCCTCTTCCTGGAGTCACCCGTCAACTCCATCTGGGAGGGCTCGGGCAACGTGATGTGCCTGGATGTGCTGCGGTCCCTGGCCCGCGAGCCCGGGGCAGCCCAGGCGCTGCTGGAAGAGCTCGCGCCCGCCGCTCGGGGCGAGCCGCGCATCGCCGCCGCGCTGGGCGCATTGCAGGCCCTGATGGCCTCGCCCCCCGAAGCGCTCGAAGCCCTGGGCCGCGTGCTGGTGCAGCGCCTGGTGCTGGTGGCCCAGGCCTGCCTGCTGCGCCGGCATGCGCCGCAGGCGGTGGCCGACGCGTTCATCGCCACGCGCCTGGGCGGTGCAGACGCGGCGCACGTGGCGGGCGCCATCGACACGCGCGGGCTGGATGTGGCGCGCATCCTGGAGCGCGCTTTCCCCGCCTGAAGGGCCGTGGCCCGGCAGCGCGCTGACGGCCGCCGTGGGAGCTGCCGGCCATGGGTCGGCAGGGCGCACCATAAAATGCGATTCATTCTCATTCGCAGGCTACTGCCATGTCCGCGCACTCCTCGCCCCATGCTGCCGCCACCCAGGCCCTGTACCAAGAGCACCATCGCTGGCTGGTGGGCCGGCTGCGCCACAAGCTGGGCTGCGCGTGGGACGCGGCGGATCTGGCGCAGAGCACCTTCGTGCGCGTGCTCACCGCCACCGGCCAGCGGCTGGACGACGTCGCCGAGCCGCGTGCCTATCTCACCACCATCGCCCAGCGCCTGCTGTCCAACCACCTGCGGCGCCGGCAGATCGAGCGCGCCTACCTGGATGCGCTCGCCCAGCTGCCCGAGGCCGTGGCGCCGCCGCCCGATGCGCGCCTGATGGTGCTGGAAACGCTGCTCGCCATCGACCGCCTGCTCGACGGCCTGCCCACCATGGCCCGCCGCGCCTTCCTGCTGTGGCGGCTGGAGGAGCTGACGCAGGACGAGATCGCCGTACAGCTGGGCATCTCGCGCACCAGCGTGCGGCGGCACCTGGCGGCCGCTGCAACGCGCTGCTACTTCCACGACCCGGCGCAGGACAAGGCATGACGGCCTCTCACCACCCCGGCGCGCACGATGCCGCCGTCTCGCCCCGCGTGGCACGCGAGGCCGTGGACTGGCTGCTGCAGCTGCACCCCGGCAACGGCACCGAAGCGCGCAGCGCCCACCAGCAATGGCAGGCCTGGATGGCCGCCGACCCGGCGCATGCCCGCGCCTGGCAGCGCATCGCCGAGGTGGACGGCCAGCTGCGCGGCGTGCCGGCCGCCGTCGCCCTGCCCACCCTGGCCGCGCCCGGCATGGGCCGCCGCCGCGCGGTGCAGCTGGCCGCAGCGCTGACGGCCGGCGCCGGCGGCCTGCTGGCGGCGCGGCAGACCACGCCCTGGCAACAACTGGCGGCAGATCTCTGCACCGCCACCGGCGAGCGCCATGCGACGGTGCTGGCCGACGGCACGCGGCTGCAGCTCAACACCGCCTCCGCCGTGGACGTGCGCTACGGCCCTGCCGAGCGGCTGATCGTTCTGCGCGCCGGCGAGATCCTGGTACACAGCGCCCCCGACGCCTCCGGCCGGCCGCTGCGGGTGCGCACGGCGGCGGGCATGGTGCGCGCCATCGGCACGCGCTTCACGGTGCGGCACCTGGCGGACGGCAACGGCATCCCCTTCGTGCTCGGCGCCCCCTCCGCCGCCATCGCCCTCGTCGCGGTGCTGGAAGGCGCGGTCGAACTGACACCCGCTGCCGCGCCGACCGCCACGCTGCAGTTGAACGCCGGCCAGCAGGCGCCGCTGACTGCGGCCTCGGCCGGCCCGCCCGAGCCGCTCCCCGAGGGCGCCGCCGCCTGGAGCGAGGGCATGCTGGTCGCCGATGCGATGCCGCTGGCCGGCTTCATCGCAGAGCTATCGCGCCACCGCCCTGGCGTGCTGCGCTGCGCGCCTGAGGTCGCCGGCCTGCGCGTGTCAGGCGCCTACCCGTTGGCCGACACCGACCGGGTGCTGGCCGCCCTGGCCCGTGCGCTGCCGGTGCAGGTGCAGTCGCGCACACGCTGGTGGGTGACGGTGGCGGCGCGCGATGGCTGATCGCGGGCGCCAGCAAAGCTATTAATTTGATAGCTACCAGCGCTTGATGAACAAGCGCCACCGGGCTTTTTCATTCGAAGCCAGCAAAAAGATGGCCCAAAGCGCAGCCATGGGTGTCAAGGAAAGCAAGGCCAGCGCGGACGGCGGCAACACCACCCCGCCCCAACCGCCCTGCGCCCATTGCTTCTCCCCCGCTTGCCTGAAAGATGCCCTCCACCATGACTGCGCCCGCACCCGCCGCCGCCACCACCTCCTCCATCGCTCCCCATCCCCCGCACGCCCCGGCCCCGTGGCTGGCCGCGCCCCTGCTGTGCGCGGGCCTCGCACTGGGCTGCGCCCTGGCCGCGCCTGCGGCCCAGGCCCAGCCGGGCCGCACGGCCAGCGCCGACGCGCCGCGCCAGCGCTATGCCATCGCCCCCGGCCCGCTGGGCGCGGCGCTCAACCGGCTGGGGCGTGAATCGGGCACGCTGATCAGCTTCAGTCCGCAGCTCACCGACGGCCGGTCCTCGCCCGGCGTGTCGGGCGAACACACGGTGGCGCAGGCGCTGGCCGCGCTGCTGGCCGGCACGCCGCTGCAGGCCGTGCCGGCGGCGGACGGCAGCTACACCCTGCGCCCCATGGCCACCGCCACCGAACGCCCCGCCGCGGGCGCCACGCTGGGTGAAGTGCGCGTGACCGCCAGCGCCCCGCTCACGCCCGACGACCTGCCCGCGCCCTACGCCGGCGGCCAGGTCGCACGCGGCGGCCGGCTGGGCCTGCTGGGCCAGACGGACGTGATGGACGCCCCCCTGCACATCACCAGCTACACCGCCCAGGCGCTGGCCGACCGGCAGGTGAGCACGCTGGGCGAGGCCCTGTCGGCCGACCCGTCGGTGCGCAGCGCGGCGCCCAGCGGCGACGTGGCCGACGCCTTCTTCATCCGCGGCTTCGCCATCGGCGACAACAACATCGGCGAAGTGGCGTTCGACGGCCTCTACGGCGTCGCGCCCAACTACCGGCTGCTGACCGACTATGCGGAGCGGGTGGAAGTGCTCAAGGGACCGGCCGCCATGGTGTACGGCATGTCGCCCAACAGCGGCGTGGGCGGCGGCATCAACGTGGTCCCCAAGCGCGCCACCGAAGACCTGACCCGCCTGCGCGCCGACTACGGCACGCGCTCGCAGGTGGGCGGCCATGTGGACGTGGCGCGCCGCCTGGGCGAGGACCGTCGGTTCGGCGTGCGCTTCAACGGCAGCTGGCGCAACGGCCGCACGCCCCTGGACCACCAGCGCCGCGAAGCCACGCTGGGCGCGCTGGCGCTGGACTACACCAGCGACCGCACCCAGGTCACGCTGGATCTGATCGACCAGCGCGAAGACGTGGACGCGCCCACGCGCCGGCCCTCGCTGGCCACCGGACTGGCGGTGCCACCCGCGCCCGATGCGCGGCGCAACATCACCCAGCGCTGGGAGTGGTACGACAGCACCGAACGCTCGGCCCTGCTCAAGGCCCGGCACGATCTGAACGCGCAGTGGTCGCTGTTCGGCAGCCTGGGCGCGGCCCGCTCCGAGGTGGACCGGCTCTTCAACACGCCGACCATCACCAACGCCGCGGGCGACACCCGCGTGACGCCCACCCGCGCCCGCTTCGACGTGCGCCGCCAGGTGGCCGAAGCCGGCCTGCGCGGGCGCTTTTCCACCGGCGGCGTGGCGCACCAGGCCACCCTGCAGTGGAGCCGCTACGAAGACCGCTACCGCATGGGCTCGGTCGCTGGCACGGCCTACACCTCGAACCTGTACGCGCCCATCGAGCGGCCGGCGCAGGACGTGGCCGCGCCTGGCACCGTGCCGATGCGCTCGGCCAACGTGCTGCAGGGCCTGGCGCTGGCGGACACGCTCTCGCTCTGGGACGACCGCTTGCTGGTCACCCTGGGCGTGCGGCGCCAGCAGGTGGATTCGGACAATTTCGATGCCGCCGGCGTGCGCACCGGCACCTACCGCCAGAGCGCCACCACGCCGATGGCGGGCGTGGTGGTCAAGCCGTGGCAGGGCGTGTCGATCTATGCCAACTACATCGAAGGGCTCAGCAAGGGCGATACGGCGCCCAGCAGCGCCGTCAATGCGGGCGAGGTGTTCGCGCCCTACCGCTCGCGCCAGCAGGAAGTGGGCGTGAAGTTCGACCGCGGCGGCCTGATCACCACGGCCAGCGTGTTCCAGATCCGGCGGCCCAGCGGCCTGCTGGTGGCCAACCGCTTCACCGTGGATGGCGAACAGCGCAACCGGGGCCTGGAACTGACCGTGCAGGGCGAGCCCGCGGCCGGCTGGCGCCTGTACGGCGGCGCCACCTGGATCGACGCGGAGCTGACCCGCACCGCCAGTGCGGCCACACAGGGCCGCACCGCCGTGGGCGTGCCGCGCGCCCAGTTCATGCTGAACGCCGAACGCGACGTGGGCGCCGTCCCGGGCCTGACGCTGACCGGCGCACTCACCCACACCCGCTCGCAGTTCGCCGACCAGGCCAACCTGCAGCGGCTGCCGGCCTGGACCACCCTGGACGTGGGCCTGCGCTGGCGCACCGCCCTGGCCGGCCGCGCCACCACCTGGCGCGCCACGGTGCGCAACGCCACCGGCCGCGACTACTGGGCAGGCGCATCCACCTGGGGCACGTTGCTGCAGGGCGCGCCGCGCAGCGTGCTGGTGTCGGCGACGATGGACTTCTAGCCCGCTCTCCGCTGCGAAACAAAAAGAAAAAGGGGCGAGGCGCACGCCTTGCGGCGTTCGCCTCGCCCTCCGCAAAAGACTCAGGCTCAGGCAGCGCTGGACAGCACCAGCTGCACGCCCGTCAGGCCATAGACCGGCGTGGCGCGGAAGCCCGGCACGACGATCTGGCTGAACTGGCCCTGCACGCCCTGCGCGCGCAGCACGGTGAGGGTGTCGCCCGCCTTGGGCGTGTAGCCGGCGCGGAAGGACACCACCAGCGTGCCGCCCAGCACGGCGGTGCCGGAGGTGGACAGGGCGCCCGCATCGGCCGAGCCCAGCTGGGCCTGCAGCGTGCCGCCAGCGGTCTGTGCGTAGCCGCCCTGCAGTTGCAGGGTGCCCGCGCCGCCCACGGCCAGCGTGCCGCCACCCACATAGACGGCGCCCGTGCCCAGGGCCTGGGCGCTGTCGGCGCGCAGCGTGCCGGCCACCAGTTCGATGCCGCCGCTGAAGCGGTTGTTGCCGGCCAGCGCCAGCGTGCCGGAGCCGCGCTTGGTCAGCTTACCGGGGCCGCCGATGTCGTTGCGCCACACGTCCAGCGCATTGAAGCCGCCCAGGCCCGCGTCCATGCTCACGTCCACGTCGCCATTGAAGGCGCCATAGCCGTCCGCCGCGGCGAAGAGATTCAGGCGGCCGAAGCCTTCGGCGTCGTCCATGATGGGGTAGCCCGAGGGCAGCGCGGTGGTCTTGAGCACCACGCGGCGCTGCGCGTCGGTCAGGTAGGGCTGGCGCGTTTCCAGCAGCACTTCGGCGCCCTTGGGCACCACGGCCGGGCGGTTGGTGTCGCCGTTCTGCGCGAAGCCGAAGACCAGGCGGCGCTGATAGGCGCTACGGTTGGCGGCGGCGTCGGCGAAGCGGTCCTGCGCCGCGCCTTGCGAGTGCGCGAAGGCCAGCAGCGCCTCGGGCGTGGCGGCGCCGGTGGACTTCATCAGCGTCTGCAGGGCCTGGGCGCGCGCGGCCTTGCGGACGTCGGGCGCGGTGGTGGCGATGTTGCCCAGCGCCGAGGCTTCGCCCAGCAGGCGGCCGCCGATCACGTCCATGGGCGAGTGCATGCCGGCCATGATGCGGTTCTCGCCCAGCTCCAGGCCGCGTGCGAGCATTTCCTGGAAGCGCTCGGGCACCAGGTAGGCCATGGCGACGGCGTTGCGCACCGCCTCGGCCGAGTGGCCGCTGGGGAACCCGCCGTCGGTGGCAGGCGAGCTGCTCTTGGCGGGCTCCAGCGTGGGCGCGACCTGCACGCTGGCGCTCCAGCGCCACGGACGGGCGTACTTGTAGAAGCGCTTGGCGGGCTCGGTGGAGGCGTTGTTGCCCATGCTGTTGACGAAATCGATCACCAGGCCGAAGTCGGCATTGGCGCTGCCGCCCACGCCGGTGTTGTTGCCCTGGTCGTCATAGCGCACGGTGGTGGCGTCGGCCGGGATGCTGGTGATGGTGGTGGTCTGCCGCGCCGCCTGGCGCCAGGCGGCGGTGAGCGGGCCCATGCCGTCGGTCACGCTGTAGTTCTTGCCCCGGCGGTCGTCGTAGTAGGCGGCGTCGGCCTGGGCCGGCGTGCGGGCGGCCGTGGTGCGGACCACGAAGCCGACGTTCTCCTTGTGGAAAGCCGCGTTCTTGACCGTGCCGTCCGTGGCGTCGCCCGGAATGCCGGACCACTTGGAAGTGGTGATGGCAGGGAAGCCGTCGCGCGCCGGAGCCGTCTGCCCGGCATCGACCAGGCGGGTGCTGGGCTCCCACAGGTCGAGGAAGCCGCTGAGCACGCGCACGCCGGCGTTCGTTTCCACCGTGGCGTAGCGCGCATCGCCGCGCTGGTTGGTGGCGGCGGCATCGACGAAGGCCGTGACGGAAGGCACGGGCGCCGATTCGGCAAAACCCACGCCGGCCGGGGCCATGGGGGTGGCAGCGTCACCACCACCGCCGCACGCGGTCAGGGCCAGCAGGGCCGGCAGCAGGGCGGCGCGCAGCGCGCGCAGGGTGAAGGCGCTGGAGCGCACAGGAACAAAAGCCGCAGCGTCGGCAGCGGCCCAGGGAGAGGCGAAAGGCATGGGGGAAAGACGGCCCACGAGGGCAGGCCCAAGTTCAAGGAGAGGACGAGAAAGTTATCCCGCTCCTATGACTGGGCCATGACACACCGCCCTGCGCGGCCGGCGGCGTGCGGCGAGGGGACGCGCAGGCGCGCGCGTCAGCGCGGCCAGAGCACCCAGAGACGCAGGTTCTGCTTGAGCCGCCCGGCGATGTCGCCAGCCTCCTGGCCCCAGCCGGTGAAATAGTCGGCGCGCACGGCACCCAGGATGGCGCTGCCCGTGTCCTGCGCCATCACCAGCCGCTGCAGTTGCGTGGTCGGCCCGCTGGAGGCCAGCCACACCGGCGTGCCGTAGGGAATGCTCTGCCGGTCCACGGCGATGGAGCGGCCCGGCGTGAGCGCCACGCCCTGCGCGCCCTTGGGGCCGAAGGCGGCGTCCAGCCCGTCCAGCGGTTCTTCACGGAAGAACACGTAGCGCGGATTGGCCCAGAGCATCTCGTTGACGCGGCCGGGGTTCTGCAGCGTCCAGGCGCGGATGCCGGGCCAGGTGGCGTCGCGCACCAGGCCCTGGTCGAGCAGCCAGCGGCCCACGCTCTGGTAGGGCTGGTCGTTGGTGCCGGCGAAAGCCACACGCACCAGGCGCACGCTGCCGTCGGGCTCCACCAGGCGCAGCCGGCCCGAGCCCTGGATGTGCAGCACCATGGCTTCGACCGGGTCGCGCACCCAGGCGATGGCACGGCCAGCGAGCTGGGCCTGCGCCTCGGGCAAGGTGTCGATCTGCTGGCGGGTGTACCAGGGCTTGCGGCTGCCCAGGCCCGCCGGCGCCCGGTAGATGGGAATGTTGAAGCCGTTGCCCTGCAGACGCGAGGCGTCCAGATAGGGCTCGTAATAGGCGGTGAGCATGCCGTCGGGGTTGCCGGACGGTGACTCGACACGGTAGGGCTGCAGCCGCGCACGCATCCAGGCTCGCTGTTCGTCCGCGCTGCCGATGGACAGTCGCCGCACCTCCGGGCATAAGGGAGCAAGGGCCGGCGAAGGGCGCTCGCAGTTCTTGATCCAGGCGTTCCATGCCTCGGTCAAGTTGTCTTCGGAAAAGCCCGGCAGGTCGTCCCAGGACACCGGCACCCAGCGGCTCTTGGGCTGCGCGAGCGTGCCCGGCACCGCGGCGGAGGGCGCGGCAGGCACGCCGGCATAAGGCGGCGGAGGTGCGGCGGGAGTGCCGGATTCTTCGATCAGGGGCGGGCGGCTGGAGCAGGCCGCGAGCGTTCCTACAATCAGCGCCGTCATACAAAGGCGCAGGAGACGGGATTTCATGTGGCTGATTTTGCTTGAAGCCTTGATCGCGCTGGCCGTGCTGGTGGCGATCGTGTGGTGGACGATGTTCTCGGGACGCCGTCGGGGCGAGCTCGTGCATCCGCCCACCGAGCCCGAACGCCCTGCCCCCACCCGCCCGGGCGGACAGCCGCCAGCCCCCCCACCCTCGCCGGCGGACTGACCGGGGGCGACAGGCGCCCTGGTCCTACAGCGCGGCATCAGGCATCTGGTTACTGTACAGCCCTACCTCGCAAGCACTGGGCCGTATGGGTGCCAGGCTCGCGAAGCCGGTATCAGAAAAGTCTTTTACTTCAAGGAGTTCGTCATGCGTCTGCGCCATCCCCTTCTCATCAGCGCCACTGCAGCCCTCGTGCTGGTCACCGGCTGTGCCAACATGAGCGACACCCAGCGCACCACCGCGATCGGTGCGGGCGCCGGCGCTGCAGGCGGCGCGGTGCTGGGCGCCGTGACGGGCGGCAACGCAGGCACGGGCGCATTGATCGGCGCAGGCGTGGGCGCGCTGGGCTCGTACATCTGGTCGCAGCACATGGAGCGCCAGAAGCAGGAAATGCAGCAGGCCACGGCCGGCACCGGCGTGGTGGTCACGCAGACCGCCGACAACCAGCTCAAGCTGGACATCCCCAGCGACATTTCCTTCGCCACCAACCGCTCAAACATCCAGCCGAACTTCGCGCCCCTGCTAGACCGCTTCGCAGAAGGCCTGCGCAACAACCCCAACACCGAAGTGCGCATCGTCGGCTACACCGACTCCACGGGCACCGACGCCATCAACAACCCGCTGTCGCTGGACCGCGCCAGCAGCGTGCGCAACTACCTGACGGCCCGTGGCGTGAACGGCGGCCGCATCCAGGTGGAAGGCCGTGGCTCCACCCAGCCCGTGGCCAGCAACGACACGAGCGAAGGCCGTGCGCGCAACCGCCGCGTCGAGATCTTCGTGGGCGAGCGTTCGCGCGGCTGAAGCTATTGAACCCTGGGGCCCGAGGGCCCCACACCGAGACAGGCCTTGCGCCTGTCTTTTTTTTGGGCCTGGACAGCCTTCGATGCGGCGCCTGGCCTGAAGCTATGAGCCAGGTTGTGCATGCCGCTCTTGGCCGCGACCGAAGCCGAGGCCTGCGGCAAGCAGACCCGTCAGTGCACTGAACGCAGCAGGTTCGCCAGCTCCACGGCCGACTTGACCTGCATCTTGTCGAAGACACGCGAGCGGTGGACCTCGACCGTGCGCACGCTGATATCGAGCTGGTCGGCGATGAGCTTGTTGGGCAACCCCTCCACCACCAGCCGCATCACGTCGCGCTCGCGCTCGGTCAGCTCGGCCACTCGGTCCTGCAGCTCATGCTGGGCGCGGCGCTCCTGCAGGTAGCTGGCTGACTGCGCCAGCGCAGCCTGGATGCGATCCACCAGCAGGTTGTCGGAAAAAGGTTTCTCGCAGAAGTCGAATGCGCCGCGCTTGACCGTGGCCACCGCCGTGGGCACATCGGCATGGCCGGTGAGGAAGATCACCGGCATGGCCGCGATGTCGCCACGCTCGGCCAGCTGATCGAAGAGCGCCAGGCCGCTCATGCCGGGCATGCGTACGTCCAGCAGCAGGCAGCAGGGCTGACGCTGCGGCGGGCGGCTGTGCAGCATCGCGGCGAAGGATTCGGCGCTGTCATAGCATTCGCTGGGGACACGGCGCGAGCGCAGCAGCCAGGCCAGCGCTTCGCGCACACCGGCATCGTCATCGACGATGTACACGGTGGCATTGGAGACAGGTTCCATGGGTCAGGACAGGGTGGAGACTCGTGCGGAAGGCGGACAGGCGCCGGCAGCGCCCTCTTCCTGGAGAGCCGGCAGCGTGAAGGTGAATACCGTACCACGGGGATCGCGCGGCGCATAGCCGAGCAGGCCGCCGTGCTGCTCGACCACGGTGCGGCACAGCGATAGCCCCAGCCCCATGCCCTCGGCCCGGGTCGTGAAGAAGGGCTGGAAGAGCTGGGCGCCCACCTCTTCGGGAATGCCGACGCCGCCATCGGCCACCGAGAACTCCAGCCAGGCCTGCTGCGCGGCGGAGGCCGCACGGGCCACGCCCAGCCGCAGCACGCGCGGGTGGATCTGTGGGTCGTCCATGGCCTGCATGGCATTGCGCGCCAGGTTCAGCAGCACTTGCTCGACCATGGTGCGGTCGCACAGCGCCGGCGGCAGGCCGGCTGCGATGGCCACCTGCACCTGTACGCCCAGCTTGCGCGCCTGCAGGCGCACGAGGGGCATCACGGCATCGAACAGGTCCTCGGCGCTGACGGCCTCGCGGGTCTGGTCGCGGCGGCGCACGAAGTCGTGCACGCTCTTGATGACGCGCCCGGCCCGTTCGGCCTGCTGGGCGATGCGCTGCATGGCGGTGCGCACCTCGCGCAGGTCGCCACGCAGTGGCTCGGGCAGGAGCGGCGGCGCCGCGCCGGCAGCATCGCCCGCCACCGGGTCCAGCAGGTTGACGGAGCCCGTGGCGTAGCTGGAGATGGCGGCCAGCGGCTGGTTCAGCTCGTGGCTCAGCAGCGAGGCCATCTCGCCCACGGTGGCCAGGCGCGCCGTGGCCTGCAGCCTCTCGTGCGAGGTGCGCGAGAGCTCTTCCACCCGGCGCTGCTCGCTCACGTCCAGGCACGACCCCATCCAGCCAGTGTGCAGGCCGTCCGCGCTGATGAGCGGCGCCTCGTAGATCATGACCGGAAAGCGCGTGCCGTCGCTCCGCATGAAGACGGTCTCATAGCCCTCGCGCGGCGGGACCTGCTCGCCCGAGAGGCGCACCATCTGCCGAGCCGCGTATTCGTGCGCGAATTCGGGTGGCCAGTAGGGCGGCGAAGTGTCCTGCCCCTGCCCCAGCAGCTGCGCGGAGGAAAAGCCCACCATCTCGCAAAAGGCCGGGTTGACGTAGGTGATACGCCCTTCCAAATCGCGGGCGCGCAGGCCGGTGACCAGCGAATCCTCCATGGCCTTGCGGAAGGCCAGCGCGTCGCCCAGATCGCGTTCGGCACGCAAGCGCCGGCGGTTGTCGCGCACCAGCACCACCAGCACGGTGACCAACGCCACGGACATGGCCGTGACCAGGGCCGTGAGCACGTTGGGGAACACGCTGGGCGCGGTGTGCCAGCTGTCCATGCGCAGCATCACGGCCGTGCCCGGCAGATCCATCAGCTGCTGCGCCTGGAACATGCGCGAGCCGCGGCGCGTGGCACCCACCATGGCCAGGCGGGTGCCGTCGGGCTCGGTGAAAGAGACTTCCTGCCCACGCTTGAGCCCCGGCGCCACCAGATCCACCAGCACGTTCTGCAGCGCATAGGTGGCGATCAGGAAGCCCTTGGCCTGCCCTCCATCCTGCAGCGGCACGCACAGCTCCATCATCTCGGCGCCCAGGCCGTCGAGCTGCGGCTGGAAGTAGCTGCCCGAATACGAGGGTCCGCCCACGCGCCGCGCGTTGGCGCAGGCCAGCGCGATGTCGGTCTGAACGCCCATGCGGGCATCGGCCTCCCAGCGCAGCGAGCGATAGGGCGTCTCGGCATGGGCGCGCAGACGCAGCTGGGGGTCGCGCCATTCCAGGCGCACCAGTTCGCGCCGCTGGCTCAGCAGGCCGCTGGCGCGGTGCTCCCACGCCGCGGGGTCGGGATCGCCGGCATGCAGCGCCTGCAGGCTCTGCAGGTTGTGGGCGAAGGCCGCGCGCAGGTCGGTCACCGCATCGGCCGTGTCGCGTTCGAGCCGGCTCTGCACCTGGCTGGCCTCGTAGCGGCCCGCCAGCCACACCAGGGTGACCAGCATGGCCGCGACCAGCGCCACCAGCAGGGTCCAGAGCGACCAGCGCCTCCAAGCGCCGCGCCATCGACGCCAGCCCTGCGGCCGCGGCCGGGCGGTGGCGGCAACCGCGGCCGACGCGGGCGGATGCGCGAGGGATTCCTTCGTCTCGGCGCTCACAGCACACCGTGCTCCAGCGCCGGCAGCTGCTGACGCACCTGGCGCAGCCGCGCGGCCTCGATCTCGCCGCAGACGACACCGGCGCCTTCGGGCAGAACCGCCTGCACCGTGCCCCAGGGTTCCACCAGCATGCTGTGGCCCCAGGTGCGACGGCCGTTCTCGTGCGTGCCGCCCTGCGCGGGCGCCAGCACGTAGGCCAGGTTCTCCACGGCGCGGGCGCGCAAGAGCACCTCCCAATGGGCCTGGCCGGTGGTGTGGGTGAAGGCGCTGGGCACCAGCAGCAGATCGGCGCCGGCTTGCGCGTGCCGGCGGTAGAGCTCGGGAAAGCGCAGGTCGTAGCACACCGACAGGCCCACGCGCCAGGGCGTGCCGTCGCGCGCGGTCAACTCGAAGCGCACCGGGTCGGCGCCGGCTTCGATGACGGCAGCCTCGTCGAAGCGTTCGCGCCCGTTGTCGAAGCGAAAGAGGTGGATCTTGTCGTATCGCGCCACGCGCTCGCCCGTCGGGGCGAACACCAGCGTGGTGTTGCGCACCTGGGTGGCGCTGCCGGCATCGAGCGGCAGCGTGCCGCCCACCACCCAGAGGCCCAGCTCGCGCGCAGCGGTGGCCAGCATGTCCTGCACCGGGCCTTCGCCCAGGGGTTCGCGCAGCGCCAGCTTGTCGGTGTCGCGCGCGCCCAGGAAGCTGAAGTATTCGGGCAACACGGCCAGCTCGGCGCCTTGCGCAGCGGCGTCTTCGAGCAGGCGGCGGGCCTGGGCGAGGTTGTCGGCCTGGCACATGCCAGAGACCATCTGCAGTGCGGCGATTTTCATGAGGCGTCTCCCGAAGGCGGTGGCGGAGAGGCGGCTCCCGACGCCTCGCCCTGCCCGCCCGCGGGCCGGCGGCGCGAGACGCGCTCGATGCGCGGATCGTCCCAGGTGCCGTCGATGTGGAACTGCTGCGTGGCAGCCTGAATGAGCGGCCCGCGCAGGAAGATCTGCGCGAGGAAGCTGCCCAGCCCCACCACGGGGTTGATGGCCGTGGCCACCAGTGAGGCGGTCATGGCATTGATCTCGGGCACCACCACCACATGCAGGTCCTGCGTCTCGTGCGCGATGTCGGCGCTGCCCTCCATCAGCACGGCGGCGTTCACGCCCTTCATCTGCAGATTGTTGGTGGTAGCCACGCCCCGCTCGATGCGCACGTCGCCGCGCACGAAATCGAACGCGAAGCCCTGGCTGAACACGTCGCGGAAGTCCAGCGCGAAGCGGCGCGGCAGCGACTGCAGGCTGAGCACGCTCAGCAGCTTGGCGATGCCCGGCTCGGCCTTGAGGAACTGGCCGGCCTCCACATCGACATGCATCTGGCCGGACATGGAGCGGTAGTCCGGACTGATGGGCGCGCCGTTCCAGGCGACCTGACCCGCGAGCTGGCCCTTGCCGCGCCTGATCACGCCCTCCATGCCCAACCGGGCCAGCAGTTCGCCCGAATCGCGGATGTCGAGCCGAAAATCCATCACCGTGCGGCGCTGGGGTCCGCTGACGCTGCCTCCGACGCCGCGGGCGCCGGGTACCAGGGCCCAGCTGCCGCTGGAGGTGAAGGTGGCCTCGGGCGCCACCAGGTTGAATCTGGACAGCAGCCATTCGCGCTTGCCCTCGGCATCGCGGTTCTGCGCCTCGATCTCGATGCGGCCCAGCCGCCGGCCGCGCAGCTCGAAATCCTGCACCACGATGTCCAGCGAGGGCAGTGCGCCGGGCTGCGAGTTGTCATCGCCCAGCAGCATGTCGTCCACCTGCTTGACCGCCGCCTGCGGGATGGTCAGGCGCGAGAGCCGCGCATAGAGCCGGCCCTGGGCCGCGCCCTCGCCCTGGCGGTATTCGAAGTAGCCGTCCAGCTCGGACGCATCCACGTTGGCGCGCCAGGTCGTGCCCTGGCGCGAAACGCCGGCCACCACGTCGTGCAGCGTACGCCCCTGCCGCGTGACGGTGGCCGCACGCACGGCGAGTTGCTGGGGCAGGTATTCCAGCGTCTCGCCGGTGGAGGCCTGGGACGCAGCGGGGGAGGCCGCTGCGCCGGTGGATGCAGCCGGCTCCGGCGGCAGAAAGGCGGTCTGCCAGGCATCGACATCCACGTGCTGCAGCTGCACGTTGGCGGCCACGCCGGCAGCGGGCATGGGCACCGACTCGCCCGGAGCCAGGCCCAGCGCGATGGCGCCACTGAGCACGTGCGGCGCCGGGCCGCTCAGGTCGCGCAGGTAGCGCGCGGAACCCACGCCGCCCAGGTCCACCACCAGCTCGTCGCGCAGCGGCGCGGTGCTGCTGGCGGCGGAGGCCTCGGTCAGGCGGTTCTCGTAGCGCACCGGCAGCGCGGTATCGGCGGGCTTGCCCAGCGGTGCCGGCAGCGCCAGTGCCATGCCTTGCAGGCTGGTGGCGACCTGTACTTCGGCCACGCCGCGGCGCACCCCGATGGTCACGCTGTAGGGCGTGCTGCCGCTCGCCAGGCGAGCCATGTGCGAGACGCCGCCCAGCCCGCTCGCCTGCCGCAGCCCTTCGGCCGTGACCACGCCCTGGGCGCGCACCTGCACGGGCGCTTCGGCACCCGGACTGGCGGGCGGGCGCATGCCGCCCTCGAAGCGGACTTCGCCGCCCAGCGAGCGGCCGCGCACGCCCGCCAGCGTGAAGCCGGCATCGGTGAACTGCACACTGCCCTGGGCGCGCTCGACCAGGGGCGTCTGCGGGGTGATGCGCAGGTCGTTGCCCGCCAGCGCCAGGCTGCCGCGCACGGTAGAGGTATCGATGTGGCTCACCGGCAGGTTCAGTTGCAGCTGGAGGGCCGCCGGGCCGGTGGCGCTGGCCTGATCCAGCGCGCCGCCGATGAGCTGGCCCACGTGCGATCCGCGCACCAGCCCCAGCATGTCGGCCAGCGGCCCGCGCACGTCGGCCGTCACGCCGACCACGCTGTGGCCCAGGTCGGGAATGCGCGCATTCACCTTCTGCACGCGCACCTGCGGCCAGCCGGAGAAGCTGCCGCTCGCGTCCTTCACGCTCATTCCGGCGCCGTCGAAGATCAGCTCGCCGTCCAGCCCCGTGAGCGAAGGCCAGGGCAAGTGGCCACTGCCCTGCTGCAGGCGCGGCGGCACGTAGGCGAAGTTGACGCCGCGCAGCTTGGCGGCGATGCGGAACTCACCCTGCCCCGGATGGCTGGCGGGGATGTGCTCCACGTCGCCCTTGACGCGAAACTGCACCTGGCTGGCCGAGCCGGAGGTGATGGCGTCGCGCAGATAGTGGCGCGTCTCCTGCGGAATCGCGAGCGGCAGGTACCGGTACACGCGCGTGCCGTCGGCGCGCTGCAGCGAGCCGGTGAGATCGATCACGCCCGGCGAGCGTTCGAGGTCGTCGGTGTGCCAGGCGAGCCGCGCCTCGCCCTCGGCATCGGCGTTGGCGAAGCGCAGGTCGCTGGCCTGCACGGCCAGGCGCTTGCCGTCCCGCTGCCAGCGCAGCGAGGCGCCCAGGCGCTGCACCGGCACCAGCGGGTCTTCGAAAACGCCCGGCAGCAGCAGCGCTCCGTCTGCGATGGCCAGGCTGGCGGTGCCGCCGGTCTGCGTCAGGTCGAAGTCCACCGTCGCGCCGCGCACGCCCTCCACGCGCGGGATCGCGCTGGTCCCCCGCTCGGGCGCGGCCAGCGCCAGGCCCGAGACGCGGCCCCGCGCCTGGTATTGCTGGGGCGCCGTGAGCGGTCCGCGCCAGCTGGCCTGCACCGAGTCCACCAGGCCCTCGGGTGCGTAGGTGGCCAGCGCGCGGTGCGCCGCCTCGCCCAGCGGCAGGCGGCTGGCAATCTCCGAAAGCGCGGCCAGGTCCAGCCGGTCGGCCTGCAGCTCGCCCCGGTCCTGCTGGCGCGCGGCGCCGCCCATGTGGCGCAGCATGAGATTGCCCCCCGGCCAGCGCAGGCCATCGTCGGTGAGGAACTGCAGGCCGGTGGTGGAGATCTCGAAGCCGTCTGCGAAGCGCCGCCCGCCCACGCGCCCGGCGACCGAGCGCAGCTCCAGCGGCTGCAGCCGCGCGCCCAGGGTGGTGTTGACGCCGGCCAGGGCCAGGTCGGCCATGCCGCCCGCGAGCTGGCCGCGCTGCACGTCGGCCCAGGCACGCACCGCGCCATGGCCGCCGGCCACCCGTGCGCCCAGCAGGTCCACGTAGCGGTTCAGACTGGAGACGTCCACGCGGGCGAAGTCGGCATAGAACTGACCGCTCCAGCGCTCCCAGGCGCCGGCATGGGCGCTCAGGAGCGGCGAGCGGAACTTGCCGCGCAGCGTGAAGCGATCGCCCCATGGGGCCGGGGGCGTGGCGTCGAGCCGCATGTGGTGGCGCCAATGGCCATTGCGCAGCACCAGATCGACCTGCGAGAGCGCCAGCGGCGGCGCGCCGCGCAGCTCGTCGGTCCAGCGCACGGTGCCGCCGCGGATGGCGACTTCCTTCTGCGAAAACAGCCAGTCGGCCGCGCTGCTGTTGCCGCTGCCGTCGTCGGCCGGGTTGCCGCCGAAAGGCATGCCCGCCACGAAGATGCGCCCGCGCGCATCGCGCCGCACATCCAGCTCAGGGCCTTCCAGATACAGCTGCTCGAAGCCGAGCTTGAGCAGCGATCGCGGCGAAATGGCCGCGACCACGCGCGGCAGGCGCAGCGCCTCGCGGCCCTGGGCGTCGAGCAAGGCGACATCCTTCAGCTCGATGGTGGGAATCAGCCCGTCCGAGCGGGCGGCCAGCGCGCCGATGCGCACGGGAACCCCCAAAGCCCGCATGGCCCGGGTTTCCAGCGCAGGACGGAAATCTCCGATTCGCGGCACAATCCAGCCATGAAGCACGCCCCAAGCGGCTGCCAGCAGCAACCAGAAGGCCAGCAGCAGCCCCAGCGACCATCGAGCGAACACCGCAACGCATCTGAGCATTCGTGTGGGGTGTGGTGGCGTCTCGGCGTCGGTCATGGCGGGTGTTGTCGGTGTCTGGAATTATGACCCGCACCCTTTCCCCTGGTTCAGTGCAGAACCGTGTCAATCCGTACGCTCCGGCGCAGGCCCGGGCTGCCGCCGGACGTTCCCGCACCGCTCCCTGATCCTTTTCCATGCAGCAGTCGCCTCCGAACTCTCCCGGCCAGGGATTTGCCGAACATTCGCGTTTCCTGCAGCGTCTGCATCGCCGCTACGCGGACGAATTGCCCCTGCTACCCGAAGGTCTTCCCACCCGCGAAACCATGGGTGCCGCCCTGGAGGCACTGACTGCGCGTGGACATGAGACCGGCGCCGCGCTGCGCATCCTGCGCCAGCTGGTGATGGAGCGGCTGATGCGGCTCGACTGCGAGCAGCAGGCTCCACTGCACGACATCACCCGCGCCATGACCTGGCTGGCCGAGCTGGCGCTGGACCGCGCCTGCGTGCAGGTGCGCGCCGAGCTCGACGCCCGCCACGGCACGCCCCGCGGGCCCGACGGCCAGCCGGTGCAGCTATGGATCGTGGGCATGGGCAAGCTGGGGGCGCGCGAGCTGAACGTCTCCAGCGACATCGACCTGATCTACGTGTACGAGCACGACGGCGAAACGGCCGGCAACGCCGAGGGGCGCGGGCGCATCTCCAACCACGAATACTTCGGCCAGGCGGTCAAGGCCATCTACACGCTGGTGGGCGACACCACCGAGCACGGCTTCGTCTTCCGGGTGGACCTGGCTCTGCGGCCCAACGGTAACTCGGGCCCGGCGGCCGTATCGCTCGCCGCGCTGGAGGAATACCTGCAGGTGCAGGGCCGCGAATGGGAACGCTTCGCCTGGCTCAAAAGCCGCGTGGTGGCCCCGCGCGACGCGGTGATCGGCGAGCCCGTGCAGGCGCTGCGCGGCGTGGTGCTGCCCTTCGTCTTCCGCCGCTACCTGGACTACAGCGTGTTCGACGCGCTGCGCTCGCTGCACCGCCAGATCCGCGAACACGCCGCCAAGCGCAGCGCCGGCCACCCGGAGCGCGCCAACGACGTGAAGCTCTCGCGCGGCGGCATCCGCGAGATCGAATTCACCGTGCAGCTGCTGCAGGTGGTGCGCGGCGGGCAGTTCCCCGAGCTGCGCTGCCGCCCCACGCTGGAGGCGCTGCAGCGCATCGCCCGCGCCGGCCTGATGCCGCAGGAAACCGCCGACGCGCTGGCCGACGCCTACACCTTCCTGCGCCAGGTGGAACACCGCATCCAGTACCTGGACGACCAGCAGACCCACGTGCTGCCCACGCGCGACGACGACCTGGCCTGGATCGCCCAGAGCCTGGGCCTGGGCACCTGCGCCTTCCTGCACCAGCTGGACGCGCACCGCGAACTGGTGGCGCAGGAATTCGACACCCTGCTGGGCGGCGCCGGCAAGAAGCAGTGCAGCGGCGGCGGCTGCGGCGGCCCGCGTGCCGGCAACCCGCCCCCGCCCGAACTCGAATCGCTGCTGAACCAGCTGCCGCCGGCCGTGCGCGAGCGGCTGGCCGAATGGCGCACCCACCCGCGCGTGCAGTCGCTCAGCGACGAGTCGCGCGAACGGCTGCTGCGGCTGGTGCAGCGCACCGCGCGCTGGCTGGCCGACGGCCAGATCAACGAAGACGCCGTGGTGCGGCTGATCGGCTGGCTCGAATCGCTGCTGCGGCGCGACATCTACCTGGCGCTGCTGCTGGAGCGCCCCTCGGTGCACGAACACCTGCTGCACCTGCTGGGCGCGGCCAAATGGCCTGCGCGCTACATGCTGCAGCACCCCGGCGTGATCGACGAGCTGGCCGGCGAGGCGCTGCTGGCCGAGCGCTTCGTGCCACAGGACTTCGAGCGCGAACTGGCACTGCGGCTGCAGTCCCTGCGCACCACCGGCGAGGACGACGACGAGACCCTGCTGAACCTGCTGCGCCGCGCCCAGCATGCCGAAACCTTCCGCACCCTGGCGCGCGACGTGGAGCACCCCATCACCGTCGAGCAGGTGGCCGACGACCTCTCCGCACTGGCCGACAGCGTCCTGCGCGTGACCGCCCAGTGGTGCTGGAGCCGCCTGAAGAACCGCCACCGCGAGGTGCCGCAGTTCGCCATCATCGGCTACGGCAAGCTGGGCGGAAAGGAGCTGGGCTACGGCAGCGACCTGGACATCGTCTTCGTCTTCGACGACGACGACGAACGCGCCTCCGAGGTCTATGCCGCGTTCGTGCGCAAGCTCATCAACTGGCTCACGGTGAAGACCGCCGAGGGCGACCTCTTCGAGATCGACACGGCCCTGCGGCCCAACGGCAACTCCGGCCTGCTGGTGACCAGCTTCACCGCCTATTCCAACTACCAGCAGCGGCGCGGCAGCAACACCGCCTGGACCTGGGAACACCAGGCCATGACGCGCGCGCGCTTCCTGCTGGGCACCGAAGACCTGGCGCCGCCCGGCGCCCTGCCGCTCGGGCCCGAGGGCACCGACGCGCCGGCCGGCAGCGGGCGCGGCCTGCGCGAGCGCTTCGACGCCGTGCGCGAGGCCGTCATCACCGCGCCGCGCGACCCCGCCGCACTGCGCGAGGAGATCGTCACCATGCGCGAGCGCGTGCGTGCCGCGCACCCGGTGCCCGCCGGGCAGTTCGACGTCAAGCACAGCGCGGGCGGCATGGTGGACGCCGAATTCGCCGTGCAGTACCTGGTGCTGTCGCAGTCGGCCAGCCACCCCAGCCTGCTGGACAACCTGGGCAACATCGCGCTGCTGCAGCGCG
>JBHIWE010000035.1:0-24310 GCA_041987645.1 Acidovorax sp. | reverse complement strand
CCGTTCGCGCTCTATGCCTGGGTGGTCACGCACCTGGCCACGGGCCTGACCTCCATCCTCAACGCCACCGTGCCGCTCTTCGGCGCGCTGGTGGCCTGGGCCTGGCTGGGCGACCGCATCAGCCGGCTGCGCACGCTGGGCCTGGTGCTGGGCTTTGTCGGCGTGGCCTTGCTGGCTTTGCGGGTGCCGTCGGGCGCGGGCGGGCAGTCGCCCTATGCCATCTGGGCCATGGCGGCCTGCCTGCTGGCCACCACCTGCTACGCGGTGGCCGCGAGCTTCGCGCGGCGCTATCTGGTGGGCGTGCCGGCGCTGGCCAATGCAGCCGGCAGCCAGGTGGGCGCTTCGCTGGCGCTGGCCGTACCCACGATCTGGTTCTGGCCGGCGCAGATGCCGGGACCCCGCGCCTGGGCGGCGATCGCGTTCATCTCGGTGGTGTGCACCGGCATCGCCTATGTGCTGTATTTCCGGCTGATCGCCCGTGCGGGGCCGAGCCGGGCGCTGACGGTGACCTTCCTCGCGCCGGTGTTCGCGGTGGCCTATGGCGCCATCTTCCTGCACGAGGCCATCACGCCCTGGATGCTGGGCTGCGGCCTGGTGATCGTGTGCGGCACCATGCTCTCCACCGGCCTCGTGCGCGGCCGGCAGCCTCATGCAGCAACGCCCGTGACCTGAAAACTCCGCCGAGCGAGGCGGCAGGCACCCTACACTCGCGGCCATGCGCGCCGATACCACGCCCAATTTTCCTTGCACCCAGCGGTCCAGCCGCCTTGGCCTGCCGGGGCATTGACCGTGCTGCTAGCCCCCTTCGTACTCACCTGCCTGGTGTATCTGTCGCTGCCCGCCTTCGTGGCGATGCTGCCGCAATCACGCCAGCGCTCGCGCCAACGGCAATTGGCGATCGGCGCCTTCGCCGGCATGCTGTCCGCGCTGGGGGGGCTGGTGGCACCCCAGCTCATCGAGCATCTGAGTAATGGCACGCACCTGGTCATCCGGCCGGCCCTGGTGGCGGTCTGCTGCTTCACTTTCGGGCCGCTGTCCGGCGCGGTGGCCGCAGCCCTGCCCCTGGTGGCCCACCTGCTGACGGGAGCGCAGGACCTGTCCATGGGCGCTGCACTGCTGCAGGCCGTGGCCGTGGTCACGCTGGGCAGCGCGTTGGCGGTGATCCGTGCCCGACACGAGGCGCGTTCCAACTGGCTGCTGCTGGCCCTGGCGGCACTGCTGCCCGTGGCGCTGGCCCCCTGGGCGGCGGGCGGACCTGCCACATGGCCCTGGCATTACGGCGTGGCGGTGCTGGCGCTGGGGAGCCTGCTCGAATTGCACCGCGCCTACCGCCATACCGTGAGACAGCTGAGCACGCGCGAGCAGGAATTGCTGCAAACGCTGGAGGCTTTCGGCAGCGGCCACTGGGAGTGGCAGTTGCGGGGCGGGCGCTTTGTCTTCATCTACCACGGCGTGTTCTACCAGGCATTCGGCCTGCCGCAGGACCCCGGGCCCGACGGCGTGGCGCATGACGTGGCCTGGCAGCGCTGGAATGCACTGCGCCACCCGGAGGACGCCGACCGCATCGGCCCGCACCTGCACAGCGCCATGCAGGGCAACGAGGACGCCTATGAAGTCCAGTACCGCATGCGCGACCTGCAGGGCCGCTGGCGCTGGATCATCTCGCGCGGCCAGGTGGTCGAACGCGACGAACACGGCCGCGCCGTGCGCATCATGGGCATGGATGTCGATGTGACCGAACAGCGCGCGCTGCTCGATGCGCTGAACGTGTCGGAAGCCAAGTACACCATCGTGTACCAGACCTTGCCGGACCCCGCGGGCATCATCCGGCTGCGAGATGGCTGCTGCCTGGACGTGAATCCCGCGCTGGCACGGCTGCTGGAGAGGCCGACCTCAGAGATCGTGGGGCAGACGGCCACGCAGCTGGGCATCTGGACGTCGGCCCGCGAACGCGCCGCGCTGCTGTCCGCGCTGGAACTCAAGCGGGGCGTCGTGGGCCTGCCGATCACGGTCACCCCGCAGGGGCGCACGCTGCGCGGGCAGCTGTCCGCCCAGACCATCCGGCTCGATGGCGAGAGTTGCATGGTGTTCGTTTTCCACGATCTGACAGAAGCCTCGCGGATGCGCGACGAACTGGAGGCCGCCCACACTGTGCTGCAGCAAGCCGGGCGCATGGCGCGGCTGGGGGTGTGGCTGAATGTCTATCCCGTACCCGGCGGGCCGGCGTATTGGTCTGACGTCTGCTACGCCATCCACGGCATGGAGCCTGGCGCGCCACTGCCTTCGGCCCGGGACTACCTGCGCGATTTCATTGCCCCGGAGTGGCAGGATCTGGTGCGCTCGCACTTCCTGCGGGTCTTCACCGATCCGGTCGCATGGCGCATGGAAATCGAGCTCATGCGAGCCGACGGGCGTCGTATCTGGGTCCGCATGAGCGCAGAGCCCGAACTCGAGAACGGGCGCCTGGTGCGCCTGCGTGGCGTGCTGCAGGACATCGACGAGGCCAAGCGCGCCGAGCAGGGCCTGCGCCAGTCCGAGGCGCGCTTCGCGCAGATGTTCCGCGCCATGCCCTATCCCATGGGCCTCACGCGCCAGACCACCGGTGCCTATATCGACGTGAACCCGGCCTGGGAGCAGGCCACCGGCTTCAGCCGGGAGGAGGCGCTCGACAACACGGTGGTGGGCCTGGGGCTCTACACGCTGGAGCAGCGCAGCCAGCTGAGACGGCAGGCGGAGATCCAGGGCGGATTGCTGGCCTTCGAGGCCGAGATGCGCACGCGCAGCGGCGAGCGGCGCACGCTGCTGCAGTCGATGAGCCCGGTCGAATCCAACGGTGAGTCATGCTGGCTGTTCGTGCTGCACGACATCACCGAGCGCCAGCGGGCCGAGCAGCGCGTGCGTGAGCGCGAAGCACAGCTGTCGCTCACCATCTCGGCCGCCACGTTGAGCCTCTGGGACTGGAACCTGCAGACCGGCCTCATCACCGGCGACTCGCGCTGGCAGGCCCTGCACGGCCTGCAGCCGGGCGAAGGGGATGCGGGCGTGCCGTGGCAAACCGCCATAGCGCCGCAGCATCTCGAATCCATCGAGGCCGAATGCCGGCGCCATGCCGCGCAGAGCACGACACCTTTCGACGCCACCTGGCAGGTGCGCAGCCAGGGCGGCGGCGCCCGCTGGCTGCGCAACCTGGGCACCATCATCGAGCGGGACTTGCGGGGCGGTCCGCTGCGCATGGTGGGCGTGGGCATCGACGTGACCAGCCAGCACGAAAAGCAGGCCGTTTTGCAGCTGCTGGCGCACCACGATGCCCTGACCGGCCTGCCCAACCGGGTCTTGATGGGAGACCGGTTGCAGGATGCGATGGACTCGGCGCGCGAGCACGGCACGCTGATGGGCCTGGCCTACCTGGACCTGGATGGCTTCAAGCCCGTCAACGACCGCCTGGGGCACGGCGCGGGCGACCAGCTGCTGGTGGTGATCGCCGGCCGCCTGAGCCGCGCCCTGCGGCCGATGGACTGCGTAGCGCGTCTGGGCGGGGACGAGTTCGCCGTGCTGATGCCCGACCTGGCTTCGCGCGAGGAATGCGAACGCCTGTTGCGCGGGTTGATGGACGGCGTGGCCGCTCCCTATCAGTTGGAGGGCGAACGCGTGGTCGTCACCGCCAGCATCGGCTACACCCTCTTTCCCGACGACGAGGCCGACGCCGACACCCTCCTGCGCCATGCCGACCAGGCCATGTATGTCGCCAAGCAGGCCGGACGCAACCGCTACCACGCCTTCGATGCGGCGCAGGAGCGGGACCAACTGGCGCGCCGCGCCCAGGCCACCGAGCTGGCCGAAGCCCTGGCGCAGGGCCAGTTCGCGCTCTATCTGCAGCCCAAGGTGGACATGCGCCGGGGCACGGTGATCGGCGCAGAGGCACTCGCCCGCTGGAACCACCCACAGCGCGGGCTGCTCGCGCCCGCAGCCTTCCTGCACCTGATAGACAGCACCGAGGTGCAGGCCCTGTTTGGCGAATGGGTGACCGACACCGCCCTGGGCCTGATCGCCGGGCTGTACCGCGCCGGGCTGGAGCTGCCCATCAGCATCAATATCTCCGCCGAGCACCTGCAGCACCAGGGCTTTGCCGACTGGATGATCCACCGCATCACCATGCAGCCGGAAGCGCCGCCGCACCTGCTGGACATCGAGATCACCGAAAGCGCAGCGCTCTACGACATAGACCACGTCGCGGCCGAGCTCGAACGCCTGCGCACCCTGGGCGTGATGGTCTCGCTGGACGACTTCGGCACCGGCTACTCGTCGCTCGCCTATCTGCGGCGGCTGCCGCTGGACCACATCAAGCTCGACCGCAGCTTCGTGCACAACATGACCACCGACACGGGCGACCGCGCCATCGTGCGCGGCGTGATCGGACTCGGAGACTCCTTCGGCCACCGCATCATCGCCGAGGGCGTGGAGACCATCGAGCAGGGCGAAATGCTGCTGGACATGGGCTGCACCTGGGCCCAGGGCTACTGCATCGCCCGGCCCATGCCGGCCGAGGAGTTCGCCGGCTGGGTGCGCCAGTGGCAGGCGCCGCGTGCCTGGCGGGTACGGCCCGCGCCCTGGCAGCACGCCTACGGAGGCCTCTGAGCCTTCGGGGCCCGGGCCCTTCGCCTCGCCCCACCGGGGATTGCCGGCATTTTGCCCGCAAGCCCCGGTGCAGCAAGCGTCAATCGCTATTTAAACGATAGCAAATCTGCACGGCGGTGGCACGGCGGAGAGGGTCAGCGCGCCATCAGATTCCTCACCTGCTGCAGCGCGGACGGGTCGTCCAGCGTCGTCAGATCGCCCGGGTCGCGCCGCTCGGCCACCGCTTGCAGCGCACGGCGCAGCAGCTTGCCGCTGCGGGTCTTGGGCAACAGGCTGACGAAGAGCACGCGCGAAGGCCGGGCCACAGCGCCCAGCTGCCCATCCACGCGCTGCATCACCTCGCCCTCCAGCCGGCGCGCCGCCTCTTCATCGGCGAGGGCCGCCGCATCGCGCGGCACCGCGAAGGCCATGGCCACCTGGCCCTTGACCGCGTCGGCCACGCCCACGACCGCCACTTCAGCGATGCCGGGGTGCGCGGCGATGCTCTCCTCGATCTCGCGCGTGCCCAGCCGGTGGCCGGCCACGTTGATGACATCGTCGGTACGGCCCAGGATGAAGTAGTAGCCGTCCTCGTCGCGGATGCCCCAGTCGAAGGTGCTGTAGCGCATGGGCCCGGGCAGGCTCTTCCAGTAGGTGTTGACGAAGCGCTCGTCGTCGCGCCACACGGTCTGCATGCAGCCGGGCGGCAGTGGCCCGTCGATGGCCAGCACGCCTTTCTGGCCGGGCGCGGTCAATTCTTCGCCCGTCAGCTCGTCGATCAGCTTCACGTTGTACCCATAAACGGCCCGGCCCGGGCTGCCCAGGCGCGGCACCTGGTGCGCGATGCCCATCGCCAGCGTGAGGATGGGCCAGCCGGTCTCGGTCTGCCAGTAGTTGTCGATGATGGGCACGCCCAGCGCCTTTCCGATCCAGTCGGCCGTGGGTGCATCCAGGGGCTCGCCGGCGAGCCACAGCGCCTTGAGCGAGGACACGTCGTGGCGCGCCAGGCAGGACGCGTCCTGCTTCTTGAGCACCCGCACCGCCGTGGGTGCGGAGAACATGTGCGTCACCCGGTGGCGCTCCACGATGCCCCACCACACGCTCGCGTCGGGCCGGGTGGGCAGGCCTTCGTAGAAGATGGTGGTCATGCCCGCCAGCAGCGGGCCATAGACTATGTAGCTGTGACCCACCACCCAGCCGATGTCGCTGGTGGCGAAGAACACCTGGCCGGCCTGCGCATCGAAGAGGTGCCGCATGCTGGCCGCCAGCGCCACCGCGTAGCCGCCCGTATCGCGCTGCACGCCCTTGGGCCGGCCGGTGGTGCCGCTGGTGTAGAGCGTATAGCTGGGGTGGGTGGCGTCCACCCATTCGCAAGGCACCTGGGCATCGAGGTGCCGCTCGCGCAGCGCCACCCAGGCGTGATCCCGGCCGGCCTGCATCGGCAGGGGCGCCAGGCCCCGGTCCAGAAGCAGCACGGAGGCCGGCTGGTGGCGCGAGAGGCGCAGAGCCTCATCCAGCAGCGGCTTGTAGGGCACGACCTTGCCGCCGCGCGAGCCCGCATCGGCGCTGACGATGGCCACCGGCTCGGCATCGTCGATGCGCGAGGCCAGCGCCCCGGCCGCGAAGCCGCCGAACACCACGCAGTGCAGCGCGCCGATGCGGGTGCAGGCCAGCATGGCGAAGGCAGCCTCGGCCACCATGGGCATGTAGATCAACACCCGGTCGCCGCGCTGCACGCCCAGCGACTGCAGCATGGCGGCCACCCGCTGCACCTCGGCGTGCAGTTCGGCGTACGAATAGCTGCGCTCGGTGCCGGTCTCGGTCGAGATGGCGACCAGCGCGGGCTGCCCGGCACGCTCGGCCAGGTGCCGGTCCACGGCGTTGTGGCAGAGGTTGGTAGTGCCGCCGGCGAACCAGCGCGCGAAGGGCGGCTGGGAGAAGTCGCAGATCTGCGACGGGGGCGTGTGCCAGTCGATCAGTCGGGACTGCTCGGCCCAGAAGGCGTCGCGGTCCTCGATGGAGCGGCGATGGAATGCGGCGGCGGGGTCCACGGTGGGGGCGGTCATGGGCTTGTCTCCTGGTTGTTGGTCATGCCTGCCCGCACGATTGTGCTCAGCCGCCTGTCACCAACCTTGCGCGAGGGCAAGTACCTACCCCACCCTGCCCTGCCTCGCCCCACCGCGCTCACCCGCAGGCCGCCGCCTGCCCAGCGCTCGGCGCCTTACTTCACCAGCGCCAGCACGTCCTTGAAGGCCGGGTGCTCACAGCCGCGCAGCCATTCGAAGGCCACCATCTCGGTGGTCACGAGCTCGGCTCCAGCGCCGGCCAGGCGATCGAAGGCCGCATCGCGGTTGCGCTCGGTGCGCGAACCGCAGGCGTCGGTCACCACCCAGACTTCGAACTCGTCTTCCAGCAGGTCCAGCGCCGTCTGCAGCAGGCAGACGTGGGCCTCGCAGCCGGCGATGACGATGCTGCCGCTCTCATCGGCGCCGCCCTGCGGCTGCTGGGGCTTTTGCAGGTGGCGCGGCAAGCTGCGGGCGTTGCCGCCCTGCTGGGGCTTGGCGGGCGGGCGCAGCCATTCGCCCAGGCCTTCGTCGGCCGCGCTGAACTGCATCTTGGCCAGCGTGCGGCGGCATGCGGCGCGCACCACGGCGTCGTTGGGCCCCAGGCGCGAGGGGTTCTGCTCGGTGCCCCAGACCGGCACCTCCAGGGCCTGAGCCACCTGCGCGAGCAGCCGTGCATTGGCCAGCACGGCCGCGCCATCGGCAATGGCGGGCATCAGGCGTTCCTGGTAGTCCACCAGGACGAGTTGGGATTCGAGGGCGTCGAGGAGCATGGCGTGCCTTTGTCCGGCTGAAAAGAGATGGAAATGAGCGGCCCGCGCTTGCAGCGCCGGGGCGGGCAGCTATCAATCATATAGCAGCAGCAATCCGTGCCCCGCACCCCCGGCTCAGGGCCTGAGCCGAAGCAGTTGACCTTCGGGACTGTCGGTCAGCAGGTAGATCCAGCCGTCCGGACCTTGCCGCACGTCGCGGATGCGGTGGCCAGCCTTGTCCAGCAGATATTCGTCGCGCACCACCCGGCCCGTGGCATCGAACTGCAGACGATGCAGGCGGGCGAAGCGCAGCGAACCCACGAACAGGCTGCCCTTCCAGGCTGCGCCGTAGCGGTCGCTGGTCAAGAAGGCCATGCCCGAAGGCGCGATGGACGGCACCCAGTAGTGCAGCGGCTGCTCCATGCCGGCCTTGGCGGCACCTTCGCCGATCTTGCCGCCGCCGTAGTTCTCGCCATAGGTAATGACCGGCCAGCCGTAATTGCGCCCGGCTTGCACGATATTGACCTCATCGCCGCCCTGCGGGCCATGCTCGTGGACCCAGAGACGCCCGTCCGGCCCCAGCGCCGCGCCCTGCACGTTGCGGTGCCCCCAGCTCCAGATCTCCGGCAAGGCGCCGGCCGGCGCCGCGTTGCCGGGCGCGGCCCCACCCTCGGCACGCACATGCACGATCTTGCCCAGGTGGTTGTCCAGCGTCTGCGCGTCGTCCTTGCGCTGGAAGCGGTCGCCCAGCGTGAGGAACAGGCCGCCCTGCCCGTCCTGCACGATGCGGCAGCCGAAATGCGCGTTGCTGCGCACCTTGGGCTTCTGGCTGAAGATCACCTGCACGTCCTTGAGCGCCCTGTCGTCGGGCGAGAGCGTGGCCCGTGCCAGCGCGGTGCTGTTGGTGCCTGCGCCTTGGGCATCGGGCTCGGAAAAGCAGAAGTAAACGCGGCGGTTGCGTTCGAAGTCGGCGTCGGTGGCGACGTCCAGCAGGCCGCCTTGTCCTCCGACGGCGATGGATGGCAGCCCTGCCAGTGGCGGGCTCAGACGCCCGTCGGGCTCCACCACGCGCAGACGGCCAGGGCGCTCCGTCACCAGAAAGCGCCCGCCGGGCAGAAAGGCCAGGCCCCAGGGGTGGTCCAGCCCGGTGGCGACGACCTCGGTGGACACCGCGGCGCGCGCCGCCACGGGCGCGACCGGCTTTTCCGGCCCGACGGCCGCATGCACGGGGATGACCGCCCAGGCGATGGCGGTAGTAACGACGATGGCCTTTGCTACGTTAACCATAGCATTCTGTGGGCTGTGCATCAGGGCAGCGCCTGCATTTCGTTGCAAATTCATGATGGACTCCTCCAGGGCGACGCGCGCGAGGCCCGCACAGCTCCGCAAACCCGCATGTTTTCTGGCTCTTCGGCTATTTTTGATCGGCAAAGACCATCACTGTCGCCGGGCCAAAGACCCTCAAAAAGCAGGAGGACCGGCATTTTTTTGTAGGACTTCAGCGCAAGCCATGCTACTCTCGCGACCCATGTCACGTTGGATTTGCTTTTTGTTACTTGTTGGGGCCCAAGCCGTCCATGCGGCTCCTGCCGCCAGCAAGATCAGCGACGATGAAATCGACCGCATCCTCAAGGAACGCGGTCTGATCACCCAGCTCCAGGAAGTGCGTCACGACGTCGCCGATCGCACGACTACCCTGGTCTCCACGGCCATGGGCTTTCTGGGTGTTCCCTACCGCCGCGGCGGCACCAGCGCGGAAACGGGTTTCGACTGCAGCGGTTTCGTCCGTACCATCTTCGAACAGGCCAAGGGCCTGATGCTGCCCCGCCGCGCAAAGGAGCAGGCTGCGGCCACCGAGGTCATCGACAAGAAGGACTTGAAACCCGGTGATCTGGTGTTCTTCAACACCATGCGCCACGCCTTCAGCCATGTCGGCATCTACCTGGGCGACGGAAAGTTCATCCACTCACCCCGCACCGGCTCGGAAGTGCGCGTGGAAGACATGACGGGCACTTACTGGCAACGCCGTTTCAACGGCGCCCGCCGCGTCCTGGCAGAAGACGACTCTGCCACCGATGCAATCGCCAATTCCGCGCGCCGCTGAGCCGGCCACCGCAGCCGCGGGGCGCCTAGCGGGTTGATCGCCACAATCAGCCGCCTACGGGCGGCTTTTTTTCGTGCGTGCGGCGCACAAGCTACGCCACCGTGGCGCCGCCCCCTCGCCTGCCGAACGTGCGGCGCCGTCCTGCAAGCCGGCGTTCAACGGTTGGCAACAATGCTGGCCAGCGGCGGGCCAGGGAATGCCTGGGCGTCATTTTCATCCACTCGTTGTAAGGAAAAGCCTTTCATGATGTCTCTCCTCGGAACCCTCTTCGTCGGCCTGATCGTCGGCCTGCTGGCTCGCGCCCTCAAGCCCGGTGACGACAAGCTCGGCTGGTTCATGACCATGCTGCTCGGCGTGGCCGGCGCTTTCCTTGCCACCTATGTCGGCGTGGCCATGGGCTGGTACGCACAGGGCGAAGCGGCAGGCTGGATCGCCTCCATCGTGGGGGCCATCGTGCTGCTGGTGCTCTACGGCTTGATCCGGCGCAAGGCCTGATCCTCAGGCCCCGTGGCTGCCAGAGCCCCCAGCGCATGCTGAAGAAAAAACCCGCATGGCCGTCTGCCGAAGCGCTGGCAGACGGCGACCCCGCACTCCAGGCTGCCATCGAAAGCAGCCGCCGGCTGCTGCACCGCCGCGCGCTCTATGCGGCCGTGGCAGGCACGGTGCCGGTGCCCGGCCTCGACTGGGCGGTGGATGCGGCGCTGCTGTCGCGCCTGGTGCCAGAGATGAATGCGCGCTTTGGGCTGAGCGCGGCCCAGCTGGATGCGCTCACGCCCCACAAGCGGGAGCAGGTCCAAAAGGCGGTGTCGATGGTCGGCTCCGTACTGATCGGCAAGCTGGTCACGCGCGAGCTGGTGATCCGGGCCAGCCGCGCCCTGGGGTTGCGGCTGACGGCCAGCCAGGCCGCCAAGTTCGTGCCGCTGGCCGGCCAGGCCGTGTCAGCGGCGCTGGGCTACGCGACTCTGCGCTATCTGGGGGAGCTCCACCTGCAGGACTGCGTGCGGGTGGTCAAGCAGGCACACCTTGCCTTGCCGCACCCGCAGGCTTGAGGCAGCCACATCACGCTCTTTCCTCAGCCGCGGGGGCTCACACGCTCAATCGGCCTTGAAACCCGTCGCCGCAACTGCCTTGCCCCACGTGGCGGTGTCCTCTGCAATGATGCGCGCGAATTCCTGCGGGCTTGTGCCTGTGGCCTTGAAGCCCGCGTCCTCCAGCCGGACCCGTCCTTCGGGCGACTGGGCTGCGCGAGCCACATCGGCGCCCAGTCGCGCGACGATGGCGGCTGGCGTGCGTGCTGGCGCGACGATCCCGAACCACGATGAGAATGCCACGGCCCCGTATCCCTGTTCCTTGAAGGTGGGCACGCCGGGGAGTGCGGCGCTGCGCGTGGCGCCGGTGGCGCCCAACGCCACCAGCTTGCCGGCCTTGACGTTGGGAGCGGCCAGTCCCACGCTGGCGAAGAGCCCTTGGACGTCGCCTCCGAAAAGCCCGGCTAACGCATCGGCCGTGCTCTTGTAATGCACGGGCTCGGGCTTGAGCTGGACGGCATCGCCAAACAACGCGGCGCCGAAATGTCCGGGCGTGCCGGCGCCGAAGGTCGCCATGAAGAGGCCCTGCGGGCGTTCCCGCGCCCAGGTGACGAAGTCACGTACGGTCCGGGCAGGCACCTTCTGAGGATCGACCAGCAACACGAAGTCAGACGTGGCGACCTGGCTCACCGCAGCGAAGTCCTTCTGCGGCGCGTAGGGCAGCCGACTATAGGTGCTGGGCGCAATGCTGAGCTGACCCGTCTCTCCCAGCATGAGCGTGTAGCCATCGGGCGCGGCGCGCGCGGCCTCGCTCGCGGCGATCAGGCCGGCCGCGCCGGGCTTGTTGTCAACGATCACGCCAACTCCGCCCCAACCTTCGGAGAGCCGCTGAGCCAGGAGGCGCGCCACGATGTCCGGCCCGCTGCCCGCGGGAAAGCCCACGATGATGCGCACCGGCCTGCTCGGGTAGCTGCTCGGACTGCCCGGCTGCTCCGATGCGGCCGTCTGCGCCTGCACGGGGGTGACGACGGCCGCAGCCGTGCCCAAAAGGGCCGCACCGGCGAAGGCCAGCATGCGGCGGCGCGGCGATGGGACCGAAAGGTGTGAGGGCTTGTGCATTGATGTCTCCTTATGGGTTTTGTATCGCTCATGCGGGGCCGCGCCAAAGGGGCGGCAGGTCGTGATCTCAGCTCATCAGGTCAGCTCGAAGAAGCGCATGGACACGCGGTCCGGATAGCGCGCGCCCGTGCCGACGAAGCAGCGCTCCGAAATCCACGCCAGCGCCGGGCAAGGCGTCTCGAACCGCGGGTGGCAGCGAAAGTAGATCTGCGCCGGGTCCACGGGCTCGCCCCGGCCAAGCCGGGCGATCAGCTCGGCCGGCCCGCAGCGGATGGCCTGGTTCTGCACATAGATCCGGTCGCCGGCATCCGTTTCCAGCACATAGCGGGCGTCCAGCTCAGACAGGCGGCCATTCACGATGCGCTGGAAGTCTGCGCCGCCGGGCAGCACCCGCGCCACCCACCCGTCGCCCCTGGCGGTGCCGCCGACGATGGGTACCACGCGCCGCAGCCCCTGCGAGGTCTCGCCCACCTCCAGCGGCGGACCCACCTGCACCGCAAGGTCGGCGAAGAACTTCAGCAGGGGTGTCGGCAGCGCTTCGGGCCGCCCTCAGAACCAAAACCTGGGTAATCATTCATGCGATCAGCGTAACTACCGATGCCGGCGCTGTCTGTCCTCCTGGAGGATGACAGTCCCATGCCACTCGACGCCCGCCCCCCTCACCCGAAGGCCCCATGAGACATTGGCTGCCTCCCTCGGCCTGCGCCGATGCGCCGGCTGGCACTGCCAGCACTGCCGGGCTCGCTGTCGAGGACCTGGTCGAGCGGCTGGGGGACTTGGACTTCGCGGCCCGCATGCTTGACGCACTGGCGCCGCTATTGCCCGCTGCGTCGTGGTCCATGTACCGCACAGGCCAGCGCTGCCAGCCCGCGCTGTTCCTTTCTGCCAGCCGTGGCGTTCCCGACACCACACGGGACTGCTGGCAGGCCTATTTGTCAGGGCCCTGCCGCAGCGACGGCACCTGGGGTGCGGCGCAGGCTGCACCCCGGCCCCGGCTCTGCCATGTCACGGCCGGCGAGATCGCGGCTGACCACCGGACTCGGGTGTATGACGCCCATGGCGTAGCCGAGCGCGTCTCGGTGGCGCTGGACGACGCGCAGGACGGCTCCGTTCTGGCCCTCAACTTCTACCGCCATGCGCACCAGCCACCCTTTCACGACCGGCATCTCTGCGCCTTCGAATCGGTTGCGCCGCTTCTGCTGGCGCTGGCACGCAAGCACATCGCCCTGACCCGGCCGGCACCTAGGCCGGACCTCGGCGCGCTGACGGAGCGACTGCTGCGCTTGGAAGGGCGCCTGACCCCGCGCGAGGTCGATGTCTGCGCGCGCCTGCTGCAGGGCATGACGCACGACGGCATCGCCAGCGACCTGGGTCTGGGCCTGCCCACGGTCAAGACCTACCGCAACCGCGCGTTCGCGCGACTAGGCATCCACTTCCGCAACGAGCTCTTCGCCAGGGTGCTGGGCGATGCCTGACGGGCCGCTGCGGCGGCCTGCGCCCGCGCCGCACGGCACAATCGCGGGCCAGTGACTGCAACCGGCCCTTCTGCCCCTCCCCTCGATGCCGACCCGTCGCCAGCCCACCTGCAGGCGGTGATCGCGGCATGGATCGCCGCCTTGCGGCGCCGCGCCGGCCCGGCCGAGCTGCAGGCTCTGCCCACCCCGACCGATGCCGAGGCCGCCCGCGTGATGGCGCTGATGCGGGGCGCCGAACCCACAGCATCCGGGCCGGCGACGTCTGCGCCACCGGACGGCGCCATCGCCGGGCATTTCCAGCCCACCCTCACTCTGATGACGCTGGGCCGGGGCGACGGGCTGCTCGGCCTGGAGCGCCAGGGCGCCATCGGCCCGCGCGGCGACAGCGTCACCGTGGCGCATGTCGACTGGACCTACCGGCACCCCGGTACCCACGGCACCACCGGCGCGCCAGGCCCCGTGCTCTGGCAGACGCCCGCGCCCACCACCATCCTCAACAGCCGCCCCGCCGCACTGCAGGAAGTGCCCGGCCCGGGTGGAGGCGTGCAGCGCCTGCAGCGCGACCTGGCCGCCGAGGCGGACGCGATCGACCTGGTGCGGGAGCTGGGCCTGCTGCCCATCGACCTCCGCACGCTGCAATGGCGCAGCGCCGATGCGGGCGCCGGCCTGGGCCCGCTGTGGACGCTGGCGCAGGAGGCTGCATTCAGCGATTTCTGGGCCGACGCCGTGCCCCGCTTGCGGTCGCAGGGCTGGCGCGTGGTGGTCCGGCCCGGCTTCGCGCATGAAAGCGTGCCGGTGCAGCGCTGGAAGCTGGTGCTCTCCCCCGACACCGGCGAGGCCAACGCCAAGGAGGTGGACGGCCCGCTGGGCACCCGCCCGCGCCCCGTGCAGAAGCTGCGGCTACCCGAGCGCGAAGGCGCCTGGCTGCTGAGCCTGGGCGTGGAGATCGACGGCGAAACCCTGGACCTGGCGCCCATGCTGGCCGATCTGCTGCGCCGCGAAGCACGCTGGCTGGATGCACGCCGCATCGCGGCCATCGACGACATCGAGGTCATCACGCTGCGCGCGCCGGGCGGGCGGCGCATCGAGGCGCCGGCCGAGCCCATCAAGGCCATCGTCGGCGCGCTGGTCGATCTGCTGGCCGATCCCGCCCGCCAGCAGCGGCGCGAGGGCGAACCACTGCGCCTCGGTGCCTGGGAGGCGCAGCGCCTGCAGGCCCTGCACGCCGGGCTGGGACAGGGCGCGCACGACTGGCAGCTGCAAGGCGAGGCCGGCCTGGCCTGGCTCGCCCGGCGGCTGCAGGCCATCGGCACGCCGCAGCCTGTGGTGGCGCCCCTGGGCCTGCAGGTGGCGCTGCGCGCCTATCAATCAGGGGGCCTGGCGTGGCTTCAATACCTGCGCGCCCAGGGCCTGGGCGGCATCCTGGCCGACGAAATGGGCCTGGGCAAGACGGCGCAGGCCCTGGCCCATGTGCTGCTGGAAAAGGAAAGCGGCCGCCTCACCCGCCCGGCGCTGGTGGTGCTGCCCACCTCGCTGCTCTTCAACTGGCAGGCCGAAGCCGCCCGCATGGCGCCCGGCCTGCGCCTGCTGGCCCTGCAGGGGCCGGACCGGGCGAGCCGCTTCGCCCACATGGCCGGGCACGACCTGGTGCTGACCACCTACCCCCTGCTCTGGCGCGACGCGCCCGCCCTGGCCGCGCAGCCCTTCCACCTGTTGATCCTCGACGAGGCGCAGATGGTCAAGAACGCCGGCAGCCGCAGCGCCCGCGCCCTGCGCAGCCTGCAGGCCGCGCACCGGCTCTGCCTGACGGGCACGCCGCTGGAAAACCACCTGGGCGAGCTGTGGGCGCAATTCGACTTCCTCATGCCCGGCTTCCTGGGCGACGCGCGGCAGTTCGCCCAGCGCTGGCGCAAGCCCATCGAGGAGAACGGCGAGACCCTGCGCGCGCAGCTGCTGGCCCAGCGCGTGCGCCCCTTCATCCTGCGGCGCCGCAAGGCCGATGTGGCGGCCGAACTGCCGCCGCGCACCGACATCCTGCAGCGCGTGCAGCTGCAGGGCCGCCAGCGCACCCTGTACGAAGCCGTGCGCACCGCGGCCGACAAGCAGGTACGCCGCGCACTCGCGCGCCTGGGCTGGGCCGGCGCACAGATCGCGGTGCTGGACGCTCTGCTCAAGCTGCGCCAGGCCTGCTGCGACCCGCGCCTGGTGCGAGGCGCGCAGGTCGCGCCCGATACCGAAAGCGCCAAGCTCGAATGGCTGGCTACCACCCTGCCCACGCTGGTGGAGCAAGGCCGGCGCGTGCTGGTGTTCTCGCAGTTCACCGCCATGCTGGCGCTGGTGGGCGACAGCCTGCAGGCGCTGGGCCTGCCCTTTCTGCGCCTGACCGGTGAGACTCCGCCCGCGCAGCGCGCCGAGGTGGTACGGCGCTTTCAAGTGCAGGACAGCGCCCCGGTGCTGCTGGTCAGCCTGAAAGCCGGCGGCACCGGCCTGAACCTCACCGCCGCCGACACCGTGATCCACCTGGACCCGTGGTGGAACCCCGCCGCCCAAGAGCAGGCCACCGCCCGCGCCCACCGCATCGGTCAGGACCAGCCGGTCTTCGTCTACCGGCTGGTGGCCGAAGGCAGCATCGAAGAGCGCCTGCTGGAGCTGCAATCGCGCAAGCAGGCCCTGGCGGACGGCGTGCTGGGCCACGATGCCGCGGGGGCGGTCAAGTTCGATGAGGCCGATCTGCGGGCGCTGCTGGCGCCGCTGGCGTCCGCGCGCGACGCCGTGCCAAGCGCCGACAGCTTGGGGTGAGCCTTCAGGACTTTGTCGGAAAATCTCGCCATGTCTCCTGCCTCCGCCCCCACTCCCGACGCAGCACCGCCCCGCCCCGCCCGCTACTGGCTGATGAAGTCGGAACCCGAGGAATGCTCGATCGACGATGCGCTGTCGGCCCCTGATGCCACCGTCGCCTGGAGGGGCGTGCGCAACTACCAGGCGCGCAACTTCATGCGCGACGAGATGCAGGTCGGCGATGGCGTGCTTTTCTACCATTCCAGCTGCCCCGAGCCGGGTATCGCAGGCATCGCCCGGGTGGCATCGGGCACCCGCGTGGATCCCACGCAATTCGACCCGGAATCAGCCTACTTCGATGCCAAATCGGCCCCCGCCCAGCCGCGCTGGCTGCTGCTGGACGTGCAGGCGCTGCGCAAGATCCCGCTCATCGCGCTGGCCGATCTGAGGGCGCAACCGGCCTTGGCCGAGATGCGCGTGCTGCAAAAGGGCAGCCGGCTCTCCATCACCCCGGTCGAGGCGGCCGAATGGGACTTCATCACCCGGCGGATGGCACAGCCGGCCTGACTGCGCCTGCGCCTGCGCGCCTCAACGCCGGATCAGCGGCAATCAGAGGCGTCTAGAAACGGAAATCCAGCGTCCTGGGCGCCTTGCCCACCTCGACGCTCTGGCGCTGCGTCTTGCCGGCCATCTCGGCTTCCACCGCGTACCGCCCGGCGGGCAGGTTCAAGAGGCAGATCGGCCCGCTGGCCGTGAAGCTGTGCGGCTCACCCGCGCCTTCGGGCTTCACGGTGACGCGCACGTCGGCCTCATAGGCGCCACCGGCCGCGGCGAACAGCAGCGAGAGAGGGTGTTCCTTCATCGCGGCCCGCATGGCGGTCGACTCATCCAGCCCGATGCCGCCACAGCTATAGCGCAGGCTCCCCTGCGTGTGCGCCTGCGGCAGGCTGCCTTGGGCGGCCACGCCTGCGCTGAATGGGGCCGCGATCGTGGCCGCCAGGGCCATCGCGATGGTCGAAGAACGGAAGCGGCGATCGGTGTGCCGAAGGGCTGGATGCATGGAAAAAATCCTGAATGAATATCAGGGCGCCATGGTCTTACCGGAGAGGCTCCTCAGGTGTCAGCAGGCGTAAGCACAGGTTGTCGGCCTGGATGACCGTGTGCAGACGAGGCCCACATGCTCCTTCTCCTTGCTTGTGCCCAACTGCTGCAGCCACCCCGGGTGCAACCCGACGCCATGGGGATCGGCGCCGGCAAAGAGCGCTGATTCCGTTTCCGAGCTCCGTGCATCTGTTTCATGGAACAGGCCCGGGATCTTCGCCGAACAGCGCAGGGCCTGGGTCTTTCAGGCGCAAGAGTGCTGTAACGGATCCGCGCGATACACCACCACCTTCAGCGCCCGGCCTTCATCCACATCCGCGAACACCGCCGGATTCGCCACGCGCTCCACGAAGCGGAGCTCGGGCGCCAGCTCCGCCATCTGATCCTGCAGGAAATCCAGACCCAGTTCGGGCGCGTTCAGGCACAGCAGCGCGTGTCCGCCCGGGGCCAGCAGGTCGGGCAGGCGGCGCATCAGGCGGGCGTAGTCCTTGGTGGCGACGAAGCTACCCTTCTGGTAGCTGGGCGGGTCGGCGATCACCAGGTCATAGGGGCCGCTGCGGGTGATCTTGCCCCAGGTGCTGAAGATGTCGTGGGCCAGAAAGCTGGCGCCTGCGGTCAGCCCGTTGAGCTGGTGGTTCTGCTGGCCGATCGCCATGGCGCCGCGGGCCATGTCCAAGTTGACGACCTGCCGCGCGCCGCCTTGCAACGCGGCGACCGAGAAGGCGCAGGTGTAGGCGAACAGGTTCAGCACCTTGGCGCCGCGCGGCTCCTGGGTCTTGCGGGCGGCGATGTGCTCGCGCACCCAGCGGCGGCCTTCGGCCATGTCCAGGAACAGGCCGTGGTTCTGGCCTTTATCGACATGCACGCGGTAGCGGGCGCCCTGTTCGATGACGACGTGCGACTCCGGCACGCTGCCGGCCATGGGGCGCGTCTCGCGCTGCTGCTCGTGCCGGCACTGGAAGACCCAGTTCAATGGTTCGCCGGGCGCGATCCGGGCCCAGCGGGCCTGCAGCGCGGCGCCGATGGCGGCCAGCGCCTCGTCCGCCAGGGGCTCGAAGCTGGTGAGCACGAAGACCGGCGGATACACGTCGAGCGCCAGATGCTCGCAGCCGGGAAAGCGACCGCCGCGTCCATGAAAGACGCGCTGGGCGTCGTGGCAGAGGGGCATCGCGGCGATGGCGTCGAACAGGGCTTGCATGCCGGCATTGTGACAAAGTTCCATAGCCCTTTGACCCCGCAGCGCTTGTTGCACCTTCATATGTAGCTATCCGAAAGATAGCACCCATTCCAAGAAGCCATGTCGATACCCCACGGGGCGGTTCGAACTTTTGTCTCTGGGCCAAGACCACCGCGGTGCCCGACCGGATCAGCAACGCGTTGGGCTGTCGTCTTTCGGATGCGCGTACCAGTTTCTGCGGACGGGGGCCGCCAGCCGTCCATGGATGATGGATCGCCTCCACGGTGCCCCACTGCGCTGGTATGGACACCCGCTTCATCGCACCTTGCGGCGGATCGCCGCAAGGTCCCACGCTCACGAGCTAGCCGTGCCAGCAACGTCCAGCCCGGCAAGGAAAAAAGGCAGCCGAAGCTGCCTTGTCGGGAGGAAGCAGCGATGCGCAGCCGAAGCGGCATCGCCACTACGCTTACTTCTTCTGCGGCGGAACGTCCGTGCAGGAACCGTGGGCGATCTCCGCAGCCATGCCGATGCTCTCGCCCAGGGTGGGGTGCGGGTGGATGGTCTTGCCGATGTCCACTGCGTCGGCACCCATTTCGATCGCCAGTGCGATCTCGCCGATCATGTCGCCGGCGTGGGTGCCCACGATGCCGCCGCCCAGGATCTTGCCGTGGCCATGGGCCTCGGGCGAATCGTCGAACAGCAGCTTGGTGTAGCCCTCGTCGCGACCGTTGGCGATGGCGCGGCCGGAGGCCGTCCAGGGGAACAGGCCCTTCTTGACCTTGATGCCCTGGGCCTTGGCCTGGTCTTCGGTCAGGCCCACCCATGCCACTTCGGGGTCGGTATAGGCCACGCTCGGAATCACGCGGGCGTTGAACGCGGCGGATGCCAGCGCCTTGTCGCCCGTGAGTTCGCCGGCGATGACTTCGGCCGCCACGTGCGCTTCATGCACCGCCTTGTGCGCCAGCATGGGCTGGCCCACGATGTCGCCGATGGCGAAGATGTGCGGCACGTTGGTGCGCATCTGGATGTCCACGTCGATGAAGCCGCGGTCGGTCACCGCCACGCCGGCCTTCTCGGCGCTGATCTTCTTGCCGTTGGGCGTGCGGCCCACGGCCTGCAGCACCAGGTCATAGACCTGCGGCTCGGGGGCGGTGCCGCCCTCTTCCGCGGAGGCGAAGGTGACCTTGATGCCCTCGGGCGTCGCTTCGGCGCCGACGGTCTTGGTCTTGAGCATGATGTTGTCGAAGCGGTGGGCGTTCATCTTCTGCCACACCTTGACCAGGTCGCGGTCGGCGCCCTGCATCAGGCCATCCATCATCTCGACCACGTCCAGGCGGGCGCCCAGCGTGGAATAGACGGTGCCCATTTCCAGCCCGATGATGCCGCCGCCCAAAATCAACATGCGCTTGGGTACTTCCTTGAGTTCCAGCGCGCCGGTCGAATCGACCACGCGCGGGTCGCGGGGCATGAAGGGCAGATGCACGGCCTGCGAGCCGGCGGCGATGATGGCGCGCTTGAAGGCCACGACCTTCTTGCTGCCCGTCTTTTCCTGGCCCTTGGCGCCGGTGGTTTCCTCCACTTCGAGGTGGTTGGCACCCACGAACTGGCCCACGCCGCGCACGGTGGTCACCTTGCGCATCTTGGCCATGGCGGCCAGGCCGCCGGTCAGCTTGCCGATGACCTTTTCCTTGTGGCCGCGCAGCGTGTCCACGTTGACCTGGGGCGTGCCGAAGTCGATGCCGGCCGCCTTGAGGTGGCTGGCTTCGTCGATCACGGCCGCCACGTGCAGCAGCGCCTTGGAGGGGATGCAGCCCACGTTCAGGCAGACGCCGCCCAGGGTCGAGTAGCGCTCGACGATGACGACCTTCAGGCCCAGGTCGGCCGCGCGGAAGGCGGCACTGTAGCCGCCGGGGCCGCCGCCGAGCACGAGCACGTCGCACTCGATGTCGGCGTTGCCGCCGAAGCTCGCCGCTTCTATTTTGGGAGCAGCAGGCGCTTGCACTGCGGTCGCTGCAGCGGGTTTCGCCTCGGAAGCCGCCGGCGCTGGTGCCGCGGCGGGTGCGGCCGCGGCGCCGGCATCGGCCGCTTCCAGCGTCAGCACGACGGAGCCTTCGGCGATCTTGTCGCCCAGCTTGACCTTCACCTCCTTGACGACGCCGGCGTGGCTCGACGGGATTTCCATCGATGCCTTGTCGGACTCGACGGTGATGAGGCTCTGTTCCACCTTGATGGTGTCGCCGGCTTTCACCAGCACTTCGATCACGCCCACTTCGGCGAAGTCGCCGATGTCGGGTACCTTGATGTCGATCACTGCCATGTCAGCGTTCCTTTCACAGCACGATGCGGCGGTAGTCCGCCAGCACCTGGCCCAGATAGGCGTTGAAGCGCGCAGCAGAAGCACCGTCGATCACGCGGTGGTCGTACGACAGCGACAGCGGCAGCATCAGGCGCGGCACGAACTGACTGCCGTCCCAGACCGGCTTCATCTGGCCCTTGGAGAGGCCGAGGATGGCCACTTCGGGTGCGTTGACGATGGGAGTGAAGTGCGTGCCGCCGATGCCGCCCAGGGACGAGATCGACATGCAGCCGCCCTGCATGTCGGCCGCGCCGAGCTTGCCGTCGCGGGCCTTCTTGGCGAGCTCGCCCATTTCCTGGCTGATCTGCATGATGCCCTTCTTGTCGGCATCTTTGAGCACCGGCACCACGAGGCCGTTGGGCGTGTCCGCCGCGAAGCCGATGTGGAAGTACTGCTTGTAGACGAGCGTGTCGCCGTCCAGGCTGGTGTTGAACTCGGGGAACTTCTTCAGGGCCGCGACCAGGGCCTTGATGACGAAGGCCAGCATGGTCACCTTGACGCCGGACTTCTCGTTCTCCTTGTTGGTGGACACGCGGAAGGCTTCCAGCTCGGTGATGTCGGCCTCGTCGTTGTTGGTGACGTGGGGAATCATCACCCAGTTGCGGTGCAGGTTCGCGCCGCTGATCTTCTTGATCCGCGACAGGTCCTTGCGTTCCACCGCGCCGAACTTGGCGAAGTCCACCTTGGGCCAGGGCAGCAGGTCCAGACCCGCACCGGAACCGCCGCTGGCAGCGGGCGCCTTGGCGGCCTGGGCCTTGGTCTGCAGGCCGCCGGACATCACCTGCTTGGTGAAGGCCTGAACGTCCGCTTCGGTGATGCGGCCCTTGGGGCCGGAGCCCTTCACTTCTTCCAGCGGCACGCCGAGTTCGCGGGCGAACTTGCGCACCGAGGGCGATGCGTGCGGCAGGCCGATGGGCGCAGCGCCCGGGGCGTGCGGCGCGGGCGCCGCAGCAGCCGATGCGGCAGGCGCAGCAGCGGCGGCAGCCGGTGCCGGCGCAGCGGCCTGGGCCGCAGGCGCGGGGGCAGCAGCCGGAGCGGATGCAGGGGCCGGTGCAGCGGCAGTGGGAGCTGCAGCGGGCGCGGAGCCTTCCAGCACGGCCACGAAATCGCCCACGTTGACCGTATCGCCCACCTTGATCTTCAGTTCCTTGACCACGCCGGCGGCGGGCGAAGGAATCTCCATCGAGGCCTTGTCGGACTCGACGGTGAAGAGCGACTGCTCTTCCTTGACCGTGTCGCCCACCTTCACCAGCAGCTCGATGACGGCCACGTCCTTGAAGTCGCCGATGTCGGGCACGCGCACTTCGATCGGGCCCGCTGCGGCGGCGGGCGCCGGGGCAGGCGCCGCCGCGGCTGGCGCGCGAGCGGGTGCCGCGGCGGGGCTCGCAGCAGGCGCTGCGGCTGCGGGCGCTGCAGCCGGGGCGGAAGCGCCGGCATCGGCAGCTTCCAGCACCACGATGACGGAGCCTTGCTTGACCTTGTCGCCCAGCGCGACCTTCAGTTCCTTGATGGTGCCGGCGTGGCTCGACGGGATCTCCATCGAGGCCTTGTCGGACTCCACCGTGATCAGCGACTGCTCGGCCTTGACCGTGTCGCCGGGCTTGACCAGCAGTTCGATCACGCCCACTTCGTCGAAGTCCCCGATGTCCGGGACCTTGATATCTACCAGTGCCATATGAGTCTCCGGTGCGGCTTATGCGTACAGGGGGTTGATCTTGTCGGTGTTGATGCCGTACTTCTGAATGGCTTCCGCCACCTTGGATGCGGGCACGACGCCGTCTTCCGCCAGGCCCTTGAGGGCCGCCACGACGATGTAGTGGCGGTTGATCTCGAAGTGCTCGCGCAGCTTGCTGCGGAAGTCGCTGCGGCCGAAGCCGTCGGTGCCCAGCACCTTGTAGGTGCGGCCCTTGGGGACGAAGGGGCGGATCTGCTCGGCGTAGGCCTTCATGTAGTCGGTGGAGGCCACGACCGGGCCGGCCGTCTTGGACAGCTGCTCTTCGACATACGACACGCGCGCCGTCTCGGTCGGGTGCAGCAGGTTCCAGCGTTCGGCTTCCTGGCCGTCGCGGGTCAGCTCGTTGAAGCTCGGGCAGCTCCACACGGAAGCGGCCACGCCCCAGTCCTTTTCCAGCAGTTCCTGGGCGAAGAACGATTCGCGCAGGATGGTGCCGCTGCCCAGCAGCTGCACGGCGGGCGCGCCCTGCGCCAGCGCGGGAGCCTGCTTGCAAAGATACATGCCCTTGATGATCTGCGCCTCGGTGCCGGGCTGCAGGCCGGGCATGGCGTAGTTCTCGTTGAGCAGCGTCAGGTAGTAGAAGACGTTTTCCTGGCGCTCGACCATGCGCTTCAGGCCCTCATGCATGATCACCGCCACTTCGTGCGCGAAGGTCGGGTCGTAGCTCACGCAGTTCGGGATGGTGTTGGCCAGGATGTGGCTGTGGCCGTCTTCGTGCTGCAGGCCTTCGCCGTTCAGCGTGGTGCGGCCCGAGGTGCCGCCCAGCAGGAAGCCGCGCGCCTGCATGTCGCCCGCGGCCCAGGCCAGGTCGCCGATGCGCTGGAAGCCGAACATCGAGTAGTACACGTAGAACGGCACCATGATGCGGTTGTTCGTCGAGTACGACGTGGCGGCGGCGATCCAGCTGCTCATGCCGCCGGCTTCGTTGATGCCTTCCTGCAGGATCTGGCCGGCCTTGTCTTCCTTGTAGTACATGACCTGGTCCTTGTCGACCGGGGTGTACTGCTGACCGTGCGGGTTGTAGATGCCGATCTGGCGGAACAGGCCCTCCATGCCGAAGGTACGGGCCTCGTCCACCAGGATGGGCACCACGCGCGGGCCCAGGGCCTGGTCGCGCAGCAGCTGCGTGAGAAAGCGCACGTAGGCTTGCGTGGTCGAGATCTCGCGGCCTTCGGGCGTGGGGTCGAGCACGGCCTTGAAGGTTTCGAGGGCGGGCACGGTGAAGCTCTCGTCGGCCTTGGTGCGGCGGTGCGGCAGGTAGCCGCCCAGGGCCTTGCGGCGCTCGTGCAGGTACTTCATTTCCGGCGTGTCGTCGGCCGGCTTGTAGAACGGCAGATCGGCGATCTGGCTGTCCGGAATTGGAATATTGAAGCGGTCGCGGAAGGCCTTGATGTCCTCGTCGCCGAGCTTCTTGGTCTGGTGGACGGTGTTCTTGCCTTCACCGATCTTGCCCATGCCGAAGCCCTTGACGGTCTTGACCAGCAGCACGGTGGGCTGGCCCTTGTGCGCGTTGGCCGCAGAGAAGGCCGCATAGACCTTCTGTGCGTCGTGGCCGCCGCGGCGCAGGTTCCAGATCTCGTCGTCGCTCATGTGCTCGACCATCTTCAGCGTGCGGGGATCGCGGCCGAAGAAGTTCTTGCGCACGTAGGCGCCATCGTTGGCCTTGAACGACTGGTAGTCACCGTCGTTGCACTCCATCATGATCTTGCGCAGCGCGCCGTCCTTGTCGCGCGCCAGCAGGTCGTCCCATCCCTTGCCCCACAGCAGCTTGATGACGTTCCAGCCGGAGCCGCGGAATTCGCCTTCCAGCTCCTGGATGATCTTGCCGTTGCCACGCACCGGACCGTCCAGGCGCTGCAGGTTGCAGTTGATGACGAAAATCAGGTTGTCGAGGTTTTCGCGCGCGGCCAGGCCGATGGCGCCCAGCGATTCGACCTCGTCCATTTCCCCGTCGCCGCAGAACACCCAAACCTTGCGGTTCTCGGTGTTGGCGATGCCACGGGCGTGC
>JBHIWE010000034.1:0-24447 GCA_041987645.1 Acidovorax sp. | reverse complement strand
GAGGCCGGATCGAAGGTCACGCCACGCTCTTCGGCCAGCCATGCGAGCACCGGAATCGCGCCCGGCAGCACCGGCGAAACGGTGAGCGGCCAGTGCTGCCAGGCCATGGTCTGGCCTTCGCGCATCCCGAAGTCCCCCATCCATTCCCGCACCTTGCACCAGTGCAGCCGCACCAGTGCGTGCGGGTAGTCGTGCTCGGTCACCTTCCAGACGTCGGCGCTGCCGATGGTCACGCCCAGCTCCTCGATGAGTTCGCGGCGCAGCGCCTCTTCCACCGTCTCGCCGGCCTCGATCTTGCCGCCCGGGAACTCCCAGTAGCCGTCGTAGGGCTTGCCGGCGGGCCGGGTGGAGAGCAGCAGGGCGCCGTCGGCGCGGATCAGGATGCCCACGGCCACCTCGGTGTGCTTGCGCACGGGTTGCGTACCAGAGGTCTGCGCTTCAGGCATCGGCCAGCCTCCCGGCGAAGTCGCGTGCGAACTGGTAGGCCACGCGCCCACTGCGCGAACCGCGCTCCAGCGCCCACACCAGGGCCTCGGGCCGGGCCCGTTCGATATCGGTCGTCGCCACGCCCAGCGAGCCTAGCCACTGCGCCACGATGGCCAGGTATTCCTGCTGGCTGAACGGGTAGAAGCTGACCCAGAGCCCGAAACGCTCGGACAGCGAAATCTTCTCTTCCACCGCCTCGCCCGGATGCACCTCTCCGTCTTCGGTGTGGGTGTAGCCGAGGTTCTCCTTCATGTATTCGGGCAACAGGTGGCGACGGTTGCTGGTCGCGTAGATCAGCACGTTGGGTGTAGCGGCAGCGATGGTGCCGTCCAGGATGGACTTGAGCGCCTTGTAGCCGGCCTCACCCTCGTCGAAGCTCAGGTCGTCGCAATAGACGATGAACTTCTCCGGGCGGCCCGAAACCACCTCGACGATGTCGGGCAGGTCGGTCAGGTCCGCCTTATCCACCTCGATCAGGCGCAGGCCCTGGGGCGCATAGGTGTTCAGGCAGGCCTTGATGAGCGAGGACTTGCCCGTTCCGCGCGCGCCGGTCAGCAGCACGTTGTTGGCCGGCTTGCCGTCCACGAACTGCTGGGTGTTGCGCTGGATCTTCTCTTTCTGCGCGTCGATTTCCTTCAGGTCATCCAGTTGCAGGCCGGCGACATGGCGAACCGGCTCCAGCACGCCGTGGCCGCTGCTGCGCTTGCGGTAGCGCCAGGCGATGGTGCCCGGCGTCCACTCGGGCGCCGACAGCGGCTGTGGCAGCACCGCCTCGATGCGGGTGATCAGCTGCTCGGCACGTAGCAGCAGGTGTGCGAATGCTTCGTTCATGGAGTCCTTGCATGTGCAGGGGCCTGGCAACAGCGCTGCCTGCCCCTGCCCCGCTTCACGAGCGGTAGTCGGCGTTGATGGTGACGTAGTCGTGGCTCAGGTCGCAGGTCCACACGGTATCGGCGGCGTCGCCGCGGCCCAGCACCACGCGCACCGTGATCTCGCTTTGCTTCATCACGCGCTGGCCGTCTTCCTCGCGGTAGTCGGGGTTGCGGCCGCCCTGCACGGCCACGTGGACGTCGTCCAGGAAGAGATCGATGCCGGTCTGATCGAGGTCGTCGATGCCGGCATAGCCGACAGCCGCCAGGATGCGCCCCAGGTTCGGGTCGCTGGCAAAGAAAGCCGTCTTGACCAGGGGCGAATGGGCGATGGCATAGGCCACCTTGCGGCATTCATCGCCATTGCGGCCGCCTTCGACGCGCACGGTGATGAACTTGGTCGCACCCTCGCCATCGCGCACGATGGCCTGGGCCAGCTGCTGCGCCACGGCCAGCAGGGCCTGCTTCAGGGCCGCGCCGTCGGCGCTATCCAGCGACGTCACAGGCGCATTGCCGGCCTTGTGCGTGGCCACGAGCATGAAGGAATCGTTGGTGGAGGTGTCGCCGTCGATGGTCACGCGGTTGAACGACTGGTCGGCCAGCTCGCGCACCAGCGGCTGCACCAATTCCGGCGCGATGGCCGCGTCGGTGGCCAGAAAGCCCAGCATGGTCGCCATGTTCGGGCGGATCATGCCGGCCCCCTTGGAGATGCCGGTGATGGTCACCGTCCGGCCGCCCAGCTGCAGCTGGCGGCTGAAGGCCTTGGGCAGCGTGTCGGTGGTCATGATGCCTTCGGCGGCGCGGCCCCAGTGGGCGGGCTGCGCATCGGCCAGGGCAGCGGGCAGCGCTGCGGCAATGCGCTCGGTCGGCAGCGGCTCCATGATGACGCCGGTGGAGAACGGCAGGATCTGCTCGGGCGAGAAGCCCAGCTGGCCGGCCAGCGCCGCGCAGGTGGAAAGCGCGCGCTGCAGGCCGTCGGCGCCGGTGCCGGCATTGGCATTGCCGGTGTTGATGACCATGGCGCGGATCGCCTGGCTGCCCTGCAGATGCTCGCGGCAGACCTGCACGGGCGCGGCGCAGAAGCGGTTCTGCGTGAACACGCCAGCCACCGTGGCGCCTTCGTCCAGCAGGAAGACGGTCAGGTCCTTGCGGTGGGCCTTGCGCACGCCAGCTTCGGCAACGCCGATGCGCACGCCGGCGACGGGGTGCAGTTCAGAAGCCACGGGGGCGGAGAGATTCACGGGCATGGGAGGGGTTTCCTTGGCGAAGAAGCCGTCGATTATCAGAAAAATGAATGTCCGGAAACGACAACACGGGCCGTAGCCCGTGTCGTGTCTTGCGTCAATCGTTCAACACTGCCTTCCGATGACGCACCGGGGGCGAGGCCTCGGCTGCCGGCTCAGGCCAGCTTGCCATGGCATTGCTTGTACTTCTTGCCGCTGCCGCAGGGGCAGGGGTCGTTGCGGCCCACGCGCACGCCGCCCGCCTGGACATCGTCGTCCGGCCGCACGGTGTGCTCGTCCACCACGGTCTCGACTTCGCCGGTCTCAGTGGGGGCGGTGTAGGTCACGTTGGCGATGTTCTCGCCGCGGCTTTCCAGCGCTTCGGCCGCTTCGTCCAGCTGGGCGCTGGTCTGCACCTGCACCGTCATCAACACCTTGGTCACTTCGTTCTTGACCTGATCGGTGAGTTGCCGGAAGAGTTCGAACGCCTCGCGCTTGTATTCCTGCTTGGGCTGCTTCTGCGCATAGCCGCGCAGGTGGATGCCCTGGCGCAGGTAGTCCAGCGCGCTCAGATGATCACGCCAGTTGGTGTCGAAGCTCTGCAAAAGCACCATGCGCTCGAACTGCGTGAAGTTGGCTTCGCCCACCACGGCGAGCTTGGCAGCGAAGGAATCGCGTGCAGCGCCCAGCACCTTTTCGAGGATCTCGTCGTCGGTGATGGCTTCAGCGCCCTCCACTTCCTGCTGCAGGGGCAGCGAGAGCTGCCAGTCATCGTTGAGCACCCGCTCGAGCGTCGGCAGGTCCCACTGCTCTTCCACCGACTCGGCCGGTACGTACTGCCGCACCAGGTCGGTCAGGCAGTCGTCGCGCATGGCCTCGATCAGGCCGGAGAGTTCCGCTGCATCCAGGATCTCGTTGCGCTGCTGGTAGATCACCTTGCGCTGATCGTTCGAAACATCGTCGTATTCCAGTAGCTGCTTGCGGATGTCGAAGTTGCGCGCTTCCACCTTACGCTGCGCTGACTCGATGCTGCGCGTGACGATGCCGGCCTCGATGGCTTCGCCTTCGGGCATCTTCAGGCGGTCCATGATGGACTTGACCCGGTCGCCCGCGAAGATCCGCATCAGCGCATCGTCCAGGCTCAGGTAGAAACGGGACGAGCCCGGATCGCCTTGGCGGCCTGACCGGCCCCGCAGCTGGTTGTCGATACGGCGCGACTCATGGCGCTCAGTGGCGATAATGCGCAGGCCGCCCAGCTCGCGCACCTTCTCGTGGTCAAGCTTCCACTGCTCGCGCAGCTCGGCCACGCGGGCCTGCTTGGTGGCCTCGTCCAGCGACTCGTCCTGCTCGATGGCAGCCAGGTCCTTTTCGATGTTGCCGCCCAGCACGATGTCGGTGCCGCGCCCCGCCATGTTGGTGGCGATGGTGATCATGCCGGCGCGGCCGGCCTGGGCCACGATGTCGGCCTCGCGAGCGTGCTGCTTGGCGTTCAGCACCTGGTGCGGCAGGCCTTCCTTGTTGAGCAGCTGGTCGATGATCTCGGAGTTCTCGATCGAGGTCGTGCCCACCAGCACGGGCTGGCCGCGCTCGTGGCATTCGCGGATGTCCTTGATGGCCGCTTCGTACTTCTCCCGGGTGGTCTTGTAGACGCGGTCGAGCTGGTCGTCACGCTTGCTCGGGCGGTTGGGCGGGATCACCACGGTTTCCAGTCCGTAGATTTCCTGGAATTCGTAGGCCTCGGTGTCGGCCGTGCCCGTCATGCCCGCCAGCTTGCCGTAGAGACGGAAATAGTTTTGGAAGGTGATCGAGGCCAGCGTCTGGTTCTCGGCCTGGATCTCCACTTTTTCCTTGGCCTCCACGGCCTGGTGCAAGCCTTCGCTCCAGCGGCGGCCGGCCATGAGGCGGCCGGTGAACTCGTCCACGATGACGATCTCGCCGTTCTGCACGACGTAATGCTGGTCGCGGTGGTAGAGGTGGTTGGCCCGCAGCGCCGCATACAGGTGGTGCATCAGCGAGATGTTGGCCGGGTCGTAGAGCGACGCACCTTCGGCGATGAGGCCGCGGCTGGCCAGCAGGCGCTCGGCGGTTTCATGGCCCTGCTCGGTCAGGAAGACCTGGCGGCTCTTCTCGTCGATGGTGAAGTCGCCGGGCTTGGTGACGCCTTCGCCCGTGCGCGGATCGGCTTCGCCTTCCTGACGCACCAGCGCCGGCACCACGTCGTTCATCGCCAGGTACATCGGCGTGTGGTCTTCGGCCTGGCCACTGATGATGAGCGGGGTGCGGGCCTCGTCGATCAGGATGGAATCCACCTCGTCGACGATGGCGAAATTGAGCACCTTCTGCACACGGTCCTTGGCCTCGTAGACCATGTTGTCGCGCAGGTAATCGAAGCCGTATTCGTTGTTCGTGCCGTAAGTGATGTCAGCCGCGTAGGCCGCCTGCTTTTCCTCGCGCGGCATGTTCGGCAGGTTGATGCCCACCGTGAGGCCGAGGAAATTGTAGAGACGGCCCATCCATTGCGCGTCGCGGTTGGCGAGGTAGTCGTTCACCGTGACCACATGCACGCCCTTGCCCGAGAGGGCGTTCAGGTACACGGGCAGGGTGGCGGTCAGCGTTTTGCCTTCGCCGGTGCGCATTTCAGCGATCTTGCCAAAGTGCAGTGCCATGCCGCCCAGCATCTGGACGTCGAAATGGCGCATCTTCATGATGCGCTTGGAGCCCTCACGAACGACGGCGAAAGCCTCGGGCAGCAGGTCGTCGAGCGACTCGCCACGGGCGGCGCGCTCCTTGAATTCCTGCGTCTTCGCGCGCAGTGCATCGTCACTCAGCTTCTCGTACTCCGGCTCCATCGCATTGATGCGCGTGACCGTCTTGCGATATTGCTTGAGCAGCCGGTCGTTGCGGCTGCCGAATAATTTGGTGAGGAAGTTGGTGGCCATGCGAACAGGACCGCACTGCGCGCCGGGTTGGCGGCAGGGCGACCAGAATCCCTAAGAAGAAGTGAGTTCAGGTGAAGGCGCCGCCGAGGTTTGCAAGTACTTTCGCAACCGGGCGGCAGACATCCGGAGACCGATTTTACCTGCCAGGCGCAGGCCGGGCGCCCGGGCCGGCGCCAAGCTGCGCCGCAGCGACCGCCGTGCCCGCGCCAGGGCCGCCGGCAACGAGGAATTTCTGTGGATCCTGCGGCACGCCCTGCACCAGCACCTCAAAGTGCAGATGGGGGCCCGTCGAACGGCCACTGGTGCCCACACTGGCGATCTTCTGGCCCCGCTTGACCAGGTCACCCCGCTTCACCCACACCCTGGACGCATGGGCGTAGCGAGTGAGCAGCTGGTTGCCGTGGTCGATCTCGATCATGTTGCCGTAAGCCGGGTGGTATTCCTGCGTGACCACCACGCCGCCGGCGGCTGCCAGAATCGAGGTCCCGGTATCGGCAGGGAAATCGAGCCCCGTGTGCAGGGCGGATTGGCCGGTCAGCGGGTCGATGCGCCAGCCGAAAGGCGAGCCGGCCGGCCGGTCGGGCACCGGGGCCTGCGTGGGAATCATGCGTTTGAGCACCTGCTGCTCAAAGAGGCGCGACTCGACGACGGTCATGAGATCGACGCGCTGGTCCGTGAGCTTCGCCAGGTCGTCCAGCGTCTTTTGCAGCTCCATCATGCTCAGCGGACGGCCCGACACCAGGGCACCGCCCTGTCCTGCCGGCTTGGCAGTGCTCACCGGCGGCATGCCGGCCAGCCCCATCACGCGATCGCCCAGCGATTCCAGCTGCATGACACGCGCCTGCATCTCGCCCACTTTGCGAGCCATGGCGTCAAGATTGGCACGCATGAAGCGCTCCTGACCCATCGAGTCACCGCCAATGCCAACCTGCTGAGCTTGCGGGCCGCCGCCCGGCCAGGCCTCGCGCGCGCCGCGCACAAAGATCCAGTGGTACATCGCCGCAGCCAGGACCATCAGGATGAAAGCCGCAAGCAGCGCCGCCATGACCAGTTGCAGACCGGAGAGATGTATCGCGCGGCTGCGGGCCAGCCGGGCGTCCGTAATAATCACATGCACTCAGTAGCCTCCGCGCCTGCCGGCGCCATGCCATGTCCCGTCGTCACCACGCCATCACGCTGCAACAGGCCACTCAGGATTCACCCACGCTGGCAGCGCTGACGTCGCTCACACGGGACTCCAGCGCCAGGCTGCGGGCGATTGAAAAACTGATTCCACCGGGACTTCGACCCCACCTGCAGGCCGGCCCTATCGATGGGACGTCCTGGTGCCTGCTGGTTCGCGGCAATGCCGCGGCGGCGAAGGTGCGGCAATTGCTGCCGGCATTCGAGGCGCACCTGCGCACCAAGGGGTGGGAGGTTAACGCCATCCGCCTCAAAATTCAAACCTGAGCTCAGCAAGGTTCAGGTGCTTCGCGCCAAGGCGAACGGGGCGGAGACACAGGAAATTGGTGCCGATTGTCGGGATCGAACTGACGACCTACCGCTTACAAGGCGGTTGCTCTACCAACTGAGCTAAATCGGCGAAGGCTGCATTCTAGCCGCGCAAAAGATGCAGTCCGAAGAAGGGAAATGAAGGAGCAGCGGGCAAGCGAACGCCCCGCCCTCGCATCACTTGACGCGCTTGAGCGCCGGGCGCGATCCGCCGCCTGCGGGTGGCCGGGGAGGCTCGGCGCCTCCATGATCACCCTCGACGGCGGATTCGGGCGTCACGAGCTGAACCACCCGGTCCCCGGAGGGCTCGGCGGCATCAGTCGGTGAAGGCGATTCCGACGCGTTGGACAGTGCGGCAGCAGCAGATGGCCCATCCACCAAAGCATCGACCGGCGGCGGGAATGCCATGCCCTGCCCGTTCTCACGGGCATAGATGGCGATCACGCGCCCCACCGGCACCATGATGTCGCGGGGCTTGCCACCAAAGCGCGCCTTGAACTCGATGAAGTCGTTGCCGAGCTGCAGCGCGCTGGTGGCGTCGTAGCTGATGTTCAGCACGATCTCGCCATCCTTCACGTATTCGCGCGGCACCTGGACGGAGTCGTCCACGCGCACGGCGACATAGGGCGTAAAGCCATGGTCGGTACACCACTCATAGAGCGCCCGGATCAGGTACGGGCGCGTGGAAGTGGAGTCCTGGGCATTCATCATGTCTGCGAGATACGGGAAAAGTGGCTGGAGGCGCGAATTACTTGCGCATGACCTTTTCGGAGGGCGTGAGCGCTTCGATGTAGGCCGGACGCGAGAAGATGCGCTCGGCGTACTTCAGCAGCGGTGCCGCGTTCTTGGACAGGTCGATGCCGTAGTAGTCCAGGCGCCAGAGCAGAGGCGCGATGGCCACGTCCAGCATGGAGAAGTTCTCGCCCAGCATGTATTTGTTCTTCAGGAACACGGGCGCCAGTTGCGTCAGACGGTCGCGAATGTGGGCGCGGGCCTTTTCCAGCGCCTTCTCGTTGCCCTTGGTGGCACGGGATTCGAGGCTGTTGACGTGAACGAAGAGTTCCTTTTCGAAGTTGAGCAGGAACAGGCGCACGCGGGCACGGTCCACCGGGTCGCCAGGCATCAGCTGGGGATGGGGGAAGCGCTCGTCGATGTACTCGTTGATGATGTTCGACTCGTACAGGATGAGATCGCGCTCGACCAGGATGGGCACCTGGCCGTAGGGGTTCATCACGCTGATGTCTTCGGGCTTGTTGTACAGGTCCACATCGCGGATTTCGAAGTCCATGCCCTTTTCGAACAGGACGAAACGGCAGCGATGGGAGAAGGGGCAGGTCGTACCCGAATAAAGCACCATCATGGTGAGAAGCTCCTAAAAATCAAAAGAGTGGGCGCTCTCGCGCCCACTCTGTAAAAGCGTGGCCGCGCCCTAAAGCGCGGCAAAGAGTCTAGCGGTTACTTGACGTCTTTCCAGAAGGCCGCATTGAGCCTCCAGGCGATGACCGTGAAAACACCCAGGAATATCAGAACCCAGACGCCCACGCGAACCCGCGTATTTTGCGCCGGCTCCCCCATCCACTGCAGATAGTTGACGAGATCACCCACGGCTTGGTCGTACTGCAGGGGCGACATGGTACCAGCCGTGATCTGCTCCCATCCTTTGAAGACCTGGATCGGGTGGCCGTGGCTTTGCTGTTCTTCGAAAATCGGGCGGCGATCGCCCTGCAATTGCCACAGCACATGGGGCATGCCCACGCTCGGGAACGCCAGATTGTTCCAGCCGGTCGCCTTGGTGTCGTCGCGGTAGAAAGTGCGCAGGAAGGTGTAGAGATAGTCCGCACCCGTGCCGCCGTGGCCAGCGCGCGAACGAGCAATCACGGTCAGATCGGGCGGGTTGCCGCCGAACCACTCCTTGGCCTGGCGCGGATCAATCGCGGACTTCATGGTCTCGCCCACCTTGTCGGTGGTGAACAGCAGGTTGTCCTTGATCTGCTGCTCGGTCAGGCCGATGTCCTGCAGGCGGTTGTAGCGCATGGAAGCTGCGGAATGGCAGTTCAGGCAGTAGTTGACGAACAGCTTCGCACCGTTTTGCAGCGATGCGGTGTCGTTGGTGCGGTTGGGCGCTTTGTCCCAGGCGATACCGCCTTCGGCCGCCTGCGCGCCCGTGAGCAGGCCCAGTGCGGCGATCAGCGTGAGGATGATTTTTTTCATGGGGATGTTTCTTCGAGCAGGCTGCACACGCTCAATGCGGGGTGAAGGTCACCCGGTCAGGCACCGGCTTGGGCGTGCCCAGACGGCTCCACCACGGCATGAGAAGGAAGAAGCCGAAGTAGAACAGGGTTCCGACCTGAGACACGCGCTCGCCGATCGGCGAGGGCGGCTGCACACCCAGATAGGCCAGCACCACGAAGTTGACCACGAACACGGCATAGAGATACTTGTGCCAGTCCGGCCGGTAGCGGATGGACTTCACCGGGCTCATGTCCAGCCAGGGGAGGAAGAACAGGATGATCACGGCCCCACCCATCACCACCACACCCCAGAACTTGGCGTCAATGGACAGCATGAGCGCCACCGCCACAGCCGCCACCAGCACCAGCGCGCCCTTGACGAAGCCGGCCAGCCGGCCACGGAGCACCGCCAGCCCCACGGCCAGCACCACGCAGGCGATGAGCGCATACATCATCTCGCTGGTGATGGCGCGCAGCATCGAATAGAACGGCGTGAAGTACCAGACCGGCGCGATGTGGGCCGGCGTCTTCAGCGGGTCGGCAGGAATGAAATTGTTGTATTCGAGGAAATAGCCACCGAACTCGGGCGCGAAGAAGATCACGGCCGAGAAGATGAACAGGAACACGCACACGCCGAAGATGTCGTGCACCGTGTAGTACGGATGGAAGGGGATGCCGTCCAGCGGGTGGCCATGCTCGTCCTTGGGGGCGCCGGGACCCTTGATCTCGACACCGTCGGGGTTGTTGGAGCCCACATCGTGCAGCGCCAGCAGGTGGGCCACCACCAGACCCAGCAGCACCAGCGGCACGGCGATCACGTGGAAGCTGAAGAAGCGGTTGAGCGTGGCGTCGCCCACCACATAGTCGCCACGGATCAGCAATGCGAGGTCGGGACCTACGAAGGGGATGGCGGCGAACAGGTTGACGATCACCTGGGCGCCCCAGTACGACATCTGACCCCAGGGCAGCAGGTAGCCCATGAAGGCCTCGGCCATCAAGCACAGGAAGATGGCGCAACCAAAGATCCAGACCAACTCGCGCGGCTTGCGGTAGGAACCGTGGAGCAAGCCGCGGAACATGTGCAGATAAACCACCACGAAGAACGCGGAAGCGCCTGTGGAATGCATGTAGCGGATCAGCCAGCCCCAGGGCACGTCGCGCATGATGTACTCGACGGACTCGAACGCCTTGCTGGCGTCGGGCTTGTAGTGCATCACCAGGAAGATGCCGGTGACGATCTGGATCACCAACACCAGCAGGGCCAGCGAGCCGAAGATGTACCAGAAGTTGAAATTCTTCGGAGCGTAATACTCCGACATGTGCATCCGGTAGGCGTCAAAGGCCGTGGGGAAGCGGTTCTCGAGCCAGTTGACCGCCTTGGCGCCCGTGGAGGCGTTGGGCGAGATGTCTTTGAATTCGCGGTAAGCCATGGGTTGTTCCTCAGGCCTTCTTGTCTTCACCGATCAGGAGCTTGGTCTCCGACAGGTACATGTGGGGAGGAACCTCCAGGTTGTCGGGGGCCGGCTTGTTCTTGAAAACGCGGCCGGCCATGTCGAACGTGGAACCATGACAGGGGCAGAGGAAGCCGCCCTTCCAGTCGTCCGGCAGCGAAGGCTGCGCCCCGGGCGTGAACTTGTCGGAGGGCGAGCAGCCCAGATGCGAGCAGATACCCACAGCGACCAACACCTCGGGTTTGATCGAACGGGCCTCGTTGCGCGCGTAGGGCGGCGTGAGCTCTGCCGGCTTGCGCTCGGACTTCGGGTCGGCGAGCTGTGGATCGAGCGAGGGCAGCGCAGCCAGCTGCTCTGGCGTGCGGCGCACGATCCAGACCGGCTTGCCGCGCCATTCCACGGTGATCTTCTCGCCGGGCTTCAATCCCGAGATATCCACCTCGACAGGGGCCCCTGCGGCCTTGGCTCGCTCCGAAGGCTGGAAGGTGCTCACGAACGGTACGGCTGTCGCCACGCCGCCCACCGCACCAGCGCAGCCGGACGCGATCAACCACGTCCGCTTGCTGGAGTCGATTGGAGTTTCACTCATGGGGTCCTCGATATACTTCGCCATTGGGGCTAACCTCGAAAATTCTAGCGGAGCGAATATGGTGATTCCATTGGGGGACACCCCGTTAGGGCAGCCGATACTTCAGTGTTTTCATCTATATCAAAGGAGTGGAGAAATGGGCATCGCACAAGAGTTCAAAGAGTTCGCCGTCAAAGGCAATGTGATAGACCTTGCCGTCGGCGTCATCATCGGCGGTGCATTCGGCAAGATCGTGGACTCGGTCGTGAGCGACCTGATCATGCCGGTGGTGGGGTTGGTATTTGGCCGGCTCGATTTTTCCAATCTATTCCTCGTGCTCGGCGCCGTTCCGCCCGGAACGGCCAATACGCTGGACGCGCTGAAAAAAGCGGGCGTTCCCGTGCTGGCCTACGGCAATTTCATTACGGTGGCTGTGAACTTCCTGATCCTGGCGTTCATCATTTTCATGATGGTCAAGCAGATCAACCGCCTCAAGCGCCAGGCCCCCGCGCCCGCACCGGCTGCGCCTGCCGCACCGCCTGAAGACATCGTGCTGCTGCGCGAAATCCGCGACAGCCTGAACCGGCCGCGCTAAGCACCAAGCGCACCTGCCAAGAAGACGGCCCGCTCGATGCGGGCCGTTTTTTTTTGGGGGGGGTGGCCCCACCCCTCAATCCGGCAGCGAAGACAGCTGCCGCGCCATGCGAACCGCCTCGATCAGGCTGGACGCATCGGCCACTCCCTGCCCCGCGATGTCGAAGGCCGTGCCGTGGTCCGGGCTGGTGCGCACCAGCGGCAGGCCGAGCGTCACGTTCACGCCCTTATCCACGCCCAGATACTTGACCGGGATCAGCCCCTGATCGTGGTACATGGCCAGCACTACGTCGAACTCGCCCTGGCGCTGTGGCGTGGTGCGCGCGCGCATGAAGACCGTGTCGGGCGCGAAGGGGCCGCGCGCATCAATGCCTTCAGCCAGCGCGGCGCGAATCGCCGGGGCGATGGTTTCGATCTCCTCGCGCCCGAAGAGCCCCCCCTCGCCCGCATGCGGATTGAGCCCCGCCACGCCGATGCGCGGCGCCCGGCCCAGGCTGCGCGAGAGAGCGGCGTGGGTGATGCGCAGCGCGGCCAGCACATTGCCCTGCGTGACGGCGGACAGCGCGTCGCGCAGCGACACGTGGATGCTGACGAGCACGGTGCGCAACTCGTCGCTGGCCAGCATCATGCGCACCGGCATCTCGGCCAGCGGCACACCGGCATGCCGCGCCGCCTCGGCCTGCAGCAGTTCGGTATGGCCGGGAAAGGCGATGCCGGCGGCGGAGAGCGCCTCCTTGTGCAGCGGCGCCGTGACCACGGCCGCCACCTCTTCCCGCAACGCGGCACGCGCCGCCCAGACCACGCAGTCGGCCGCGGCCTGCCCGGCTGCGGCGCTGATCCGGCCGAAGGCGGGCGGCTCCGTCGGCAGGCCCGGCAGCTGCAGCACCGGCACGCAGCGCGGCGGCACGGCGAGCGCATGCCCGGCCGCGGCGATGGCGGCGACGGGCAGCGCAGCATCGCCTGCGCGCTGGATACAGCCGCCGGCTCGCCGCTGCACAGCGACGTCCCCCACCACGAAACAGCCACGCAGCGCGTCGGGCGCATCGCGGAAGGCCCGGGCGATGATTTCGGGGCCGATGCCCGCGGCATCGCCCTGGGTGATGGCGATGGGCTGCAGGGCGGCTGGGGGTCGGGAAATCATGCGGGCCTCGGAAAGGAAGACGTCAAAACAGCTCTCAGCGCTTATTTGATCGGGGCATCAAGCTATCATTTAAATAGCAAAAACGCTTAGGCCGGGTTGTCGATATCGATGAACACATGCTCCAGCGAGAACTGCTCCGCCACCCGCGCTGCCACGGCCGGCGCGCCGTAGCGCTCGGTGGCATGGTGGCCGGCCGCGAGGAAGGCCACGCCCGTTTCGCGCGCGATGTGGGCCTGGGGTTCGGAAATCTCGCCGGTGATGAAAGCGTCAGCCCCCGTGGCGATGGCCGCCTCGAAATAGCTCTGCGCCCCGCCGGTGCACCAGGCCACCCGCGTGATCGGGCGCGGCTCGGCCTGCACCAGCGTCACCGGGCGGCCCAGCGCGGCCTCCACGTGGCGTGCCAGGGCTTGCGCGTCTGCGAAGCGAGCGGTGCCGGCCAGGCCCAGCTCCTGCTCGCCGAACCGGACATCCGACGAGAGGCCCAGCACGCGCCCGAGCTGCGTGTTATTGCCCAGCTCGGCATGGGCATCGAGCGGCAGGTGGTAGGCGAAGAGATTGATGTCGTGGGCCAGCAGGCGCTGCAGGCGCTGCTTCATCCAGCCGGTGACTCGGCCGTCCTGCCCACGCCAGAAGAGGCCGTGATGGACGAAGATGGCGTCAGCCCGCTGCTCGATGGCGGCGTCGATCAGTGCCAGGCTGGCCGTCACGCCGCTCACCAGGCGCTTGATCTGGGCCCGGCCCTCGACCTGCAGGCCGTTGGGGCCGTAGTCCTTGAAGCGCTCGGGCTGCAGCAGTGCGTCGAAGGCACGCTGCAGGTCCTGCCGGGCGACCCCCGGGTGAGGGCCGGTCGGCGAAGGGGAAAAGGCAGACTGGGTCATGGCCAGAATTGTGGCAGGCCCAGGCACCTTCTCAGGCGTTAGCGCCCGGGCTCAGGCCTTCGCAGGCTGCCAGCCGCGCGAGGCGAGCGGCACGAAGCCCAGCACGAAGCCCAGCACGCCCATGGCCGCCACGTAGTGGGCGTTGGCCAGCGCGTCGTGCTGCTGCCAGAGCGTGATCAGGATGGGCGTGATGCCGCCGAACACGGCATAGGCCATGTTGTAGGAGAAGGACAGGCCGGTGAAGCGCACCTCCGGCGGGAAGGCGCGCACGCCCACGATGGGCAGCAGCGAGATGGAGCCGACGAAGAAGCCGATCAGGCCGTAGTTGAAGACCAGCGACGCAGGCGTGCCCGGCAGCTGGGTGTAGAACCAGTAGCTGCTCAGCGCCAGGCCGCCCCAGCCCAGCAGCATGACCGGACGCGTGCCGAAGCGGTCTGTGGCCCAGCCGACGATGACGCAGCCGATGGTGAGCGTGAGCGTGGCGACGGCGTTGGCTTCCAGTGCCAGCGTGGCCGGTATCTGGAACACCTTCTGCAGGTAGGTGGGAGTGATCAGCACGACGACCACCACCGCAGTGGACAGCACCCAGGTCATCAGCGCCACCAGCACCATGGCGCCCTTGTGCTCGCGCAGCACGGTCTTGACGGGCAGCTCGCGCGCCACTGCACGGCGCGCGGCCAGTTCCTGGAACACGGGCGTTTCGTGCAGGAAGCGGCGCAGGTATACCGACACCAGGCCGAACACGCCGCCCAGGATGAACGGAATGCGCCAGGCGAATTCGCGCACCTCGGCCGGCGCATAGCTGCGGTTGATGGCGATCGCGACCAGCGAGCCCAGCAGGATGCCGCCCGTGATGCCGGCCGTGAGCGTGCCCACGCCCAGGCCGTAGCGGTTCTTGGGCACGTGCTCGGCCACGAACACCCAGGCGCCGGGCATTTCGCCGCCGATGGCAGCGCCCTGCAGCACGCGCATGGCCAGCAGCAGCAGCGGAGCCGCCACGCCGATGCTGGCGTAGGTGGGCAGCAGGCCGATGACCAGCGTGGGCACGGCCATCAGGAAGATGGACAGCGTGAACATGCGCTTGCGCCCCAGCTTGTCGCCGAAGTGCGCGATCACGATGCCGCCCAGCGGGCGCGCCAGGTAGCCCGCTGCAAAGATGCCGAAGGTCTGCAGCTGGCGCAGCCAGTCGGGCATGTCGGCGGGGAAGAACAGCCCGCTCAGCACCGCGGCGAAGAAGACGTAGATGACGAAGTCGTAGAACTCCAGCGTGCCGCCCAGGGCGGACAGGCCCAGGGTCTGGTAGTCCTTGCGGGTGAGCTGGCGGGCAGGAGCGGCATCCGCCAGGGACGGCGCCGGGGATTGAGAGGTCATGGACAAAACGTTCCTAAAAGCAGGCAGCCAGGGCTGCCAAAAACCAAGGGCGGCGCCAGCCACGCGCCATGGGATGGGGCGCGTGGCCGTCGTTCGGCAGGCTTTCCGGATGGGGGATGCTTGGCAGGCGCGCTCCGGGCGGATGACCGGGAGGCAAAAGGCGAACGAAAATGCAGGAGCCGTTACAGTGGGCAACATTCTAGAGGTTTACCCTTGGCACCCTTGTGTCGGTAAGTCGCAGGCCCTGCCTGTGCCTGGACGTGACCAGCGACGGAGGCGGCGCAGCGACAATGACGGCAGCGTGCGCCACTGCCCGGCCAGCGCCCTGCCCTCCCCATCCATTCACGCCGAGTTGCCCTCGCCGTTTTTTCTGCTCCAACATGAAGCGTATCTGGCTGCTGTTTTCCCAGACCGTGACGGTTCTCGTCGCGGCCTATTTCGTCGTCTCCACCCTGCAGCCCGGCTGGGTCCGCAGCGGCGCTACGCGCAGCAGTGCGGGCGTCTCGCTGGTGGAAGCGCCGGCAGCGCCAGAGGCGCCGGCGGCAGCGGGCGGCAGCTTCCGCGCCGCAGCGCGCAAGGCCGCGCCGGCGGTGGTGAGCATCAACACCAGCAAGGCCGTGCGCACGCCGCGCAGCAACGACCCGTGGTTCCAGTTCTTCTTCGGCGACCAGGGCGCGCAACAGGCCCAGACGGGCCTGGGCAGCGGCGTCATCATCAGCACCGACGGCTACATCCTGACCAACAACCATGTGGTCGAAGGCGCCGACGAGATCGAGGTGACGCTGACCGACAACCGCCGCGCCCGCGCCCGCGTGATCGGCACCGACCCGGACACCGATCTGGCCGTGCTGAAGATCGACCTGGACAAGCTGCCGATCATCGTGCTGGGCCAATCCGACCAGCTGGCCGTGGGCGACCAAGTACTGGCCATCGGCAATCCCTTCGGCGTGGGCCAAACGGTGACCAGCGGCATCGTGTCGGCCCTGGGCCGCAGCCAGCTGGGCATCAACATCTTCGAGAACTTCATCCAGACCGACGCGGCCATCAATCCAGGCAACTCGGGCGGTGCGCTGGTGGACGTGAACGGCAACCTGATGGGCATCAACACGGCGATTTATTCGCGCTCGGGCGGCAGCATGGGTATTGGCTTCGCCATCCCCGTTTCCACCGCCAAGATGGTGCTTGACGGCATCGTCAAGGACGGCCAGGTCACACGGGGCTGGATCGGCGTGGAGCCCAACGAGCTTTCCCCCGAACTCGCCGCCACCTTCGGCGTGAAGGCCACCGAGGGCGTCATCATCACCGGCGTGCTGCAGGGCGCCCCCGCAGCGCAGGCCGGCGTGCGTCCCGGCGACGTGATCGTGGAAGTGGACGGCAAGCCCACCCAGACCGTCTCGGCACTGCTGACCACCGTGGCCGCCCTGCGCCCCGGCACGGCGGCGCCCTTCGTGCTGCAGCGCGGCGATACGCGGCTGGAGATTCAGGTCGTGCCCGGCACCCGCCCGCGGCCGCAGCAGCGGCAACGCTGACGCCAGGCACCGGACCGGGCGCCGCTGCGGCACCCGCCGCCCCGCCGGCCCTGACCTGCCTGACCGTACCGCGCGGGCGCTATCAAAAAAATAGCCCCCAGCCCTTGCAGAACAAGGGCTGGGGGCTATTTTCGTTGAGGCACCTGCTACCAGCAGCCACCGAGGTTCAGGTCGTTTCCTGCGCGTCTTCCGGTGCGGCGGTGTGGCGGATGAAGATCTGCGCCGCCCAGATGCCCAGCTCGTACAACAGGCACATCGGCACGGCCAGCGACAGCTGCGAGACCACGTCGGGCGGCGTGACCACGGCCGCGACGATGAAGGCCAGCACGATGAAGTAGCCGCGGAAACCCTTGAGCTTTTCCACAGTCACGAAACCCATGCGCGCCAGCAGCACCACCACGATCGGCACCTCGAACGCCAGCCCGAAAGCCAGGAACATGGTGATGACGAAGCTCAGGTAGGCCTCGATGTCAGGCGCGGCGGTGATGCTCTTGGGCGCGAAGCTCTGGATGAAGCTGAACACCTGGCCGAACACGAAGAAGTAGCAGAACGCCACGCCGATGAAAAACAGCACCGTGCTGGAGATGACCAGCGGCAGCACCAGCTTCTTCTCGTGCGAATAAAGACCCGGCGCCACAAAGGCCCAGACCTGCCAGAGCACGAAGGGCAGCGCCAGCATGAAAGCCGCCATGAGCAGAATCTTCAGCGGCACCATGAAAGGCGAGATCACCGAGGTGGCGATCAGCGTGGCGCCGGCAGGCAGGTGCGCCACCAGGGGCGCGGCCAGCAGGTCGTAGAGCGGGCCCGGGCCTGGGTAGAAGAACAGCCCGGCCGCCATGACGCCGACGGCGATCAGCGCCTTGACGAGGCGGTCGCGCAGCTCCATGAGATGCTGCACGAACGGCTGCTCGGTGCCCGCGAGCTCGTCTTCTTTATTGGGAATATCGGACATGGTGGGGAAGGTTGCGGACTGGCTGCGTGCCCGCAGGGCAGGCCCGGACGGGCAACTGCACAGCGGCCGTCAATGGAATTTCTGCGGCCGGAAACGCGCCACGCGCGCTGCGCCCGACTGGGCCTTGGTTCGCACGCCGGCGCGTGCCTTGTACCACTGGGGCGTGGCACCGCGCTTGAGGCGCCAGTTCTTTCCGGGGTTCTTGTAGGCCGGCACCACGGGTGCGGCATCGAACCCGACGGCGGACGAAGAAGAATCGCCCGCGCCATGGATGGAGGACTCCCAGTCTTTCTGGAAGTCGCTCGCCTGGGTCTGCACCGATTGATGGACGTCGCGAGCAGCGCTCTCGACCGTGTCCTTCATCTTGCGCAGCTCGTCCAGCTCCATCGAGCGGTTGACCTCAGCCTTCACGTCGGAGACATAACGCTGCGCCTTGCCCAGCAACGTGCCCACGGTGCGCGCCACGCGGGGCAGCTTTTCGGGGCCGATGACGATGAGCGCGACGGCGCCGATCAGCGCCATTTTGGAGAGACCGATGTCAATCATGGAAGCGTTGGGAGGATGAAGCGCTGAGCCACTGCGGGCGGGCCGTCATCAGCTCTTTTGCTTGGCTTCGACGTCGATCGTGGTCTTGTCGGCCGCCGTGTGCGTGCCGACCTGGGTGGGCGGCGTGGCGGTGCTGGCGGCGGGAGGCGGCGCATCGGAAGCACCGTCCTTCATGCCGTCCTTGAAGCCCTTGACGGCGCCCCCGAGGTCGGAGCCCATGTTCTTGAGCTTCTTGGTGCCAAACACCATCACCACGATGAGCAGCACGATGAGCCAGTGCCAGATGGAAAACGAACCCATGGAAATCTCCTGATGAATTGCGGCCCATTTTAGACGGGGGACATGTCAGGCCGGCGATACCCCTTGCAGCCTGCTGGCTGCGTGCCGTGCGGTCAGTGAAACTGGCTGCGCAGCATGAATACGGTCACCCTTTGAGCCACGGGCGCGGACCGCCCATGACGTGGATGTGCAGGTGATGGATCTCCTGGCCACCTTCGTCGCCGGTATTCACCACGATGCGAAAGCCGCCTTGCGGATACGGGTTGCAACCCTGTTCCAGCGCCAGCCGTGGCGCCAGCGCCATCATGCGGCCCAGCACGCCGGCATGCGCGTCGGTCACCCCGGCCATGGAATGGACATGGGCCTTGGGCACCATGAGGAAATGCACCGGGGCCCAGGGATTGATGTCGTGGAAGGCGTAGATCTCGTCGTCCTCGTACACCTTGCGGGACGGGATCTGGCCGGCAATGATCTTGCAGAAAAGGCAGTCGGGGTCGTGCATGGAGGAAGGGAAGGAAATCGGTGCGTAAAGGCGGGCAAGGGGCAACGCGCCATCCGTCAGGCATTGTCCGCGATGTTGACAGTGGGGCGCACGCCGATGTCGGCGCCATGCGCGTGGAGCCAGCGCTGGCCCTCTTGGCGGCCGAGGGCGAACAGCTCGCGGATGAACGACAGGTCCGCCCGCGACTTGCTGGACGCGCCGAAGCCGGCCAGCAGCGCTCCGCCATCGATGCGGTGCATGCGCACGCTGCGGTAGCGGCGCTCGTCGAGCTTGCCTTCGGCCAGCAGGCGGCGCACGAACTCGATAGCGCGCATCTCGGACAACAGGCTGGCGTTGAAGGTGACCTCGTTCATGCGTTCCATGATCTCGGAGGCGTTGTCGGGTACGGTCGGGTGTTCGATGGGGTTGATCTGCACCAGCAGCACGTCGGCGCATTCGGTCTTGTAGATCAACGGATGCAGCGCCGGGTTCCCGGAAAAACCGCCATCCCAGTAGTGCTCGCCGTCGATCTCCACCGCCTTGAACAGCAGCGGCAGACAGGCCGAGGCCATCACCGCGTCGGCGCTCAGACGCTTGCCCGAGAAGATCTCGCCCCGGCCCGTGCGCACGTTGGTGGCGCACACGAAGACCTTGGGCGAAGGGGCGGTGCTGAGCACGTCGAAATCCACTTCGCGCTCAAGCAGCCGGCGCAGCGGGTTGATGCCCAGGGGGTTGGTCTGGTAGGGCGAGAGCCACTGCGTGAACATGCCCACAAGGGCATTGTTACCCGCCAGCGGAACACCCAGCATCATGCTGCCCAGCGTGCCCACGCCCTCCCACAGCCGGCCCAGCGTGGCGCGGGCCATGTCGCAGCCGATCTGATGCACCTCGCGCGGGTCGGCGCCTGCGTGCTGGTGCGCCGCCTGGGCGAAGCCATGGGCGAGCGCGACGGCGTTCATGGCGCCAGCGCTGGTACCGCTCAGGCCTTCAATGGCGAAGCGGCCGTCTTCGAGCAGCGCGTCCAGCACGCCCCAGGTGAGCGCGCCATGGGAGCCGCCGCCCTGCAGCGCAAGGTTGAGCCGCTGCGGCTGAAAGTTGGCGTCAGGCATCGACGGCCCGGTTTTCGCTCATGGCCAGCATGCCGCGCACGATGCGGTAGAGGAACCACACCGAGATCGCGGCCCAGGCGATCCAACCCGGAAGGATGAACAGCAGCCACAGCGGGAAGGTGAGGATGTAGAGCACGCCCGCCCAGAGCACGCTGCGGATGCGCCAGGAGAAATGGCTGGCCTGCCAGGTGCCTTCCGCGTCGCCGCGCTTGACCAGGTCGATCACCAGCGCGATCAGCAGCAGCGCGATGCTGGGCTGCGCACTGGGCAGCACCGCGGCCACGGCCACGAGCAGGTGCAGCACGTAGCTGACCCAGCCGATGGTCTTCAGCGATTCGGCGCGCCCGTTGGGCGTCACGTCGATGATGTCGTTGTCGCTCATGCTGCGGCTCCTCCTTCAAGGGTGGTTATCAGGTGCTCTCTCGGATGGCGCGGTGCTCGGCCTTGCGCAGCGCCTTTTCCTCGATGCCGCTGGTGCCCTCGCGGCGCTCGAGTTCGGCCACCACGTCGGCGGGCGTGAACCCGTAGTGCGCCAGCGCCACCATGGTGTGGAACCAGAGGTCGGCCACCTCATAGACGATCTTGCCGGCATCGCCGCCATGGTCGGCGTCCTTGGCGGCCATGACGACCTCGGTCGCCTCTTCGCCGATCTTCTTGAGGAAGGCATCCGGGCCCTTGTGCAGGAGGCGCGCGACGTAGCTCTTGTCGGGCTCGCCGCCGTGGGCCGGCTTGCGGCTTTCGATGACGGCAGCCAGGCGGGCGAGCGCGTCGTGCGAGGCCGGGGATGCGGGGGATGCAGATTCGTGGGCGGCCATGTCGGTCACTTGTAGATGGATTCGGGGTCTTTCAAGACCGGATCGACGGCGGTCCAGGCGCCGTCCTTGAGCACGCTGAAGAAGCAGCTGTGCCGGCCCGTGTGGCAGGCGATGCCGGGCTCGTGGCCCAGCTGCGTCACCTTGAGCAGCACCACGTCGTTATCGCAATCCAGGCGGATCTCGTGGACGGTCTGCACGTGGCCGGACTCTTCGCCCTTGAACCACAGCCGCTGGCGCGAGCGGCTGAAATACACGGCGCGGCCCAGCTCCGCCGTGCGCTGCAGCGCCTCGCGGTTCATCCACGCGAACATCAGCACGTCGCCGGTGGCGGACTCCTGCGCGATCACGGGCACCAGGCCCTGCGCATCCCACTTCACTTCATCTAGCCAGTTCATGGTGTCATTGTCTCTTGAATTGCTGCACTGCAGCATTTTTCATTTGCTACTTAAAAGATAGCATCTCGTGTAGATGAAATAACGGCTGGAAGCCTTTTTCATAGTCACATCAAGCGCTACGGGCATTACAGCCGTACCGGAATGCCGCGCTCGGCCATGCGCTCCTTGGCCTGGCCCACGGTGTATTCGCCGTAGTGGAAGATGCTGGCAGCCAGCACGGCATCGGCGCCGCCCTGCTGCACGCCGTCGGCCAGATGGTCCAGATTGCCCACACCGCCCGAGGCGATCACCGGCACGCCGACTGCGTCGCTCACGGCCCGGGTGAGCTGCAGGTCGAAGCCCGACTTGGTGCCGTCGCGGTCCATGCTGGTCAGCAGGATCTCGCCGGCGCCGCGCCGCGCCATCTCGGCGGCCCACTGCACGGCGTCCAGGCCGGTGTTCTTGCGGCCGCCATGGCTATAGACGTCCCAGCCCTCGCCGCGAGCGGCCAGGTCGTCGCCCTGGCGCCGCTTGGCGTCGATGGCCACGACGATGCACTGTGCGCCGTACTTGTCCGATGCGGCGTTGATCACGTCGGGGTTGGCGAGCGCTGCGGAATTGAAGCTGGTCTTGTCGGCCCCGGCGTTGAGCAGGCGCCGCACGTCTTCGACGGTGCGTACGCCGCCGCCCACCGTGAGCGGGATGAAGACCTGGCTGGCCACGGCCTCGATGATGGGCAGGATCAGATCGCGCCCGTCGCTGGTGGCCGTGATGTCGAGGAAGGTGAGCTCGTCGGCGCCCTGCGCGTTGTAGCGGGCGGCGATCTCCACCGGGTCGCCCGCATCGCGCAGTTCGAGGAAGTTGACGCCCTTGACCACGCGGCCTCCGGTGACGTCGAGGCAGGGAATGATGCGTTTGGCCAGCATGGAGGCTCCAGGAGGGAAAGGAAAGGAAAAGCGGAAATCAGAGGACCTGCAGCTGCTGCCAGCCAGACCAGCGGGCGCCGGGCGCCATGGCCACGGGCCGGTCGATGCAGGCGGCCTCCACGCACAGCATGTGGCGATAACCGTCGGCAGGCATGTCCGCCAGCGCAGCGCAGCGGGGGGCGCCGGGGTTCCAGACCACGGTGTTGCCCCACTCCGCGCCCTGCGCGATGGACAGCCGGCCGCCTGCGGCCGGCTGGACCTGCAGGGGAGCGGGCGCGGCGGCGAAGACGCTGTCGTATTCGCCCTCGAAGCTGACGGGGCCCTGCTGGACGCCGTGCGTGTCGGCCACGGCATCCCAGCACGCGCAGCCGTCCAGGCCTTCGAGCCGGACCGTCGCGATGTCGTCCACCCGCAGGTAGGTGTGCAGAGCAGCGGTGAAGTCCCATGCCGTGGTGCCGGGGTTGTGTGCCGACAACTCCACCCGCAGTGCGCCGGGGCGCAGCGTGACGGCCAGTTCCGCGGCGAAGGCCTGGTCAGGCCACCAGCGGCGCGTGACCTCGCTGTCCGCCAAAGACAGGCGCAGGAACCGGCCCTGCCCGTCCGCCGCCTCTCCGCAGCCTGACAGCTGCCACGGCAGGTTGCGTGCGAAGCCGTGCTTGGGTAGCGGCCCGCGCTGGTTGAACTGGGGAAAGCACACCGGCACGCCGCCGCGGATGGCGGTGTGCCCGTCGAAGACGCTGCGTGGGCTGAGGAAGAGGCGTTCGGTGCCGTCCGCCGTAGTCCAGGACAGCACCTGGGCGCCCTGCGCGGCCACCACCACCCGGTCTCCGCCAGGCAGGGCCATCTGCCATGCCGGCTGGCCGTGGAAAAGGAAGGAAGATGCCACGGGCGGCGCTGCATTCAGGGGGGCGGACATGGGTTGATTGTAAAAGCCCGTCACCATGCCGATGGCGGGCTGGCGGGGCGCGGCGCCGTCTTGCTGGACAATCGCCCCTTTTTTCCATTCCGGCAGGACGTCCCGCACCGAGGGCCGCCCGGCCCGCAGACCGCCTTCTATGTCGCTTCGCAAAAAAAAGCTGCCGCCCACGGCCGGCATCCTGGTCGCCATGATGCTGGGCATCGTGATAGGCCATTTCATCCACGCCAACGTCCTGGAACCCCAGCAGGCCACGCGCATCGCGGGCTACATCTCGATCGCCACGGACGTGTTCCTGCGGCTCATCAAGATGCTGATCGCGCCGCTGGTGTTCTCCACGCTGGTGGTGGGCATCGCCCACATGGGGGACGCCGCCTCGGTGGGCCGGGTGTTCCTCAAGGCCATGGGCTGGTTCCTGACCGCCTCGCTGATTTCGCTGCTGCTGGGCCTGGTGCTGGCCAACGTGCTGCAGCCCGGCGCCAGCCTGAACCTGCCGCTGCCGGACGCCGGCCAGTCCGCCCAGCTGGCGACAGCGAAGTTCACCTTCAAGGACTTCGTGAACCATCTGGTGCCACGCTCGTTCGTGGAAGCCATGGCCAACAACGAGATCCTGCAGATCGTGGTGTTCTCGATGTTCTTCGGCATCGCGCTGGCGGCCCTGGGCGAAAAAGGCCAGACGCTGGTGCGCGGCATCGAGGAGCTGGCCCACGTCATGCTCAAGATCACGGGCTACGTGATGAAGTTCGCCCCGGTGGCGGTGCTGGCGGCCATGGCGGCCACGGTGGCCGTGAATGGGCTGGGCATCCTGCTGAAGTTCGCCGTCTTCATGGGCGAGTTCTACCTGGCGCTGTTCCTGCTGTGGGGCGTGCTGATCCTGGCGGGCTTCCTGGCGCTGCGCGGGCGGGTCTTCAAGCTGCTGCGCGAGATCAAGGAGGCGTTCCTGCTGTCCTTCGCCACCGCGAGTTCCGAGGCCGCCTACCCCAAGCTGCTCGATGCGCTCGACCGTTTCGGCGTCAAGCGCCGCATCTCCAGCTTCGTGATGCCCATGGGCTACTCGTTCAACCTGGACGGCTCGATGATCTACTGCACGTTCGCCACGCTATTCATCGCGCAGGCCTACGGCATCCACCTGCCGCTGGAGACCCAGGTCACCATGCTGCTGATCCTGATGCTCACCTCCAAGGGCATGGCCGGCGTGCCGCGCGCCTCGCTGGTGGTGATCGCCGCCACGCTGAACCAGTTCGGCATTCCGGAGGCGGGTTTGCTGCTGATTATGGG
>JBHIWE010000033.1:0-25049 GCA_041987645.1 Acidovorax sp. | reverse complement strand
ACCTCGGCCACCAATGCCTTCACCAACGTCGTGGCGGGGGTGACGTTCACCGCCACGTCCACCACGACCGACCCGGTCACCATCACGGTGGCCAAGGACACCTCGGCGGTCAAGGCCAATGTTCAGGCCTTCGTCACGGCCTACAACGCGCTCAACAGCGCACTGAACGACGCTACTTCCTACGACAAGTCCACCAAGACTAGTGCGCTGCTGCAGGGGGATTCCGCGGCGGTCAATTTGCAGAACACTCTGCGCACTGCCCTGACGGCCGTAGTGGGCAACGGCTCGCTGCGCACCCTCTCCGATATCGGGGTGGTGATCGATGGTGGCTCGGGCAACGTGACGCCCAACGGCAATCTGCGCTTGGACACTACGAAGTTCGACAAGGCCATGGCCAGTCCTGACGACGTGAAGGCGTTCTTCCGCGGCCCTGACGATGGCACGACGACCGACGGCTTCGCCGAGAAATTCAAGGTGGTCACCACCCGGTTGCTCGACACCAGCGGCTTCTTCGCCACCAAGTCCAAGACCTACGACGCAGCGCTCAAGCGCAACACGCAGGACACGCAGACCCTCCTTGATCGCGCCGATCGCCTGCAAAAGAGCCTGACCGAGCGGTACACCGCACTTGACAAAAAGATGTCTGGCCTGAATGCGCTCAACACCTATATCGGGCAGCAGGTCACGACGTGGAACAAGTCGCGCTGAAAGACTTCAGTTTTCCGGTCGAGCGCCGATAAATTGAATAACCAGTCCAGGAAAGTAGCCAGCCATGTTCAGCGCCTCCAGCCCTCGTGCCGCATCCGCCTATCAGCGCATCAACGTCGAAACCAGCATGCACACGATTGACCAGCACCAACTGGTCAGCCTGCTGTATGCGGGTGTGCTGAATTCCATCGCCACCGCCCGCGGAGCCATGGCGCGCGGCGACGTGGCCGGCAAGTGCAACGGCATCAGCAAAGCCGTGCGCATTCTGGAGGAAGGGCTGAGCACGGCGCTTGACCGCGAAGCCGGCGGCGCGCTGGCCAGCAACCTGGACGCGCTCTACGACTACGCGCTGCGCCGGCTCATCCAGGCCAATGCGCGGAACGACGACGCCATGCTGGCCGAGGTGGCCCGGCTGATCGAGCCGCTCGCGCAAAGCTGGAACGAAATCAAGAAAGCCGGGGTCACCAACGCCAAGGCGGCCAACGATGCCGCCCAACCCGTGGCGGCGGAGGCCTGAGGTATGCCAGAAATGCTGATTGACTACTACAAGGCCATCGAAGACAGCAGCGCCAAGATGCTGGAGGCCGCCAAGCTGAAGGATTGGGACGGTGTCGTCCGCTACGAGGGCACCTGCGCGGTGTTGATCGAGCGTCTGCGATACGAGTCCCAGGCTCAGGAGTTGCTGCCTGAACACCGCCGCGAGAAGACCCGCATCATGCAGCGCATCCTGCGCAACGATGCTGAGATTCGCTGCCTGGCTGAGCCCTGGCTCTCGCAGTTCGAGCATCTGTTCGAGCGCCAGCCGATCGTGATGCACTGACCGAACCGCCCAGCGAAGCGGGCGCCGCCGCGATGGCGGCAGGCAGCGTCTGCGCCAGGTACGAAACGCCTTGCCATCCGTTCAGCGGATCGCAAGGCGTCGCTGTTTGTGGGGCGGTTCGATGGCGGTGGGCGGGCTGGAGTGCGTGGCGTGGCGTTCCGGCTGGCCATGCGTGCATGCGCCGAGCGTGGCCGCTGCGGGCCGGAGTGGGGGGAAATGCCCCAGGCGCTTGTGAATCAAGCGCTAGCTGCTATCAAAAAATGAGTGGTTTCAGTGGCCGGCGGAGCGCTGCTGACGACGGGAAGGAGCCAGGCGGCGCGGGCCGCCTCGCGCCGTATTGAGGCTCACACCTGCATGTTCATGATGTCGGTGTAGGCCTGCACCATGCGATTGCGCACATGCAGCGTGGCCTGGAAGCCGACCTGCGCCTTTTGCATGGCGACCATGGTCTCTTCGATGCTGACGTTGGGGTTTTCCATCTGCACTTCGCGCTGCATGCTGCTGGAGCGGTTCTGCGCCGCGCTCACCGACTGCAGCGCGCCTTTGAGCGCCGAGGAAAAGCCCACGTCCTGCGCGCCGCCTTCCTGCGGAGCCGTGACGCGGCGCACCACGCCGGTGCCTGACAGCGGGGCGATGGGGCTGGAGATGCGGAGGTCCATGGCAGTGTTCTCGGTGGAGTAAGGGGGCGGGTGCGGCTATGGCGGGATGGTGCAATCCTAGGGCGCGGTCCGCGGTCCATCTGGGGGAAATGATGGACAAAGGCGCGCTTTATCCAGCGAACGCGCCAGGGGGCTTGTCGAATAATCGCGGCACCGCCAGAGCCCCGCCATGGCCTGACATACTGGAAAGCCCATGTCCGCAGTCGCCGAAATTCCTGCCGCCGTCCCTCCTGCCAGCCCGCCGTCGTTGATTCAGCGTTTCGCTGGCCTCGACCGCTCGGTGCGCATGCGTCTGGGGCTGGCGCTGGCCCTGCTGGTGGGGGGCATCGTGGCGGCGGTGTTCTTCAGCCGCCAGCCGGACTACCGGGTTCTGTTCACCAATCTGAATGACAAGGACGGCGGCGCCATCGTGGCTCAGCTGAGCACGATGAACGTGCCCTACAAGTACACCGACGGAGGCGGCGCGATCATGGTGCCGGCCGACCGGGTGTACGACGTGCGCCTTCGCCTGGCCACCCTCGGGCTGCCCAAGGGCTCTGTTTCCGGTTTCGAACTCATGGACACCAGCCGCTTCGGCGTGACGCAGTTCCAGGAGCGCCTGAACTTCCAGCGCGGGCTGGAGGGCGAGCTCACCCGCTCCATCCAGGCGCTCTCCTCGGTGCAGAGCGCCCGCGTGCATCTGGCTCTGCCCAACCAGAACGGCTTCTTCCGCGAGCAGCAAAAGCCCTCGGCCTCGGTGCTGGTCACCCTCTATCCGGGCCGCTTCCTTGATCGCACCCAGCTGGCCGGCATCGTCCACCTCGTGTCTTCCAGCGTGCCCGACATGGCGCCCAGCGCCGTCAGCGTGTTGGACGACACCGGCAAGCTGCTCTCGCAGTCGCCCGACGGAGCCTCCGGTGCGGGCGTGGACGCGCAGCAGCTCAACTACGTCAAGCAGATCGAGCAGGACTACACCCGCCGCATCATGGACATCCTGGAGCCGGTGGTGGGCAAGAACAACGTCAAGGCGCAGGTGACGGCCGACGTGGATTTCAGCCAGACCGAATCCACGTCGGAGCAGCACCGCCCCAACCAGACGCCCGATTCCGGCGCCGTTCGTAGCCAGCAGACGCTGGAAAGCACGGGCCAGCAGACGCCGCAGCCGCCCACTGGCGTGCCTGGCGCCACCACCAACCAGCCGCCCCAGCCGTCCACGGCGCCGATCAATGGCGCCAACCCGGCGCCCACGGCGGCTGGCCAGGGCGCACAGGCCGCCACGCCCAGCAAGCGCGAGTCGATCATCAACTACGAAGTGGACAAGACCACGCGCGTCACGCGCGGCAGCACGGGCACGATCAAGCGGGTGAGCGCGGCCGTGGTGGTCAACTACCAGCCCCCGGCCGAGAACGGCAAGGACGGCAAGCCCGTGGACAACAAGGCCCTGACGGCCCAGCAGATCGAGCAGATGACCGCGCTGGTGCGGGAGACCATCGGCTTCAACAAGGACCGCGGCGACTCCGTCAATTTGATGAACACCCCGTTCCTGGTCGATGCCACGCCGAAGACGGACTTGCCGTTGTGGAGGCAGCCCGAGATGATCGAGCTGGCCAAGAGCCTGGGCTGGCCGGTGGGTCTGTCGCTGTTCGCCGCCATCGTGCTGCTGGGTCTGGTGCGGCCGGCCATCAGGGGCATGAAGGCGCCCAAGGACGCGGCTGAACTGACCCCGGTCCAGTTGCAGGCGCAGGGTGGCCAGCTGGATGCGCTGGAATCCGAGCAACTGGAGCGCCCGGCCTTGCCGGCGCCCGGGGTCGCCAAGCAGGAAGACCTGCCGCCCACGCCGGAGCAGCAGCGCCTTGAAGACGCGCGTTCGCTGGCCATGAGCAATCCGATGGCCGTGGCCAATATCCTGAAAACCTGGGTCAATGGCGACTAACGCCCTGGCCGAAGCGAGACCACCATGGATGAGCAGGGACTCAACGACGCGGCGATCATGCTGATGTCTCTCGGCGAGGAAGAAGCCGCCGAGGTTTTCAAGCACCTGTCGCCCAAGGAAGTGCAGAAGCTGGGCGAGACCATCGCCCGGATGAAATCGGTGTCCAGGGAGAAGGTGGATGAGGTCATCAACCGCTTCTCCAACGACGCCGCCGCCCAGAGCCTGCTGGTGTCCGATACCGGCAACTATGTGCGCTCGGTGCTCAAGCGGGCCCTCGGCGACGACAAGGCCGCGCTGCTGATCGACCGCATCCTCCAGGGCGGGGACGTCTCTGGCATCGAAAGCCTGAAGTGGATGGACCCGCTTTCGGTGGCAGAACTGCTGCGCAACGAACACCCGCAGATCATTGCGGCCATCCTGGTCCACTTGGACCCGGACCAGGCATCGGCCATCCTGGTGCAGCTCAGCGAACGCCAGCGCGGCGAGGTGCTGCTGCGCGTCGCCACGCTCGAAGGCATCCAGCCGACCGCGCTCAAAGACCTGAACGAAGTGCTCTTCAAGGTGCTGGCCGGCGGCGACAAGATCCGCAAGAGCTCCCTGGGTGGCGTGAAGTCGGCAGCCGAAATCATCAACTTGCTGGGCTCCGGCATTGACGCCACGGTGCTCGAATCGATCCGCGTCCATGACCCCGATCTGGCGCAGAAGATCATGGACAAGATGTTCGTGTTCGACGACGTCGGCAAGCTCGACGACCGCGCCATCCAGACCGTACTGCGCGAGGTGGCCTCCGAAACCCTGGTGGTGGCGCTCAAGGGTGCCCAGCCCGAGCTGCGCGAGAAGTTCCTCTCCAATATGTCCTCCCGCGCGGCCGACGCCATGCGTGAGGATCTCGAATCGCGGGGCCCGATGCGGCTGTCCGAAGTCGAGGCGCAACAGAAGGAAATTCTCAAGACCGTGCGCCGCCTGGCGGACGAAGGCCAGATCGTAATGGGTAGCGGCGGCGATGACACACTCGTTTAATCGCCAGTACACGCGCTTCATCCCGAGCGAGGAAATCCAGGGCGTCACGCACTGGCAGTTCGGCACGGTAGACAGCACCGGCGTGATACCGCCGCCCGACGCCGAGGCCGAGGCGGCGGCAGCAGCGGCAGCAGCCGAGGCGCTGATCCCGCCCGGCATCGACCCGGCCGAGCACGAGGCCCTGCTGCTGCAGGCGCGCGAGAGCGCACATGCCGAAGGCGTGGAGCAGGGCCGGTCCCAGGCGGCGCTGGAGTGGCAGCAGCGGATGGACGACTACATCGCAGACCAGGGTCGCGAGGCTGCAGAGCGGCTTCAACGCCTGGCCCTGGCAACCCAGAGCGCGCTGGACGGCATGCAGCAGCGCATGGCGGGTGAATTGCTGGAACTGGCCTGCGATCTGGCGCGCCAGGTGGTGCGCCGCGAGCTGGCCGCCGACCCGCGGGCCCTGCTGCCCGTGGTGCGCGAGGCCCTCGCCTTGCTCGTCGCCGAAGGCCGGCCCGCCACCGTGCGGCTGAGCCGCGAGGACTGGGCCCTGCTGGAGCAGCCCCTGAGCCAGGAGTTTGCCGGCGCCAAGGTCCAGTGGGTGTCTGACGCCCAGGTGCAGCCCGGCGACTGCCTGGTGGAATCTGCGGGCACCGTGCTCGATGGGTCGCTGGACAAGCGCTGGCGCCGGGCCATCGCCGCGCTGGGACTGGCCGCGGCATGGAACGAACCCAGGCCGGGCGCCGACGCGGCTGCGCGGGAGTCGGTGGAAGCAGCACCGGAGGCTGCCGTGGCGCCCGTGCGCCAAGACGACGCAGAGGGAGAGGGTACCCATGCCCCCGCATGAGCCCGGCATCCAGGGCGAAGCCTGGGACCGCTTCATTGACGACGCGCGCGCCCGCGCCGCCGAGCGCGTGCCGCTGGAGAGTCGGGGCACGCTGACCCGCCTGACCGGACTGGTGCTGGAGGCGGCCGGCATCCGTGTTCCCGTGGGCTCGCAGTGCCTGGTGCAGATGCCCGCGCACGAGCCGGTGCTGGCGGAGGTGGTCGGCTTCTCGGCCGACAAGGCCTTTCTCATGCCGGCGGGCGACATCCACGGCCTCTCGAGCGGTGCCAGCGTGACGCCCGCACCGTCCTACGTGCCAGCACCCCGTCTGGGCGAGCCGGACGAGGCTGCCAGCGCAGTCTCCGCTGCATCGGGCGTGGGCGCTTTGCGCCTGCCCATGGGCGACGGACTGCTGGGCCGGGTAATCGATTCTCAGGGCACGCCGCTGGATCATTCAGGCCCCCTGGTGGGCGTGACCTCCGAACCCATGGACCGCCGCCAGATCAACGCCATGGACCGCGACCCCGTGCGTGACACCCTGGACACCGGCGTGCGCGCCATCAACACCCTGCTCACCGTGGGCCGCGGCCAGCGTCTGGGCCTTTTTGCGGGCTCCGGCGTGGGCAAGAGCGTGTTGCTGGGCATGATGGCCCGCTACACGCAGGCCGACGTGATCGTGGTGGGACTGATCGGCGAGCGGGGCCGCGAGGTCAAGGAATTTGTCGAAGACATCCTGGGCGCGGGCGACCGCAGCCGCGCCGTGGTGGTGGCTGCGCCTGCCGACGCGCCGCCGCTGCTGCGCATGCAGGGCGCGGCTTATGCCACCGCCATCGCCGAACACTTCCGCGACAAGGGCCAGCACGTACTGCTGCTGATGGATTCGCTCACCCGCTACGCCATGGCGCAGCGCGAGATTGCCCTGGCCATTGGCGAGCCCCCGGCGACCAAGGGCTATCCGCCCAGCTGCTTCGCGAAGCTGCCGGCGCTGGTTGAGCGCAGCGGCAACGGTCTGCACGGCGTGGGCTCCATCACGGCTTTCTATACCGTCCTCTCCGAAGGCGACGACCAGCAGGACCCGATCGCCGATTCGGCCCGCGCCATTCTGGACGGGCATATCGTGCTGTCGCGCGCGCTGGCTGAAACCGGGCATTTCCCGGCCATCGACATCGAGCAGTCGGCCTCGCGCGTGATGCACAACGTCGTCTCGCGTGAGCATTTCGACATGGCGCGGCGCTTCCGCGCCGTCTATTCGCGCTACCAGAAGAGCCGCGACCTGATCCAGGTGGGCGCCTACATGAGTGGCTCCGACCCGCAGCTCGACGAAGCCATCCGGCTGCAGCCGGCGATGGCTGAATTCCTGCAGCAGGACATGTTCGAGGCCGCCTCGCTCGACGAGAGCCTGACGGCCATGGCCGCTGTGCTGGGCCAGTGACGCCCGCCGCCCCGCAGAGAGCCGCACCATGTCTTCGCTCCAAGCTTTCCTCGTTGCCGTCGAGATGGCTGAACGCCAGCGCGACGCCGCACGGCAGGCGCTGCAGGACATACGCCGCACGCGGCATGCGGCACAGCAGCAGTTCGACCAGCTTCAGGGCTATGCCGAGGAAATTCAGGACCGCTGGGGCGCACGCGAAGACATGGTGGTCAAGCCCGAAGTGATGCACCACCAGTACCAGTTCATGGACCGGCTGGGGCAGGCCATCGGCATGCAGACCGGCGTGCTCGACGAGCAGGCTGCCCGGGTGCAGGCCGCCGAGCAGCGCGTGTTGCAGGCCGAGCTGCGCCTGGCCAGCCTCAAGAAGGTCGTGGACAAGCGCCGGCGCGAGCTGGAGCAGCTGCAAGCGCGGCGCGAACAGAAGCAGACTGATGAGCGGGCGTCGATCCAGGCCGCCCGTGCCGACAGGCGCCCGATGGGCGAGGAAGAATGACCATGGAAACCCAACGCACCCCTTCCGCTCCCCAGCGCAGCGGTACCCACGAAGCCCACGCCGCCCGCCAGGCCGACAAGTCTGGCAAGGCCACCAAGGCGAATGCCACGGCCACCGAGGACGACGGCAGCTCCGCCGCGCAGGCCACGGGCGCCTTCTCGCAGCTGCTGGCCTCGCTGGGCATGGAGGCCGACGGGCTGCCCGCTCCGTTGGACGCCGCTGCGGACATGGCAATGGGTGCCTTGGGTGCTGCCACCGATATGGGCGCGGCGCTGGGGCAGGTGCCGCTGCCGCTGCAGCTGGTGCCGGGTGCGCTCAGCGGGCTGGATGCCATGTGGGCACGCGGGCAGGGCAAGGCCGGGATGGACAGCCTGGTCGGCCAGACGGCGCGGCTGGATGGCGCGGGTGACACCGCGGCCGTGAACGGCACGGGACTGGGTGCGGCGGCTGCCGCCCAGAGGGGAACGGCAGGCCGCTTCCCCGCAGCCTGGGCGGGCGCGGCTGGCTCTATGGCCGCGGGCGGGGCGGCCGCGGCCGGTGCCGGACTGGCTGCTGGCGATGCGGCCGGCAGCCTGCTGGGCGCTGCAGGGGGCGAGCATGGCAAGGCCACGGCGCAGGGCGCTCTGGCGGCGCTGACCGCCCAAGGCCCGGCCGCCGCAGCCGGTGCACAGCCGGAACACCGCGATACGGCAGCGCTCGGCGGCGGCTCCTCAGCCCTTCGCGGCTCGTTAGAGTCGGCTCCCGCCGCGATGCCCCAGTCCCTGACGGCGCTGGCGCCCGATGCGTCCCAGCCCGATGGCCGCGCGAGCAGCCGGGGCGGCGAGGGCGCGGCCCAGGGCAGCGGCACGATGTCTGCCGTGCCGACGGCCGACAACTCGCGCGACACCGCGGCAACCACCTTCAATGCGGATCTCTCCGGCGCCGCCAGCGCCGATGCGGCCCAGCGCGCCGCCGAAGACCAGATTGCCGAGCAGGTCGCCTACTGGGTCCACCAGAAGACGCAGAACGCCGAGCTCACGCTGGACCGCGATGGCCAGCCGGTGCAGGTCACGGTCTCGCTCACGGGCAATGAGGCGCATGTCGCCTTCCGTAGCGACCAGATCCAAACCCGCGAGATGCTGGACGGCAGCGTCGCGCAGCTGCGCGAGCTGATGCAGGCCGAGGGGTTGCAGCTGGCTGGCGTCACTGTGGGCACTTCGGGCGAGTCTTCCGGGCGGGATGGCCGCAGTGGCCCCGATAGCGAGGGCCGCGGCCGGCAGGGCGCACGCCATGCGAGCGTGCAGGCGGCCGTGCCGATGGGCGCCGGCATGCGGGCCGCCAGCGGCGGCTCGGCCAGCTCGTCGCTGGACGTCTTCGTCTGATCCGGCCCGCCCGCCCCGTGCACACGGGGAGGAGGGTACCGCTGCGGCTGCGGCGCCCCGGTGGTCAGCGGGCTGAAAGCGCTGTTTTGGGGCTTTTATTCTGGCTATCATGCCCTGATCCCCTGCCCAATAATCGGGTTCCTACAGCTTGCGCCGCAATGAAACTGCGGCGCTCCTGTTCCCCTCTTTTTCCGCATGCTTCGCGGAAGGAAAGCCCAACGTGTCCGCACCACCCGCCGCTGCCCCTGCCGCTCCTGCCAAGAGCAAGAAGATGCTCATCATTTTGGTGGTCGTCGTGCTGCTCCTGGTGGCTGGTGGCGGGGCAGCCTGGTTCTTCCTGTCCAAGCGCCATGCGGCCGATGAAGAGGGTGGAGACGCCGCTGCCGCGCAGCCCGCGCCGGCCGCGCACCATGTCGATCCCAAGACGCCTCCGACCTTCGTGCCCATCGACAACATGGTGGTCAATCTGGCCGACCCAGGCGGCGACCGCTATGCGCAGATCGGCATCACGCTGGAACTCTCCGACCCCAAGGTGGAAGCGCAGATCAAGCAGTTCCTGCCGAGCATCCGCAGCGCCGTCTTGATGCTGATCTCTCAACGCACCAGCGACGAGCTGCTGACCAAGGAAGGCAAGCAGAAGCTGGCGCTCGACATCCGCCGCGAGGTTTCCAAGCCGCTGGGCTACACCGTGCCCAAGCCGCGCAAGAAGCGCGCATCCGCGCCCGAAGACGACGACGAAGAAGATGCACCACCCGCACGCCCCGACAACAACCCGGTGCGCGGCGTGCTTTTTTCCAGCTTCATCATCCAGTGATCCTGGCGGAAGGCCCCAGCCATGAGTGAATCATTTCTGTCGCAGGAAGAGGTCGATGCCCTTCTGGAGGGCGTCACCGGCGAAAGCCAGAAGACGGCCCAGGAAGAAGTCGATTCCGGCTCGGTCCGCAACTACGATATCTCCAGCCAGGAGCGGATCGTTCGCGGCCGGATGCCGACGATGGAAATCGTCAACGAACGGTTCGCGCGCAACTTCCGCATCGGCCTCTTCAACTTCATTCGCCGCAGCCCCGAGATTTCGGTCGGCACGGTGGCGGTGCAGCGCTACAGCGCCTTCCTGCGCGAACTGGCGGTGCCCACCAACTTCAACATCGTCGCCATCCGGCCGCTGCGCGGCAGCGGACTGATCGTGTGCGAGCCCTCGCTGGTGTTCGGCATCATCGACACGCTCTACGGCGGCGTCGGCAAGTTCCAGACCCGGATCGAGGGGCGCGATTTCTCGCCCACCGAGCAGCGCGTGATCAACCGGCTGGTGGATGTGATCTGCGCCGAATACAAGAAAGCCTGGCACGGCATCTATCCGCTGGAGCTGGAATACCAGCGCTCGGAAATGCAGCCGCAGTTCGCCAATATCGCCACGCCCAGCGAAATCGTGGTGTCCACCGCGTTCCAGCTGGAGATCGGCGATTTGTCCGGCGCCATCCACGTCTGCATGCCTTACGCCACGCTGGAGCCCATCCGCGACGTGCTGTATTCATCCACCCAGGGGGACTCCATCGAGGTGGATCGGCGCTGGGTGCGCGTGCTCACGCGCGAGATCCAGGCCGCCGAAGTCACGCTGGTGGCCGAGCTGGCCCGGGCCGACGCCACGGTCGAGCAGCTGCTGGCCATGAAGCCTGGCGATTTCATTGAACTCGACCGCGAGCCGCGCATCCGCGCGTCCATCGGGGGCGTACCGATCTTCGAGTGCCAGTACGGCACGCACAACGCCAAGTACGCCATCCGGATCGAAGAATGTTTGCGCAGCTCCGACGCGAGCTGGCTGGGAGAAAAAGATGTCCTCTGAAGATAACAAGGACAGCGGCGACGATCCGTTCGCCGGCTGGGCCGAAGCGCTCGAAGAGCAGAAGACCACCGACGGCAAGGCGGGCGATGGCGACCAGGGCGGCCCCCTGTCGGGCGATCCGGTGCGCCCGTTCTCGGGCTCCGGCAACGACGCGCCGGTCAACGACATCAACATGGTGCTGGACATTCCCGTCCAGCTGTCCGTGGAGCTGGGTCGCACCAAGGTGCCGATCAAGTACATCCTGCAGCTCGCACAGGGTTCGGTGGTCGAGCTCGACGCACTGGCCGGCGAACCCATGGACGTGCTGGTCAACGGCTACCTCATCGCCCAGGGCGAGGTGGTGGTGGTGAACGACAAGTTCGGTATCCGCCTGACCGATGTGGTCACGCCGTCGGAGCGCCTGCGCCGTGTCAGCAGGGGCTAGTGGTGGCATGGCCCAGACGCTGCTCTGGGTGGTGCTCTTCGTGGCGGCCATGGCGGCGCTGCCCTGGCTCGTGCGCCGCGTGCAGCAGCGCACGGCCGGCCGGCTCTCGGCCGGCGCGGGTGTGGGGGCGTCACGCGTGCTCTCGGCCGTGGCCGTGGGCCCGCAGCAGCGCGTGGTGACGGTCGAAGTCGGCCCCGAACACCAGCGCACGGTGCTGGTGCTCGGCGTTACGGCCCAGCAGGTCAACTGCCTGCATGTGCTGCCGCCCCGGTCCCCGGCACCCCAGCCGGGCGCTGGCCGGGAACGCGCCGAACCGGCTTTCGCCAACGCCATGGCGGCCGAAATGTCGGCGGCTGCGTCAACGCAGGAGCCTCGCATCCATGGCTGATCGGCCCTCTCCGCCGCGCAGCCCCGCTGTGCGTTGCGCGCTGCTGCTGGCTGCGATCGCGGCGTCACCTGCGGCGCTGGCTCAGACCGGCGGATCGCTTCCGCTGTTGATCGGCTCGGGTGCTGGCGGTGGCGGCAACAGCTATTCGGTGCCCATCCAGACGCTGTTGTTCTTCACGGCGCTGTCCTTCCTGCCGGCGGTGTTGCTCATGATGACGGGCTTCACCCGCATCGTCATCGTGCTGTCGCTGCTGCGCCAGGCCATCGGCACCCAGTCGGCTCCGCCCAACCAGGTCATCGTGGGGCTGTCGCTCTTTCTCACGCTCTTCGTGATGGGGCCGACTTTCGACCGCGTCTATCAGGACGCCTACGTGCCCTACACCAACAACACGATCAGCTTCGAGCAGGCGCTCGAGCGCGGTGAGGCACCCATGCGCGCCTTCATGCTCAAGCAGACGCGGCAGTCCGACTTGGCCCTGTTCGCGCGGTTGGCCAAGCTGCCGGCCGATGCGAAGGGCGAGACCGCGCCCCTGCGCGTGCTGGTGCCGGCCTTTGTCACCAGCGAGCTGAAGTCGGCCTTCCAGATCGGCTTCATGATCTTCATCCCGTTCCTGGTGATCGACATGGTGGTGTCCAGCATCCTCATGTCGCTGGGCATGATGATGCTTTCACCCGTGCTGGTCGCGCTGCCGTTCAAGCTGATGCTGTTCGTGCTGGCCGATGGCTGGAACCTGCTGATCGGCTCGCTCGCCGCGAGCTTCGCCACCTGAGGCGAGCCCGCGGCCGCCCCTTTCTTCGCCTGACCGCTGACCGACCCGGACCGCTGCCATGACCCCTCAATTCGCACTCACCGTGGGCCGCGAGGCGCTGACGTTGCTGCTGACCATCTCCATGCCCCTGCTGGGCGTGGTGATGGCCGTCGGCCTGCTGGTCAGCATCTTCCAGGCGGTCACGCAGATCAACGAGGCCACACTGGCCTTCGTGCCCAAGCTGATCGCAGCCGTGGTGGTGTTCGCTATCGCCGGGCCCTGGATGGTGACCACGCTGGTGGACTACCTGCGCCGCACGATCGAAGCCATTCCCACGGTGGTCGGCTGACCGCGCCGCGGGCGGCCGGGCGCGCGCAGGGGCTGAAGGGGCAGGGCGGATGATCACCTTCACCGAGGCGCAGATCATGGCCTGGCTTACGCCGGTGCTGTGGCCCTTCCTGCGGGTGCTGGCCATGTTCACCGCAGCGCCGGTGTTCTCGATGCGCGCCATTCCGCTGCGCGCCAAGATCGGCCTGGCTTTCCTGGTGGCGCTGTGCGCGCAAGCCGTGCTGCCGGCCGCGCCCATCATCGACTTGAACGGCCGTGGCGCCTTGGGCGCGGTGGCGCAGCAGGTGGCCGTGGGGCTGTCGATCGGGTTCGCGGTGCGGCTGGTGTTCTCCACGATCGAACTGGCCGGCGAGGTCATCGGCCTGCAGATGGGGCTGAACTTCGCCTCGTTCTTCGACCCCATGAGCAACGGGCAGGTGAGTGCGGTGGGGCGCTTCTTCGGCAACATGGCCACCCTGCTCTTCATCGTCATCAACGGTCACTTGCTGGTGCTGATGGCGGTGATCGAGAGCTTCAAGCGCTTTCCGTCCGACGGCAGCTTCCTTGCTGCGCTGGGCCAGATGCGGATCCACGAGCTCGGCGCCTCCGTTTTTGCCAGTGCGCTGTGGATCGCACTGCCCATGGTGGCGCTGCTGATGTTCGTGAACCTGGCGCTGGGCATCATCTCCCGCGTGGCGCCGCAGATGAACATCTATGCGGTGGGGTTCCCGGTCACGCTCGCCGTGGGCATGCTGGGCATCACCGCCACGCTGCCCATGCTGGAGCAGCCTGTGCTGACCCTCCTGCAGCAGGCCATCGACCTGTTCGCCATGACACGCTGAGCATGTGGTCCGGGGCGGTGCCGCGGCGTGGGGCCGCTTGGGAGTGCATCACGGGCGGGATCGTTCCAGGATTTTTTGCCTTCATGCCCTCTATATGCCTGGGCGAGGTGCTATTGATTTGTGAGTGCGCCAATCCGCGCGCGGCGCGTCACACCAGCTGGTTGCGGATGGCATACACCGTAAGTTCCGCGTTGTTCGAGAGCTTGAGCTTTTCCAGCACCCGGGCGCGATAGACACTCACGGTCTTGGGGCTGAGCATCAGCTCTTCAGCGATGTCCGAGAGCCGCTTGCCCGAGGCGATCTTGACCAGCGTCTGCAACTCCCGCTCCGACAGCGCCTCGTGCGGCATCTCGCTGGTCGGCTGCGCCAGGCTTTCTGCCAGCATCTGGGCTACTTCGGCCGTCAAGTATTTGCGCCCCTGGACGACCGTACGCACGGCGGCGATCAGTTCCACCGGGTCGCCCGCCTTGTTGGCATAGCCTTGCGCGCCGGCCCGCAGGCAGCGCAGCGCGTACTGGTCTTCCGGGTACATCGAAACGATCAGCACCTTGAGGGCGGCATGCGTTTCCTTCAGGCTGGCCAGCACCTCCAGGCCGCTGCGGCCGGGCAGGTTCAGGTCCAGCAGCAGCACGTCGCAGGGCGCGGAGCGCAGAACGTCGCGCAATTCCGCGTAGCTGCCGGCTTCGCCCGTCACGGAGATGTCGGGCGCCTCGGTCAGCGTGTCGCGGATACCCCGCCGCAGTACCGCGTGATCGTCACAAAGCACCACATGAATCACTGTGCATCTCCTCCATCCCTGTCCACAGGCATGGCCGATGGTAGCTCCAGCGGGACCGACAGGATGATGGAGGTTCCCCGCCCGGGCTGGCTGCTGATGTCCAGCCAGCCCCCCACGGTGCGAGCGCGCTCCTGCAGGCCGCGCAGGCCGAACGACCGGGGTTTGGCGCGGCTGGCCGCAAGGTCCATACCGACGCCGTTGTCGGTCACTTCCAGGGTTAGCGTGCCCTCGGTGTCGCCCAGGTCGATCCGCACCAGGGAGGCGGCTGCGTACTTGGACACGTTGGTGAGCGCTTCCTGCGCGGTGCGGTACGCCACCAGTTGCACGGCCGGCGGCAGTTCCGCCGTCGCGGGTGATGCAGCGACGCGGGTGGCCACGCCCGTTCGCCGCTCAAAGCTTTCCGCCAGCCACTGCACTGCCGCCACCAGGCCCTGGTCGAGGATGGGCGGGCGCAGGTTCATCATGATGCGCTGGCTGGCGTCGATGGCGTGCTGCAGCATGTCCACTGCTGCGCCAGCGTGGCCACGCATGGCGTTGGACTCGCTGTGCCGGCCGATCCATGCGAGGTCGAACTTCACCGCCGTGAGGGCACCGCCTATGTCGTCGTGGATCTCGCGGGCGATGGCGGCGCGCTCCTGTTCGATGGAGGTCTGCAGGTGTTCCGTGAGTTCGGCCAGGCGCCGCTCCGACTCTGCCAACTCGGCTGCCGCCTGTTCGCGGGCGCGGCGCGCCTCGGCGACTTCAATGGCGCGGGCGATCACGTGAGGCAGCCGGCCAATATTGTCCTTGAGCAGGTAGTCGGCGACGCCCAGGCGCATGGCATCGACCGCTGCAGCCTCGCCGATGGCGCCAGACAGCAGCACGAAGGGGGGCGGCGCAAGGCGCTCCTGCACGGCCTTCCATGCGTCCAGCGCAGTGAAGCCCGGCAGGTGGTAGTCGGCGAGAATGAGATCAAAGCGCTCGGTGTCGAGCGAGTGATTCAGTGCCTCCAGCGAATCGACGTGGCGGATTTCCGACACCACGCCCGCGCGCTGCAGCGTCAGCCGGGCCAGATCGTGATCGATGATCGAATCTTCGAGGTGCAGAATGCGCAAGAACTTTTTACCTACACCGCAAGCCATGGGAGTCGGTATCATAGGATACATATTGGAACAAAGTGGACCGGTGATCCGGTGGGGTTGGGTTCAGTCTGGAGTGCCACATGCCGAACTTGACTCATCGGGGATATGCCACATTGGCGCTTGAAGTCCTCATCGAAGTGTCGCGTGCCTTGCTGCCGCCTATAACGACGGAGAAACGATGCAATCTACGCTAACGCCGCCTGGTGAGCCAGGCGTACAGGTCCCGGTCATGGTGGCGGCAGAGTTGCAGGATTCGCTGCTGGTGGTCATGCACGACCTGCATCGGCTGGAAGGTCTGCTGAGTCATGCGACAGACAACCTGATGGATCGGTTCAGCGAAGCCAACAAGGCGCTCACCGACGACGTGGTGGGCGACTCTGCGCAACTGGCAGCCCTGCGCACCGCGCTGCGTAGCGCCGTGACCGAGCTGCAGTTCCAGGACATGGCGTCGCAGCTGATCTGGCACACCACCAAGGTGTTGCAGGGCTGCGCGTTCCGGCTGGCGTCCGAGGCCATGGGCAGCGAAGAGGGCGAAGAAGCCGCGCCGTTTGCCGACATGGCCCCCGACCGGCCCAATCCCGTCACGCAAAGTGAGATGGACGCCGGATCGATCGATCTTTTCTAAGGGCTTCCAGCCCCTGGTCACCTATATATTCAAGTCAGTTGGAGCCCTTACATGCAATCGATTCTCGCCGTTGATGATTCTCCGTCCATGCGGAAGATGGTGGCCTTCACGCTGACCAGCGCTGGCTATCATGTGGTGGAGGCAGTGGACGGCCAGGACGCCCTGGAAAAGGCGGAGTCCCACGACATTCACCTCGTGCTGGCCGACCAAAACATGCCACGTCTGGACGGTATCGGCCTCACGCGCCGGCTGCGCGAACACCCGCGCTTCAAGACGATCCCCATCCTGATCCTGACCACCGAATCCAGCGACCAGATGAAACAGGCTGGCCGCAGCGCCGGCGCCACGGGCTGGCTGGTCAAGCCCTTCGATCCCAATCGCCTCATCGAGGTGATTCAGAAAGTGATCCGCTGAGTGGACCGTTGCATGCAACGTCGTCTCTTCAGACCATCCCAAGCAAACAGGAGCCCACAATAATGGCGGAAAGCTATCAGGACAGCGCCGGCGGCGGCGCTGACTTCGACCTCAGCCAGTTCTATCAGATCTTCTTTGAGGAGGCTGGTGAGAATCTGGACCAGATGGAGCACATGTTGCTCGAACTGGACCTGACGGCGGCCAACGACGAGGAGCTCAACGGCATCTTCCGCTGTGCGCACTCCATCAAGGGCGGGGCCGCGACGTTCGGCTTTGCCGACGTCGCCGAACTGACGCACCAGATGGAATCGCTGCTTGACCGCCTGCGCCGCCACGAACTGCAGCCCATTCCCCAGATGGTGGACGTCCTGCTGGAGTCGGCCGATGCATCGCGCAGCCTGCTGGCCCGCCACCAGGCCGGCGGGCATGGGGAGGCCGTATCCACGACGGAGCTGGTGCGCCGCATCAGCGAACTGGCCGCAGGCGGCGTGCCGGAGCTGGTGGCTGCCCCGGTGGCTGCACCGACCCCCGCTCCTGTCGCTGCCCCGGCGCCAGTGGCCCCGGCTCATGCGGCCCAGGCGCCATCGGCTGCGGGTGGCGCACGCTCCCTGCACATCGACATCGGTCCGTTGAACCGCCCCGAGCAGGCCGACCCCATCAAGGAGCTGTTCAGGGACATCAACGGGCTGGGCTCGATCAGTGATCTGCCCGCCGCTGCGCCCGGCATGCGCTCGTTCGCCGTGGAGACATCCTCCTCTGACGAAGACCTGCTGGATCTGTTCGCTTTCCATGTGTCCAAAGAGCAGGTGGTCATCCGCCCGGCCGGCTCGCCCGAGGGTGCAGGCGGAGCTGATACGTCCGCAGAGGCGTATGGTTTCTTTTCGGATTCGCCCGGCTCGCCTGCCGATGGCGCCGCAGCGGCAGCGCACGCGCAAGCCCAGCCGGTCAAGGTCGAAGCTTCGCGCGCCGTGACCGCCGCCGAGCCCAAGGCCGTGAGCCAGGCCCAGATGGAATCCACCACCATCCGCGTGGCGGTCAACAAGGTGGATCAGCTCATCAACCTGGTGGGCGAACTTGTCATCACGCAAGCCATGCTGGCGCAGAACAGCCGCGGCCTGGATGGTGGGGTCTATCAGCAGCTGCTGGCTGGCCTGGCGGACCTGGACCGCAACACGCGCGATCTTCAGGAGTCGGTCATGTCGATCCGCATGATCCCGATGACCATCGTGTTCAATCGCTTCCCGCGCATGCTGCGAGACCTGGCCAACAAGTTGGGCAAGAAGGTCGAATTCGTCACGCACGGCGAAGCCACCGAACTGGACAAGAGCCTGGTGGAGAAGATCACTGACCCGCTGACCCATCTGGTGCGCAACAGCTGCGACCACGGCATCGAAATGCCCGCCGAGCGTCTGGCCGCCGGCAAGTCCGAGCACGGCACCATCACCCTGTCGGCCTCGCACCAGGGCGGCTCGATCGTGATCGAGGTTCGCGACGACGGCAAGGGGCTCTCGCGCGAGAAGATCCTGCGCAAGGCGCGCGAGCGTGGCCTGGACGTGTCCGATCAGATGACCGACGCCGAGGTGTGGAACCTGATCTTCGCGCCGGGCTTCTCTACGGCCGACGTGGTGACCGACGTGTCGGGCCGCGGCGTGGGCATGGACGTGGTCAAGAAGAACATCGCCGCACTCAACGGCTCGGTCGAGATCGATTCCGCCGAAGGCTACGGCATGCGCGTGTCGGTGCGCCTGCCGCTTACGCTGGCCATCATGGACGGCATGTCCGTCGGAGTGGCGGACGAGGTGTACATCCTCCCCCTGTCGTCCGTGGTCGAGTCGTTCCAGGTCAACCCGGACGACGTGAACACCGTGGCACAGGGCTCGCAGTTGGTGAAGGTGCGTGACGAATACATGCCCGTCATCTCGCTGGAGCGCGCCTTCCAGGTACCTCGCGGCGACAGCGGCAAGTCCAGCAACATCATGGTGGTGGTCGAGGCCGACGGCAGCCGCGTGGCGCTTCTGGTGGACGAGCTGCTGGGCCAGCACCAGGTCGTGGTCAAAAACCTCGAAACCAACTATCGCAAGGTGCCGAACGTATCGGGCGCGACAATCCTGGGTGACGGTACCGTGGCCCTGATTCTGGACACGGGCGCGCTGGTGCGCCGTGCCCGGCATTGATTCGTATGAACCCCGCTAGCTTGGAGCAACAAGGAGCCTCGGCATGAACGTGATGGAAAAGACGGATGAGACTGCGGTCGCCGGCGCAAGAGAGTACCTGACCTTCCGGCTCGACCAGGAAGAGTACGGTATCGACATCCTGAAGGTGCAGGAGATCCGCGGGTACGAGCCGCCCACCCGCATCGCTAACGCACCTGCCTTCATCAAGGGCGTGACCAATCTGCGCGGCACCATCGTGCCCATCGTGGACATGCGCCTCAAGTTCAACTGCTCGCAGGCCGAATACAACAGCTTCACGGTGGTCATCATCCTGAATCTGCGCACGCGCGTGGTCGGCATCGTGGTGGATTCCGTGAGCGATGTGATGGAACTCGCGGCCGAGAACATCCGTTCTGCGCCGGACATCGACAGTGCTATCGACAACAACTGCATCCTGGGTCTGGGTTCGGTGAACGAGCGCATGCTCATCTTGCTGGATATCGAGAAGCTCATGTCCAGCGTAGACATGGGTCTGATGTCCGAGCAGGACTGAGCGGTGGGCGGAGTGGCGCGGATATACCGTTTCCATCCTCCCCCGGCTGCCCCCCGCGGCACTTGAAGCGCCGCCCCACCTTTTGAGCGGAGACGAACCGAATGCGCCCCCATAACAGTCCCGCCCCCAGCGCCGGCGACGCGCTGACCGCGGCTCCAACCGGCCCCCTGGCGCAAGGCCGTGAGTTCGTCTGGACCAATGCAGATTTCTCCCGGGTACAGGCGCTGATTTATCAGCGCGCGGGCATCAGTCTGCACGACGGCAAGCATGCCATGGTCTACAGCCGGCTGTCGCGACGGCTGCGGGAAACCGGACATTCGAGCTTTCACGACTATCTGGGTTGGCTGGAAAAGCACGACGGCCCGGAATGGCAGGAGTTCGTTAACGCGCTCACCACCAACCTGACGGCGTTCTTCCGTGAGCAGCACCATTTCGAGATCTTCGCCCAGCACTTGCGCACGCGACCTGCCGGGCCGTGGCATGTGTGGTGCAACGCCGCCTCGACGGGAGAGGAGCCTTACTCTATCGTCATGACGGCCTTCGAGAGCCTGAACTCCGCGTCCAACTTCAAGCTCACGGCCAGCGACATCGACTCTCGGGTGCTTGCGACGGCATCCGAAGGGGTCTATCGGCTCGACAGCCTCAAGGGCGTCAGCCCGGAGCGGATGCAGAAGTTCTTCCTGCGTGGCAAGGCTTCGAATGCCGGCCTGGTGCGGGTCAAGCCCGAACTGCGCCGCGCCATCGATTTTCTGAGCGTCAACCTCATCCGGGACGACTGGCCCTTCCGCGAGCCCTTCGATGTGGTGTTCTGCCGCAACGTCATGATCTATTTCGACGGACCCACCCAGCGGCGTGTGCTCGAACGCATTCACCGGGTGCTCAAGCCGGGGGGGATGCTGTTCGTCGGTCACGCCGAAAACTTCAGTGAATCCCGCGACCTTTTTACGCTGCGTGGCAAGACGGTTTATGAACGCCGCTGACTGATCCCATGGCCTCGATCCAGAAAAAGCTTCCATGACCACCAATCGTCCAGGATCTCCTCCCGCGTCGCCTGCTCAGCCTTTTGACGCTGTGGAGCGGCGCCGGGCGCCCCGCATCGCGCCGCTCAGTGCCGATATCTATTCCTCTGGTGGCGCTGCAGCCGGCCCCGCCAAGGAATCCACCCTGCAGGAGCTCAAATCCGCGCCGCGCAAACCGGGCGAAGCCTCGTTTTTCTTCTTGGATCATCACTTCCAGCACAATGCGGTCAAGGTGTTGCCCGGCGAGTATTTCGTGTCCAACGAGAGCCTCGTCATCATGACGGTGCTGGGCTCCTGCATCGCCGCGTGTCTGTGGGATAGTCGGTCGCGGGTGGGCGGCATGAATCACTTCATGTTGCCGGACGGGGACTCCAACGACGTATCGGGCCGATATGGTTCATATGCCATGGAATTGTTGATTAACGAGATGCTCAAACTCGGCGCGCGTCGCGAGTCGATGCAGGCCAAGGTCTTCGGCGGCGGTCAGGTGATGCACAACTTCACGACCATGAACGTCGGGGAGCGCAATACACAGTTCGTGATGAACTATCTGCAGACCGAGCGCATTCCTATCGTGTCGGAGGATGTGCTGGATATCTACCCGCGCAAGGTGGTCTTCTTCCCGGTCACGGGCAAGGCCATGGTCAAGCGCCTTGCGCACGCCCATCCGGATGCGTCCGCTGCGCAGGAAGTGCGTGGCAACGTCGTGACGGTAGCCAAGGCGACGGCGGGCGGCTCGGTGGATCTGTTTTGAGTGGGCCTAACGAAAGTGGTATGGAATGAGCAGGAAGATTCGCGTCATCGTCGTGGACGATTCCGCACTGGTGCGCAGTTTATTGGCCGAAATCATCAACCGACAGCACGACATGGAGTGCATCGGCACCGCCAATGACCCACTGATCGCGCGCGAGATGATCCGGGAGACGAATCCCGATGTCATCACGCTTGATGTCGAAATGCCGCGCATGGACGGGATCGACTTCCTGGGCCGTTTGATGCGCCTGCGCCCCATGCCTGTGGTGATGATCTCCACGCTGACGGAGCGCGGAGCTGAAGTGACCATGCGCGCCCTCGAATTGGGCGCCGTCGATTTTGTGGCCAAGCCGCGCGTGGGCTTGTCCAGCGGTCTGACGGAACTTGCCACCCAGATCGTCGACAAGATCCGTGTGGCGGCCGTGGCCCATGTGAGGCGCGCTCCTGCGCGGAATCCAGCCGCACCCGTGCATCCGGCAGGAGCCGCGGGCTCCGCCGCCGCTGCCGTGCCTGTATCGTCCGCCACCTTGCTGGGCCGCGTGTCCACGGAGAAGCTCATCTGCATCGGCGCTTCCACGGGCGGAACCGAAGCCATCCGCGAAGTGTTGGTGCAGATGCCTGCCGACTCGCCTGCCATCGTCATCACCCAGCACATGCCGCCTGGCTTCACCACCAGCTTCGCTGCCCGACTCAACGGCCTATGCAAGATCACGGTGAAGGAGGCGGTGCATGGCGAGCGCATCCTCCCGGGCCATGCCTACATTGCTCCTGGCGGTACCCAGTTCCATGTGGCACGCAGCGGTGCCAACTACGTGGCAGTGGTGGATGACGGCCCGCCGGTCAACCGACACAAGCCGTCGGTCGAAGTGCTCTTCAAGTCTGCCGCTGCCGTCGTGGGGCGCAATGCCTACGGCATCATGCTGACCGGCATGGGCAATGACGGCGCAGCGGCCATGCGCGAGATGAAGAACGCCGGCAGCTACAACTATGTGCAGGACGAGGCCTCGTGCATCGTCTTCGGCATGCCCCGCGAAGCCATCGCCCATGGCGCTGCGGACGAGGTGCTCCCGCTTATGCAGATCGCACCGGCGCTCATCGCACGCCTGCGCGGCTCGAGTGATCGGGTGCATCACCGCATTTGAGCCCCCCGCCCGGGTTGGCGCCCCGGGCGATTGGGCATGCCCAGCTGATCAGCCCGCCAGGATTTCCCAGCGCTCCAGCGCTTGCAGCAGTTGCGCCTCGATTTCGGCATCGCGTGCATGCAGCGCGGCACCTCGAGCGGCATCACGCGCGTAGATGCTGCCGTCCGCCAGCTCTTCCTGAATCTGCTTTTGCTCCTGTTCCAGTGCGGCGATCAGGTCGGGCAACTGGTCCAGTTCCCGCTGCTCCTTGTAGCTCAGCTTCTTTTTTGATATCGGCTCACGCGGGCTCTGAGCGGGCTGCGGTGCATTCGGGCTGGAATAAGGTGCCGCCACCGTCGGCGCCGTGGCCGGGGTTTGCGCGGCGGCGGCCTGCGTTGCCAGGGCCTTGGTGCGGCGGGACTGCGTCAGCCAGTCTTGCACGCTGCCCTCGTATTCGCGCCACTGGCCCTGGCCTTCGCAGGCGATGGTGCTCGTCACCACGTTGTCCAGGAAGGTCCGGTCGTGGCTGACGAGGAACACGGTGCCGTCGTAGCTCTGCAGCAGTTCCTCCAGCAGATCCAGCGTGTCGATATCCAGGTCGTTGGTCGGCTCGTCCAGCACCAGCACGTTCGCGGGGCGCGCGAACAGCCGCGCCAGCAGCAGTCGGTTGCGCTCGCCGCCCGAGAGCGACCGCACCGGCGAGTGGGCGCGAGCGGGAGAGAACAAAAAGTCGCTGAGGTAGCTCTTGACGTGCTTGCGCTGGTTGCCGATCTCGATCCACTCGCTACCGGGGCTGATGAAGTCCTCCAGCGTCGCATCCAGGTCCACCGCATTGCGCATCTGGTCGAAATAGGCGATCTGCAGGTTGCTGCCGCGGCGAATAGTGCCGGCATCCGGCATCAGCTCGCCCAGGATCAGCTTGAGCAGGGTGGTCTTGCCGGCGCCATTGGGGCCGATCAGCCCGACCTTGTCGCCCCGCAGGATGGTGCCCGTGAAGTTGGTCACGATCGCCTTGTCGCCGAATGCCTTGGTCACGTTCGACAGCTCGGCCACGATCTTTCCCTGGTAGCCGTTCTGGCTGCCCGAAGCGACATCCATCTTCACGCTCCCCAGGGCTTCCCGCCGTTCGGCGCGCTGGGCCCGCAATTCCTGCAGCCGCCCGATGCGGCTCTGGCTGCGCGTGCGCCGTGCTTCCACCCCGCGGCGGATCCAGACTTCCTCCTGCGCGAGCAGTTTGTCCGCCTTGGCGGCGATCACTGCCTCCTGAGCCAGTTGCTCTTCCTTCTGCGCGACGTACTGTGCGAAATTGCCCGGGTAGGAGCGCAGCTCCCCGCGGTCCAGCTCGACGATCCGGGTGGCGACCCGATCCAAAAACGCCCGATCGTGGGTGATAGTTACTACGCTGCCCTTGAAGTCCAGCAGCAGCTCCTCCAGCCACTCGATGGAGTCGAGGTCCAGATGGTTGGTGGGCTCATCTAATAAGAGAACATCGGGGCGAGCCACCAGCGCCTGGGCCAGCGCCACTCGTTTCTTGGTGCCTCCAGACAGGTCGCCCACCTTGGCGTCGCCGTCTAGGTGCAGTCGGTGCAACGTTTCCTCGACCCGCTGCTCCCAGTTCCACGCATCGTAGGCTTCGATCTGCGTTTGCAGCGCGTCTAGGTCTAGCCCTTCGGCGCCTGATAGATATTGATCGCGCACTGCAATGACGGCACTCAACCCCTGGGAGGCAGCATCGAACACAGTCGAGTCCGGGTCCAGCAGCGGCTCCTGCGCTACATAAGTGATGCGAGCATTCTGCTGAACGTGCATTGCCCCGTCGTCCGGCTTTGAGATGCCTCCAAGAATTTTCAGCAGGGAGGACTTGCCTGCGCCGTTGCGGCCGATAAGTCCGACACGCTCGGCAACCTCCAGGGAGAAGCCTGCATGGTCGAGCAGCGCGACATGTCCGAAGGCCAACTGCGCATTGATAAGTGTTATGAGAGCCATGGCCCATTATCAGTGGGGCTCTGTGATGTAGGACCGCCGCCGTCAGATGAGCTTGCCGATGAAGTCTGTAGGACGATCTTCACAAAGTTCGTGCGACTGAGCAAAAAGCGTTGTACACTAGCGGGCTTGGCGCAGCCGATGTCTCTTGAGGAGCTTCGGAGGTGTTGAGAAAAAAGGTTGGTTTTGAGTTGCGACTGGTTGAGAAATCGGTGTAGAATTCAAGGCTTCGCTGATCGGAGTTGATTGCTGATGCGATCGGTTCTGTGAAGTGAAATAAAGACCTTCGGTCTTGACGGTGTTTAAAAAATGCTGTTATAATCGAAGGCTGCGCTGAAAGCGGTTTGCAAAAGCAAGTTGATTGAAGCGAATAACCTTCAAGTTTGACAGGACTTTAAAAAACCTGTTAGAATTCAAGGCTCTGCTGATCGCAGCAAAGCTTGAAAGAAAAGAAGAAATTCTGATCTTTCGGTTCATTAAAAATATACAGCCGATAAGCGTGGGCGTTTGATGGCGAGTGCCAAGTTCTTTGGAACTAGTGCTTAGCACTACAAACGCTCATGAGATAGAAGTGAAGTTCACTTCAATTCTTTTTTATGAGTTGCTCGAAAGAGCGAAAAATCAAGATCGAACTGTAGAGTTTGATCCTGGCTCAGATTGAACGCTGGCGGCATGCCTTACACATGCAAGTCGAACGGTAACAGGTCTTCGGATGCTGACGAGTGGCGAACGGGTGAGTAATACATC